>NZ_JAIUGP010000022.1:0-72100 GCF_020164655.1 Mesorhizobium sp. AD1-1
AGTCGAATTCGACTTTCGGGGCGGTAGCGCTGCCATGACACGGCAGCGACACGAGCCGGCCACATTTTATTCACAGGTCTGAAGTCGGTATTTGCCTAGGAGTTTCAAAGCCTAACGGCAAAAGACATGTCGCGGATTTCACAATCACGTCGCAATGCAGCACATTTTCCGCTTGCCTGTGGCACAAATGAACCTAGACTCCATGACATAGCTCTTTAAGAGGAGGCTATGTCATGGGACTTACGAGGCCTATCAACGCATTGATGATCTGTGCTGCGTTCGCCTTTATCGGAGCCCTCATTATGGGCTTCCTTCCCTGACCGCCAAAGCGGGGAAGACCAGCACCCAAATAGTCCAACCAATTCAAAAGGCCGGGTTTTCCCGGCCTTTTGTTGTTGAGCCCGACCTCATGCCGCGGCTGATCCGGCGGCCGCCGCCTCGTGCGAGCGAATACCGATCATATGGCAGATGGCAAAGACCAGATCGGCGCGGTTCATGGTGTAGAAGTGGAAATCGCCGACACCGCGCTCGACCAGGTCCATGACCTGTTCGGCTGCCACCGCCGATGCCACCAGCGCATGCGTCTGCGGGTCCTTGTCGAGGCCTTCGAAACGCTCCGCCAGCCAGCCGGGCACATGCGCGCCCGCCCTCGCTGAAAAGTTCGCGACCTGCTTGAAACTGTGAACCGGCTGGATACCCGGCACGATCGGGATGTAGATGCCGGCGCGGCGGACGCGCTCGACATAGCGCTCGTAGAGATCGTTGTCGAAGAAGAACTGGGTGATCGCCCGCGTCGCGCCATTGTCGACCTTGCGCTTCAGCATCTCGATGTCGGTGGCGAAATCGGGGCTTTGCGGATGCTTTTCCGGGTAAGCCGCGACGGAGATGTCGAAATCCGCGATCGTCTTGAGCCCGGCGACCAGTTCCGCGCCATTCTCGTAGCCACCGGGATGCGGCCGGTAGGGCTCGCCGACTCCGGAGGCCGGGTCGCCGCGCAGCGCCACGAACCGGTTGATGCCGATCGATTTGTAATCCTGGATGACCGCATCGACCTCGTCGCGCGTTGCCCCGACGCAGGTCAGATGCGCCGCTGCAGGAATACCGGTTTCCGTCAAGATGCGCTTTACAGTGCGCGCGGTGCGCTCCCGTGTCGAGCCGCCGGCGCCGTAAGTCACCGAGACGAATTTCGGCTTCAGCGGCTCCAGCCTTGTGACCGTCTCCCACAGCCTCGCTTCCATCTCGTCCGTCTTCGGCGGGAAGAATTCGAAGGAAACCCTGACCTTGTCGCCGATGTCGGGGCGGCGGGAAAAGCGGAACTGGTTCATGCGATTTCCCCCATCGAGTTCGCTTTGGCCTGCCTTGTGTCGTTGGAAGGATCGGCAATCAGCAGGCGCCGATCGCGGCCGAGCCAGAGTTTCACGGTGAGCCTCGCCTCATTGCCACCGCGCGGCTCGAACTCCTGCGAATCTTCGAGATCGAGGCCGGCTTCCGAAAACCAGTCGGCGATCTGCCGGTCGGAAAAGCCGAGCCGCATATGCGCATGCTCCTCGCGCAGGAATTCCAGCGCATGCGGCGCGAAATCGACGATGACCAGGCGTCCTGCCGGACGCAAAAGCCGCGCCGCCTCGTGGATGGCGCGGGCGGGATCGTCGAGATAGTGCAGCACCTGATGGATGGTGACGAGATCGAAGGCATCGCGCTCGACCGGCGGCGCGAAGATGTCGCCCTGCCGAACCTGCGCGTTCGAAACGCCGGCCTTGTCGAGATTGGCGCGCGCCACGGTCAGCATCTCGCGCGACATGTCGATCCCGACACCGCGCCGATAGAGCGGCGAGAAGATTTCGAGCAGCCGCCCGGTGCCGGTGCCGAGATCGAGCATCGACTGGAACGGCCGCTTGCCGACCAGTTTCAGCATTGCGGCTTCGACGGCGCGGTCCGGCACATGAAGCGAGCGGATATGGTCCCAGCTTGCCGCATTCACGGAAAAATACTCGACCGCCCGGTCCTGCCGCTTGCGCTTGACCGAGGCCAGGCGCTCAAGATCGCGCTCGACCTGCGGATCGGCGCCGCGAATGCCGGAAACCAGGCCCATGACGAAGTCACGCGCGGAATCCGCATCCGACAGGCGGAAGAAGGCCCAGGACCCTTCCTGGTAGCGGCCGATCAGCCCTGCCTCCAGAAGCAGCTTCAGGTGCCGCGAAACGCGCGGCTGCGACTGGCCGAGAATTTCGGTAAGATCGGAAACGGTGAGGTCACCGCGCGACAGAAGTGCCAGTATGCGCAATCGGCTGGATTCGGCCGCCGCCTTTAACGTATCCACCATAGTGTCGAGCGAGACATGCATCAGCGTATTCTCTTTGAAAAGATATAAACATATGTTTATGTCAGTTTTCGAAACCTTGCAAGCGCTATGTCGCTTCCGGACAAGAAAATGCCGCTTGTGTGGCGTTTTAAGAGACATGGGCCATGACTGGACCGCGTGAGATGTTCGAGGCCCGCGAAGGCGAGCAGAGGCTGGAAAACGATCCCGCACTGATGCCGCCGGATGACGGCATCGTCTTCATCGGCCGCATTGCCTCGCCGTGGACGACGCGCGAAACCTGCCCGAAGAACATGCGCGCCGCGCGCGAGACCGGGCAGAAGGCAGTGCTGACCATCGACGCGCCCTACCGAAATGGCTTACGGGGGCTGGAGCGCGCCAGCCACGTCATCATCCTGTCCTGGCTGCATCACGCGCCGCGGGACCTGATTGTGCAGAAACCACGCCATGCGGCCGAAGCAAAAGGCGTATTTTCGCTGCGCTCCCCTGCCCGCCCCAACCCAATCGGGCTGCATGTGGCCAGGCTCGTCGGGCTCGACCAAAACACCGGCCGCATCGATCTCGACGCCATCGACGTGCTCGACGGCACTCCGGTCATCGACATCAAACCTTATTTCGCCTCGACCGACGCCATTGCCGAGGCGACCATCGAAGGGCGCGACGAGCCCAACGGGGTTCGGCGATGACGGCGCCCACCGGTCGCCGCCGCGCCATCGCCAAGGCGCTGACAGCACTTCTGCCGCTGGCACCCTATGCCGACATGGAGAAGATCCGCGGCGACGCCGGCGCGGTCCACATGAAGACCTTGCCACCAGGCATCGCCGTATGGCTGGCGACGATTGCCCATATCCGCCACATGCACACAGATTACGAGAAACTGCTGAGCGAAGGTTACGACCGCGACTCGGCGCGTTTCTTCGTCATCGAGCAGACCAACGTCGTGCTCACTCGCTGGCGCGCGACGCGCCTGCTCGACGCGGATGACGAGGAGGAATGACCACGGCTACTTCCGCTTAAGCACTGCGACCGCATTATAGGGCTGACCATCGGCCTGGCCGATCCAGGTCCAGGACAGATTTCCCTTGAAAAACCTGACGGTGATGTTGCCGCCGTCGACGCATTTGTCCTGACCGTAGGTGATGCTCTCGTGGTATTCCGCCGAAATGCCGTCACTGGACGTCTGTGACAGCGATCCGCCGCAACCGAGTGACGGATAGTCGATCGACGCGCTGCCATCGTTGATGGTCATGGCGATCGGCCAGTCGGCCCCGGCGTCACCCGCCGGGCTTTGATGGCCGCTGCCGACCCAGGTGCCGCTCAGCGACGGCACCGCGCAAGGCGGGTTCTGGAAGATCGGTGTCAATTCGCTGCCGGTTTTCTCGCAGCGATAGGTCTGCCCGCCCTGGCACAATTCCTCGCCTTCGCGCGCGCACTGGGCGCTGGCTTCGCCCGCGGCGGCGAACATCGTCATGGCTGCTATGACGGCCCCAAGCCTGCCCATCTTCCCCCTCCCGTTCAGAGCGCGCAATCTAAGGCAATTCCGATCCAATGTATCGACGAGATCGTCATCGAGGCCGAACAGCACCGGGCGGGTGGCTCTATGCCTTCTGCCCAGCGCCGATAGCCTACTGATCTTGCCTTGCGTGACAGGAAGCCCCAATGAGCCACACGGCGACGACACAGGACGAGAAGCAACTGCCCGTGGTTGGCGACCGCCATGTCGACCCGCATTCCTACCCCGACGGCATCGCCTTTCTCGACGGCCAATACCTGCCGATGTCGCAGGCCAAGATCTCGGTGCTGGACTGGGGTTTTCTGCATTCCGACGCCACCTACGACACCGTGCATGTCTGGAACGGCCACTTCTTCCGCCTCGATCTGCATCTCGACCGCTTCCTCGGCGGGCTGGAAAAGCTGCGCATGACCATTCCCTTCGACCGCGACGGCGTGACCGAAATCCTGCACAATTGCGTGGCGCTGTCCGGTCATCGCGCCGCCTATGTCGAGATGCTGTGCACGCGCGGCGCCTCGCCGACCTTCAGCCGCGACCCGCGCCAGGCGGTCAACCGCTTCATGGCCTTCGCCGTGCCGTTCGGCTCGGTCGCCAACGCCGAGCAGCTGCAGCGCGGTCTGCGCGTCGCCATCAGCGACAAGATGCGTATTCCGCCGGCCTCGATCGACCCGGCGATCAAGAATTACCACTGGCTCGATCTGGTGCGCGGCCTCTACGATGCCTATGACCGCGGTGCAGAGACCGCGTTGCTCCTCGACTTCAACGGCAATGTCGCCGAAGGCCCGGGCTTCAACGTCTTCTGCGTCAAGGACGGCAAACTGTCGACGCCGGCCACCGGCGTGCTGCCCGGCGTCACCCGCCGCACCGTCTTCGATCTCTGTGCAGAAGAAGGCCTTGCCGCCACGGCGACCGATGTCAGCGTCACCGCATTGCGCGAGGCCGACGAGGTGTTCATCACCTCCACTGCGGGCGGCATCATGCCGGTGACGGAGATCGACGGCGCGGCGATCGCCAATGGCAAGGTCGGACCGATCACCAGCCGGCTGATGGCGCGCTACTGGCAAAAGCACGATGACCCGGCCTGGTCGTCTCAGGTGAATTATCCCCGATAATTCAGGCGTCTTTGTCAAAAGATTCCCGTCGCCTCTGGAAAATCAGAGGATCGACCGTATATGCCCGAAAGCGGAGAAGCCTCCGCTTTCATCCAAAATCACGCCCGCAGGGGCAAGGACTCCAAGATCATGACAAACAAGGTTTGGTTCATCACCGGATCGTCGAAGGGCTTTGGCCGCGTCTGGGCCGAGGCTGCACTCGCCCGAGGCGACCGCGTCGCGGCAACCGCCCGCGATGCTGGCACGCTCGCCGATCTCGTCGAGAAATACGGCGACAGGGTTGCCGCGATAAAGCTCGACGTCACCGACAAGAAAGCCGTCGATGCCGCTGTCGCCGAGGCGCACAAGCGTTTTGGCCGGCTCGACGTCGTCATCAACAATGCCGGCTACGGCCATTTCGGCGCCATCGAGGAGGTCAGCGAACAGGAAGCTCGCGACCAGATCGAAACCAATGTCTTCGGCGCTCTGTGGGTCACTCAGGCCGCACTGCCGATCATGCGGGCACAGCGTTCCGGCCACATCATCCAGATCTCGTCGATCGGCGGCGTCAATGCCTTTGCCTCGCTCGGCCTCTACCACGCCTCGAAATGGGCGCTGGAGGCCTTCAGCCAGTCGCTCAGCATCGAGGTCGCGGAATTCGGCATCCATGTGACGCTGGTCGAGCCGGGCGGTTTCTCCACCGACTGGGCCGGGCCGTCGGCCAAGGTGTCCCAACCGATCGAGGCCTATGCGCCCGCCCGTGCCAAGATGGCCGAGCGCCGCGCCAATTCGGTCGCCGGCGATCCAGACGCCACCGGACCGGCCATGCTGGCCATTGTCGACGCCGCCGAGCCACCGCTGCGGGTGTTCTTCGGCGATGGCGGCCTGCCGATGATCAAGCAGGAATACGCCAACCGCATTGCCACCTGGGAGATGTGGGACGACGTTTCCATCATGGCGCAAGGCGTGAAGAAGAACCGCAAGGGCTGAAGTCCAGCGCTTTTGCTGCGCCGCTCCATGGGCGGCGTAGCCGGCCCTCAGGCTTGATAAATCCACTGCTCCGGCACGCGCAGCGATATCTCTTCGCCTGCCCTAACCGTGCCTGGCTTCTCTACCCAGGCGACAATGCCGCGCAGCCGCTTCGCCGCTTTCGGGAACAGCAGAGCGCCGGCTTCGACGTCGGCCATTCCGGCGTTCTCCGCGATCGACCGGCCGGCGATGCGGCACGGGCCATTCTGCGCGTCGACCTTGACTGTCACGCCGCCCTTGAAGAACAGCAGCGTGCCGGCCGGCAGCATGGAGAGGTTCGGCACCCCTTCGATCACAAGATTGGCGCCGATCCACTCCGGCCTGATCTCGGCCAGGCGCATGCGCTCGGCGACGATGGCGAGTTCATCCGCTGCCACGATCGACAGCTGCCGTTCGTTGCGCATTTCAGTGCCGCGCGGATACCAGGGCTCGCGCCCGCCCGAGCGCCGCGTCGGTCCAGCATGGAAATCGCCTGATATGCCGTCGAAACCCAGCCGCAATTCGTCCACCGGGCGCGTCTGAAAATGATCCGCCGGCGCCACGTAAAGCGCTGCCGCCCTGGCGGCAAGCTTTCGCGCGGCGATGATTTCAACCGGCTTTTCAGCCTCGGGGAAGAGATCCGGCATGGCGTTCTTTCCATTCGTCATCCAGCGAGTTAGCCGGGCGCGCTTCGCGGCGTCCAGTCGAAAGTGCTGATCGTCCGATCAACAGCACCGATAGGATCGCGATCACGCTTTTCTTACCTGTCATCGATCTCGCACCGCATTGCCGGCGCGCGGTGCCGGTTTCATAGTGACGTCCAGACGGTTTGCGGAGGCTGATCAATGCGACCTGTGACGGCAATCACGTTGCTTTGGTTGATCTGGGCAGGAAGCTGGGCCGTCGCCGCTTTGTGGTCCGACCCTGCCCAGAAGCGCGCCGGGTTCAAGGCGGAGGCCCGCTATCGGGGTCTCTGGATAGCCGGCGCGGTGCTGCTGTTCATTCCGGCGCACGGCTATGAAGGCCGGCTCAGGCTGTGGATGCCTGATCTCCCCGAAGCCTGGATCTGTGTCGCCCTGATCGCCATCGGCATCGCCTTTGCCTGGTGGGCGCGCCTGCATCTCGGCAGGCTGTGGTCGGGCACCATCACCGCCAAGGCCGGGCACCGTGTCGTCAACACCGGCCCGTATGGCCTTGTCCGGCATCCGATCTACACCGGATTGCTGCTGGCGATCCTCGCCACCATGGCAGCCAAGGGCACCATGTGGGGCATAGCCGGAACCGCGCTGCTCATCATCGGCATCGTGACGAAAGCCAGGCTGGAAGAAAATTTCCTGCGCGGCGAACTGGGCAGCGCCTATGACGACTATGCCGCGCGCGTTCCGATGCTGGTGCCGTTCGCACCAGCATGACGCGGCAGCCTCAAAGCATTCTCAGCAGCGCGCCGCCGATCGAATAGCCCGCGCCGAAGGCGCAGATCAGACCGAAATCGCCCGGCTTCATATCGGCGTGGTTCTCCGACAGCGCGACGATGGCCCCGGCGCCCGCCGTGTTGCCCAGCCGCTCCAGCACCATTGGCGCGCGGTCGTGATCGACCTCGTGGCCGAACGACAGCTTCAGGATCATCGCATTCATCCGCGCATTGGCCTGATGCAGCCAGAAGCGCCTGATCGCCTGCGGCGTCAGCCCGTGCTCGGCGAGGAATTCGACGATGAATTTCTGCCCGGCGACGGTGACTTCCTTGAACACCTTGTTGCCGACCTGCTTGATCAGGTTGCCTTCCAGATTGATCATGTAGGGATCATCCTGGGCGGTGCGGGTATGGTAGCCCAGATTGGTGCGGATGTTGTTCGACATCTGCGTCCAGATGCGCGTGTCGAGCACCTCGAAGCGCCCCGGCCGCTTGTCGCCCTTGGCCAGGCCTTCGACCACCATCGACACCGAAGCGTCGCCGAAAATGAAATGCGTCTGCCGGTCGCGGAAATTGAGATGGCCGGTGATGATCTCGGGCGTCGTCACCAGAATGCGCTTGTGCGCGCCCGACCGCACCAAATTGACGGCGATGTGCAAGGCCGCCGCCGCCGAAGAACAGCCGAGCCCCATGTCGAAGCCTGCGCCCTTCGTGCCCAGCGCCTCCTGCATTTCGATGGCGATCGCCGGATAGGGCCGCTGGTGATGCGAGGCCGAGCAGATCACCAGGTCTATATCCGACGGCTGTAGCCCCGCATGCTCGAGAGCCTTCTTCGCCGAGGCGATGCCGAACTCGGCTTCGAGCGACAGCGCATCGTCGGGCCGAGCCGGAATGCGCGGCGACATGCGGGTCGGGTCGAGAATGCCTTCGCGCTCGATGACATGACGGGTGCGCACGCCCGAAGCGTGGACGATGAAGTCGCTATCCGATTTCGCCAGCGGCGGCTCGTCGGTGCCCAGGCGGCGCGCATTCTCCGCGTCGACCCAGGCATTGAAGCTGGCCACCAGCTCTTCATTGGTGATTGTGGCTTCAGGGATTTCAACGCCGATGCCGCTGATGATGACGCGATGCATGTCCAGTCCGTCCCATCCGCAGGCGTTGCGGGCTTCATGTGGGCGCCGGAACGCTCCGGCGCAACAGTTTTCTCACCGCGGCGGTTTACGCCGGCTTAAACCAAAGGTTTAGGCCGGACTGGTCCTCGTGCAACATGGATAATCAGGCCCGCTTGGCAACGATGAAGATGCGTGGAAAGCGCAAAAGCACCTTACCGCTAGCCGTTTTCGGATAGGCCTTGGCGATCTTGGCCGTGTAGCTTTCGAGGAACATCGCCCGTTCGTCGGAATCCAGCGGATCGAGGAACGGTTTCAGGCCCGTCGACTTCACCCATTCGACGATCGCCTGCGCGTCGGCAAGCGGGTGGTTGTAGATGGTATGCCAGATATCCAGCCGATCACTGAGCGGCGACAGGAGGTCATAGTAGGACGACACCGGCGGCAACGGCCCGCGTGCCGCGCCCTTGAGCTTTTCGGCAAACGGCAATTCGGCGGCGGTCTCGCGCATCAGGCGGTGGGAGTCCTCGCCCAGATTGTCGGGCATCTGGACGGCAAGCGCGCCGCCTGGCGCGAGGAAACCCATCAGCCGCTGGAAGACTGCGGGACGCTCGGGCAGCCACTGGAACACCGCATTGGCAAAAATCACGTCGACCGGCTCCGCCGGCTGCCATTTGGAGGCATCGGCCAGATCAAAGGTGACCTCGGGCAAGCGAGCCCGCGCCTTCTCGATCATGTCGGGCGAAGTGTCGAAGCCGCTCACCTCAGCATCCGGCCAGCGCTCGACAAGCAGTTCGGTCGAGTTGCCAGGCCCGCAGCCGATGTCGACGACCCGGCGTGGAAAGTCGACGGGCACCTGCGCCACAAGATCCCGCGCGGGCCGCGTGCGCTCGTCTTCAAATTTCAGATATTGGGCGGCGGACCAATCAGCCATTTGAGCTCCTCATGCCGGTTGAGATCGCCGCCCGGAAAACCCCTTACCGCGTCAGCCTCTTGTAGGTCATGCGGTGCGGGTTGACGGCATCCGGCCCGAGGCGGCGGATCTTGTCCTGCTCGTAATCCTCGAAATTGCCCTCGAACCATTCGACATGGCTGTCGCCCTCGAAGGCGAGGATATGCGTCGCCAGGCGGTCGAGGAACATGCGATCGTGCGAGATGATGACCGCGCAGCCACCGAAATTTTCCAGCGCGTCTTCGAGCGCGGCCAGCGTTTCGGTGTCGAGATCGTTGGTCGGTTCGTCGAGCAGCAGCACATTGCCGCCGGTCTTCAACATCTTGGCCAAATGCACGCGGTTGCGCTGGCCGCCGGAGAGGTTGCCGACCTTCTGCTGCTGGTCGCCGCCACGGAAGTTGAACGACGCGCAATAGGCGCGCGTGTTGGCCTCGAACTTGCCGAGCTTGACCACTTCTGCGCCGCCGGAAATCTCTTCCCACACCGTCTTCGACGGATCGAGAGCATCGCGGCTCTGGTCGACATAGCCGAGCTTCACCGTTTCGCCGACGCGGACAGAACCCGCATCCGGCTTTTCCTGGCCGGTGATCATGCGAAACAGCGTCGTCTTGCCGGCGCCGTTCGGGCCGATGACGCCGACGATGCCGCCGGGCGGCAGCTTGAATTCCAGGCCGTCGATGAGCAGCGTGTCACCAAAGCCCTTCGACAGGCCTTCCGCCTCGATCACGACATTGCCGAGCCGCTCGCCGTGCGGGATGACGATCTGCGTATCGCTCGGACGCCGCTTGTCGGCTGCATCCAAAAGGTCCTGGAACGCCTGGATACGCGCCTTGGACTTGGTCTGGCGGGCCTTCGGACTCGATTGGATCCATTCGCGCTCGCGGCCGATAGCGCGCTGGCGGGCATCGTCCTCGCGGCCTTCCTGCTTGAGCCGCTTGGCCTTGGCTTCGAGGTACTTGGTGTAGTTGCCCTCATAGGGAATGCCGCGGCCGCGATCGAGTTCGAGGATCCAGCCGGTGACGTTGTCGAGGAAGTAGCGATCGTGGGTGATGATCATCACGGCGCCCGGATAGGCACGCAGATGCTTTTCCAGCCATGCCGTGGTTTCGGCGTCGAGATGGTTGGTCGGTTCGTCGAGCAGCAGAAGGTCGGGCTGGCGCAGCAGAAGCTGGCAAAGCGCGACGCGGCGGCGCTCGCCGCCCGAAAGCTTGGTGACTTCCGAATCCTTGGGCGGGCAGCCCAGCGCTTCCATCGCCATCTCGACCTGCTGTTCGAGATCCCACAGGTTCAGCCGGTCCATCTCGTCCTGGAGCTTGGCCGACTCGTCGGCCGTCTCGTCGGAATAGTTCATCATCAATTCGTTGTAGCGCTCGATGATGGCGGTCTTGGCGGCGACGCCTTCCATGATGTTTTCGAACACGGTCTTGTCCGGATCGAGCGCCGGCTCCTGTGCCAGGTAGCCGACAGTGGCGCCTTCGGCGAGCCACGCTTCGCCGTTCCACTCCTTGTCGAGCCCAGCCATGATCTTGAGGATCGTCGACTTGCCCGAACCGTTGGGGCCGAGGATGCCGATCTTGGCGTCCGGATAAAAGGAGAGATGGACATTCTCGAGCACCTTCTTGGTGCCATAGGCCTTGTTGAGGCCGGCCATGTGATAGATGAACTGGCGTGCCACGCGCGCTTTCCCTGAAAAACCGACTGGATTTGTCGAATTGAATGGAGGTTGGCCGCTATGTAGGCGATGCGGCGGCGAACGGCAATCGCTTTTGCCAGATCAGGCCAATCACACGGACAAGTGTGGACCGCTGCTCGTGCAGTCTGGGGGCCGTTCAGCCGCCCTTACTGGAACCCGATAGCGTCGACGGTGCCGGTCGGGCAGCCTGCCTTGTTGGTCGGCACCGAAGCCAGCAGCAGGTCCTTGAGCGCGCTGTTCGGGCCGATCGGGCCGGCGAGGCCGAGGGTCAGTTCGCCGATCAGCCGCCTGCCGCTCGACGGATCGATGACGCAGGAAACGCGCACGCGGTCCCCTGCTCCCGCTCCGAAGGCAGTGTCGAAAGCGCCGCGGATCTGGTCGGCCGTCAGCTTGCCGCCGATGTTCTTGGCAAAGAGATCGCGCACCGGCGAACTGTTCACCGCGCGCATCAAATTCAGCGCGTCGGAGAAATAGTCCTGCTGGCTCTTGCCGTAGCAGGTGCCGTGCTTGATCCATTCATGCCGTTCGAGGTGGGAGGCCGTTCCAGGCATCACCTGGTCGAGTTCTGTGCGGGTGTTGGCGTCAAGATTGACCGGCGGCAGGTCTTTCCAGTGGGCCGGATTGTCGTTGGCCTTGTCGCTCGCCGTCGCCTGGCAATAGAAATTGCCATTCGGCTGCGGCCACAGGCCGTGCAAGGTGAAATGCGTGGCGTCGAAATCGCCGGCACTTTGTGCCCTGCATTCGGTCTTGTTCGACTTTGTCTCGCAAAACGCCGGCTGCCAGCTCAGCGCGAAGACGTATTCGGGCTTCCCCGATGCCGCCGGCTTGCCTTGCCCGTCAGGCGCGGCCGGCACGGTCGCCGCGCTGCTGCCGGAAACATGGCCGCAGCTGACCTTCACCCAGCGGCGCTCCGGATCGGCGCCCGGCACCAGGATGAGATAATGCGTCGGCGTATCCTTGTTGCCGGCAAGCAACTGATAGCTCTGCCCGGCATCGGTCGAGACATTGCCGGGGTTCTTGCCGTTCTTGATCGCTTGCGTCGCCGGACAGGCGGCGTCGGCGACGAAGCTGCCGCTCATCTTCACGTCGGCATGCGCGGCCCCGGCCAGCGACGCCGCCAACATGGCCAATCCGAAAACGACACCGATGCGCATGGAGAATCCCCGGCTGAAGAAGTGGGCGACAGACTGAAGCTGTCTCCATGTCAGAATTGCGATATTTTGCTGACCGAACGCAAGAAACATCGTCGCGAAAAGCGGGTTTGCCGGATTGACGCATAATGTGGGCCGGCGCAAACAAAGCCAACGACGACAAAAGCAGGGGCGGGATCAGGCGGCATGTCATTCAGCCAGCAGCGCGTGGTTGCCTCGCCGACCGGTGCCGAGCTCAATCTTTTCGTCAGGCAGGCCGATGGCCGGGCACGCGCCGTCGTCCAGATCAATCACGGGCTAGCCGAGCACGCAGCGCGCTATGCCCGCTTTGCCGATTTTCTTGGCTCGCGCGGTTTCGACGTCTATGTCCACGATCATCGCGGCCACGGCGCGACCAAGGCGTCCGACGCTCCGCTCGGCAGGTTCGCCGACAGGGACGGTGCCGCCAAGGTGATCGCCGACGTCGACGTCATCCATGATCTCATCGCCCGCGAACGGCCAAACAGACCGGTCATCCTGTTTGGCCATTCGATGGGTGCGTCGGTGGCGCTGAACTACCTGTTGCGCCACTCGCCACGCGTTCACGCGGCAGCAATCTGGAACGGCAATTTCTCCCAAGGCCCGCTTGGGCAGCTTGCGCTCGGCATCCTTGCCTGGGAACGGATGCGGCTCGGCTCCGACGTGCCATCGCGCCTGTTGCCGAAACTCACCTTCCAGGCCTGGGGCAAGGCGGTGCCCAATCACCGCACGCTGTTCGACTGGCTGTCGCGCGACGAAGCGGAAGTGGCGAAATACATTGCCGATCCCTTGTGCGGCTGGGACGCTTCGGTGTCGATGTGGCGCGACGTCGTCGGTATGGCGCTGAACGGCGGCAAGGATGCCGGCTTTGCCGGTATCCGGCGCGACCTGCCCGTCAGCATCGTCGGAGGCGAGAAGGATCCGGCTTCCGACTATGGCAAAGGGATCACCCATCTTGCCGATCGCATGCGCAAGATGGGCTTTTCGAATCTGGTTTCAAAGGTTTACGCCGACACCCGCCACGAAAGCCTGAACGAGATGAATCGCGACATTATCATGGATGATTTCGCCGCCTGGGCCGACGAAGTCCTCAAAGCGTGACGGATTGGCCCATTGCAAGAGCCGTGACAGCCGTTGCAGGGCTTGATAGAGGCTCTGCTTTCGCAGCAATCGCAGTGATTGCGGCAACCACGGTGATCCATGGCTGAGCCCCCGCTGAAAGGCGTCCGCGTCGTCGAACTCGCCCGCATCCTTGCCGGGCCATGGGCCGGGCAGTTGCTTGCCGATCTCGGCGCCGATGTCATCAAGGTCGAGAGCCCTGATGGCGGCGACGACACCCGCAAATGGGGCCCGCCCTTCGTCATGGGCAAGGACGGCGAGAACCTGTCGGCCGCCTATTACCATTCCTGCAATCGCGGCAAGCGCTCCATCGCCATCGATTTCTCGACCCCGGAAGGCGCCGAGACGGTGCGCCGGCTGGTCGCCACTTCGGACGTGCTGATCGAGAACTTCAAGCTCGGCGGCCTGAAGAAATACGGCCTCGACTATGACAGCCTGCGCAAGATCAACCCGCGCCTCGTCTACTGCTCGATCACCGGTTTCGGCCAGGACGGTCCGTACGCACCGCGCGCCGGCTACGACTTCATCATCCAGGCCATGGCCGGCATGATGTCGATCACCGGCGAGGTCGGCCGCGAGCCGCAAAAGGCGGGCGTTGCCATCTCGGACATCTTCACCGGCCTTTATTCGGTCATCGCCATCCAGGCAGCACTGCGCCATGCCGAGCAGACCGGCGACGGTCAGCATGTCGACATGGCGCTTTTCGACACCCAGATCTCGGCGCTCGGCAACCAGAATTTGAACTATCTCGTCTCCGGCAAATCGCCGGTGCAGATGGGCAATGCGCATATGAACATCGCCCCCTACGAGGTGGTGCCGGTCCGGGATGGGCACATCATCCTGGCGGTGGGCAATGACGGCCAGTTCGCCAAATTCTGCGCTGCCGTCGGGCTGGACGACCTGCCTGCCAATCCCGACTTCGCCACCAATCCCGCCCGGGTCGCCAACCGGGTCAAGTTGCGCGAACGCATGGTCGAGGCGCTGAAGGTTTTTGACCGCGATCCGCTGCTGGCAAAGCTCGAAGCGGCCAGCGTGCCGGCGAGCCCGATCAACACGATCGGCCAGATGTTCGCCGACCCGCAGACGATCGCGCGCGGCATGCGGCTCGACCTGGACGACGGCCATGGCAATCTTCTGCCTTCGGTGCGCGCGCCGATGGTGATGTCGGGCACGCCGCTGGTCTATGAGCGCCCCTCGCCGCGCCTGGGCGAGCACACCCAAGAAATCCTTGCCGAACTGGAGAAGTCTGGACAATGAAGACTGGCGGACAACTCATCGTCGACGCTCTCGAAGCCAACGGCACCGACCGCATCTACTGCGTGCCCGGTGAATCCTATCTGGCGGTGCTCGACGCGCTGCACGATTCAGCGATCCGCACCATCGTCTGCCGCCAGGAAGGCGGTGCCGCCATGATGGCCGATTGCCACGGCCGCCTGACCGGCAAGCCCGGCATCTGCTTCGTCACCCGCGGCCCCGGCGCCACCAATGCCTCGGCCGGCATCCACATCGCCATGCAGGATTCGATACCCGTCATCCTATTCATCGGCCAGGTCGCCGGCCACGCCAAAGAGCGCGAGGCTTTCCAGGAGGTGGATTACAAGAGGTTCTTCGGCGACATCGCCAAATGGGTAGTCGAGATCGACGACGCCTCGCGCATCCCAGAATTCGTCACCCGCGCCTTCGCCGTGGCGACATCGGGCCGTCCCGGCCCGGTGGTGATCTCGCTGCCCGAAGACATGCTGACCAGTGTCGTCGAGGCGCCCGTCGCCTTGCCGCACACACCGGTGGAAACACGGGCCGGCGAAGCGGAACTCGATGCGCTGGAAAAGCTGCTGGCTAAGTCCAAGCGGCCTTTCGTCATCCTTGGCGGCACGCGCTGGGACGCCGAGGCGGTTGCACAAATGCGCGCGATCGCCGAGGCCTGGTCGCTGCCGGTCGGCTGTTCCTTCCGCCGCCAGATGCTGTTCGATCATCTGCATCCGAACTATGCCGGCGATGTCGGCATAGGCATCAACCCGAAGCTGGCCACGGCGATCAAGCAGGCCGACCTCGTGCTGCTGATCGGCGGCCGCATGGGCGAAATGCCCTCCTCGGACTACACGCTGCTGAAAAGCCCCTACCCCGCCCAGACAATGGTCCATGTCCATGCCGATTCCGGCGAGCTCGGCCGCGTTTACAGGCCGGCATTGGCGATCAACGCCTCGCCGTCCGCCTTCGTCGACGCTTTCGCCAAACGCAAGCCGGCCTCCGCACCCGTCTGGGCAGCCGAGACGCCAAAGCTGCATGCCGCCTATCTCGACTGGTCGACACCACCCGAAAGCGGCCCCGGCCCGGTCCAGATGGGCCCGATCATGAACTATCTCGAAAAGATGCTGCCCGACGACGCCATTCTCACCAACGGCGCAGGCAATTACGCCACCTGGGTGCATCGCTTCCATCGCTTCCGCCGCTTCGCCACTCAAGGTGCGCCGACGTCAGGCTCGATGGGCTATGGCACGCCTGCGGCAGTCGCCGCCAAAGAGCTGTTTCCAGAGCGCACCGTGGTCGCTTTCGCCGGCGACGGCTGCTTCCTGATGAACGGGCAGGAATTCGCCACTGCCGTGCAATACGACCTGCCGATCGTCGTCGTCGTCGTCAACAACGGTATCTACGGCACCATCCGCATGCATCAGGAGCGCGAATATCCCGGCCGCGTGGTGGCCACCGACCTCAAGAACCCCGATTTCGCGGCTCTCGCCCGCGCCTATGGCGGCCATGGCGAAACGGTTGAGAAGACGGCGGACTTCGCCCCGGCCTTCGAACGCGCCCGCGCCAGCGGCAAGCCGGCGATCGTCGAGATCAGGCTCGACCCCGAAGCGATCACCCCGACCCGGACGATGACCCAGATCCGCGACAAGGTTTGAGAGCCGACCGGGTCAAGTCGAGTTCCTTCACGCCCCCTCTGCCCTGCCGGGCATCTCCCCCTCAAGGGGGGAGATTTGCAGTTTCGTCGTCTCGCCCTTCTTCCAACACTGGCGATTGGCGAAACCCGAAGTACATTCGATCTCCCCCCTTGAGGGGGAGATGTCCGGCAGGACAGAGGGGGCGCTGTCCCGCCAACCTTCAACGGCCAGCTACTTCGCCTTCTCGATCTGGCCGCGGACCTCCCCATTCGGGTTCGCTTTGGTGTGGACGTTGACGTAATACTTGCCGGCCTCAAGGTCAGCCGCCTGGGCATCAGTGAGCGTCTCCGACCCTTTGATCGGGCTCTTGAGTTTTTTGAACGGGATGACAGGGTCGGCGTTTTCACCCATCGCCGCAGGGCCATGGATATGCGCGGCCGTCGCCGGTCCGCTGAGGCCGGAATATTTGACGTTCCAGTTGAGCTTCTTCTTGGTCGTGTCGAAGGTGAAAGTGGCCGTGCCCTTACCCTTCGTGGTGACGGGCGGGCTCTGCTGGCTGCCGTCTAGTGTCGCCTTGAACTTTTCCATGGCTGCCAAGGCCGGCGATGCGAACAGGAAAGCGGTCGAAATGGCCAGCGCCGACAGCGCCGGTAAGAAGGATTGGATGCGCATGAAGAACCTCCGATTGACTGTGCATGCGTCGCGGCTCCCCGGCGCGCGCATGCGCCAACGGAACGGCCTGGCGGCACAATGTATCCAACCACACGTTTTTGTGATGACGTATAGAGATCCTAGGGGCCGTCCTGTCCGGCTTCAGCGATAGCGGTCAGACCGCCGCCAGCGCCTGCGTCAGGTCGGCGATCAGATCGTCCGGATGCTCGACGCCGATCGACAGCCTGACCGTGGTCTCCAGCACGCCGATGCGCTGGCGCACCTCGAAGGGAATGCCCGAATGGGTCATGGCCGCGGGGTGACTGGCCAGCGATTCCGTTCCGCCGAGGCTCACCGCCAGCTTGAAGATCTGCAATTCGTTGAGGAAGGCGAAAGCCGCCTTCTCCCCGCCCTTGATGTCGAAGGAGAAGGTTGATCCGGCGCCGCTGCATTGCGCCCTGTAGGCGCGGCCGGCCGGCGTATTCTCGCCCAGAAACGGCAGGTAGTGCACCTTGTCGACCTTGGCGTGGTCGCGCAGGAATTCGGCGATCAGGCGAGCATTGTCGTTGGCCCGCTCCATGCGGAGCGACAGCGTCTCCAGCGAGCGGCCGAGCATCCAGCAGGAATGCGGGTCGAGCTGCGTGCCGATCGCGCCGCGCAGCGCCTTGATCGGCTTGGTGATAGCCTTGCTGCCCATGGCGGCACCCGCGATCAGGTCGGAATGGCCGCCGACATATTTGGTCAGCGAATAAACCGACACGTCGGCACCATGTTCGATCGGCCGCTGGAACACCGGACCCAGCAATGTGTTGTCGCACACGATGATCGGCGTTGACCCTTGGCTCGCGCCGATCTCGTCGGCGATCTTGCGCATCAGCGCGAGGTCGACCAGGCTGTTGGTCGGGTTTGACGGCGTCTCGATCAGGATGACCGACACGCGGCCTTTCGCGACGGCCGCGTCGGCGGCCGTGCGCACCGCCGACTCATCCACGCCATCCGCGAAACCGACAGCACCGATGCCAAAACCGGAGAGCGTGCGCGTCAAAAGCGTCTCCGTGCCGCCGTAGAGTGGCTGCGAATGCAGGATGACGTCGCCCGGACGGGCATAGGCGAGCAGTGTCGTGGCGATCGCCGACATGCCCGATGAAAACAGGATACAGGCATCCGTCCCCTCATAAATCGCCAGCCGGTCCTCGACGATCTCGCTGTTGGGATGATTGAAGCGCGAATAGACCAGGCCGGAGGCGGTGCCGCTCGGCGGCTCCTTCCTGCCGGATGTGTAGTCGAAGAAGTCGCGTCCCTCCTCCGCCGACTTGAACACGAAGGTCGAGGTCAGGAACACCGGCGGCTTGACGGCGCCCTCCGACAGCTGCGGATCGAAGCCATAGCTCAGCATCAGCGTCTCCGGATGGAGCTTGTGGTTGCCGATATGGGTTTTCGACGGGCGTGGCGCGGTCATGGCTTTTCCTGCCTGTTCGAGTGAAATAGTGAACGGCAATTTATGCGATCTCGTTCCGCCAGTCCTTGCTATTTTTGGGCTCACATGGCTGCATCCCCGCAACAAATTGCCTGGAGAGACCGAAAGTGCAGCAGAAGATAGCCGACGATTTCGACCTGAAAATTCTGCGTGAGCTGCGGGCCGACGCCCGCATCACCAACAACGAGCTTGCCGAGCGCATCGGCCTGTCGCCGTCGCCCTGCCTGAGGCGTGTGCGGCGGCTGGAGGAGACCGGGGTCATCAGAGGCTACACCACGCTGGTCGATCCCTCAGCCTTCGGCTGGAGCATGGTCGCCATCGCCACCATCCGGCTCAGCCGCCAGAACGAAGACGAGATCGTGATGTTCGAGGACGCGATCCGCGGCTGGGAAGAGGTGCTGGAATGCCACCTCGTCACCGGTTCGCGCGACTATGTGCTGAAAGTGGTGACGGGAAGCCTCGAACAATACGAGCGCTTCATCAAGGAAAAGATCGCGCGGCTGAAATGCGTCGCCTCGATCGAGACCAGCTTCGTCATGAACACCATAAAGGAACAGCGCCTCTGACATTTCTGCCGGAGGCGCCGCTTTCTGGATAGATGTGTTGCCGGCTAGGCTTACTTGACCGCTTTGTCGGTGATGGCGGTGGTGTAGGCGCCGGTCGGCTCCTTGGTGATGATCTTCTGGTCGAGCAGCGCCTTGGCGGTGCGCTCGTAGGTCGCCGGGTCAAGCTTGCCGTCGGCATTGTCGATCAGCTTGGCGACTTCGCTCATCATGCGCTTCTGGTGGTTCTCGTCCTGACCGCCGCCGTCCATGACGATGCCTGCGGCTTCGTCATTGTTGTCGATGGCATATTTCCAGCCCTTCATCGAGGCGCGCACGAAACGCACCATCTTGTCTTCGAAGGCCGGATCCTTGAGCTTGTCTTCGGACGCATAGAGCCCGTCCTCGAGCAGGTCGTTGCCCATGGCCGAGTAGTTGAACACGGTCAGCTGTTCCGGCTTGTAGCCGGCGTCGATCAGTTGCCAGTATTCGTTGTAGGTCATGACCGAGATGCAGTCCGCCTGCTTCTGGATCAGCGGCTGCACGTCAAAACTCTGCTTGAGCACCGTGACGCCGTCCGGGCCGCCCTCGGTCTTCAGGCCGAGCTTGTTCATCCAGGCGTAGAACGGATACTCGTTGCCGAAGAACCAGACGCCGAGCGTGTGACCTTTGAAGTCGGCTTCGGTCTTGATCGGGCCGTCCTTCGGGCAGACCAGCTCCATGCCGGCCTTCTTGAACGGCTGGGCGATGTTGACCAGCGGCACGCCCTTTTCGCGGGCAGCCAGCGCACCGCCCATCCAGTCGACGATAACGTCGGCACCACCGCCGGCGATCACCTGCTCGGGCGCGATATCGGGACCGCCCGGCTTGATGTCGACGTCGAGACCCTCGGCCTCATAGAAACCCTTGGCCTTGGCGACATAGTAGCCGGCAAACTGGGCCTGCGTGACCCATTTCAGCTGCAACGTCACCTTGTCGGCGGCCATTGCCTGGAAAGCGGCAAGCGACATCGCGCCAGCCAGAACGGGAATAATCAGTCTTTTCATTTTGTTACCCTCTGAAGTTAGTGCCCTAAACCCACCGCCCCTATCCACCACGGACAGAGGGATGCCAAAACGTGACGGCTCTTTCGACAAGAGCGACCACGCCATAAAAGACCGAACCCGCAAGTGCTGCAACTGCGATTTCGGCCCAGACCATGTCGATGTTCATCCGCCCGACCTCGGTCGAGATGCGGAAGCCCATGCCGACGACAGGCGTGCCGAAGAACTCGGCAACGATGGCGCCGATCAGCGCCAGCGTCGAATTGATCTTCAGCGCGTTGAAGATGAAGGGAGCTGCTGCCGGCAGCCGAAGCTTCAAGAGCGTCGGCCAGTAGCCCGACGCGTAGGTGCGCATCAGGTCGCGCTCCATATGGCCGGAGGCGGCCAGACCGGCGACCGTGTTCACCAGCATCGGGAAGAAGGTCATGATGATGACCACCGCCGCCTTGGACTGCCAGTCGAAGCCGAACCACATCACCATGATCGGCGCGACGCCGATGATCGGCAGCGCCGAGACCATATTGCCGATCGGCAGCAGCCCGCGCCGCAGGAACGGCACACGGTCTGCGAGCACCGCGGTGATGAAGCCGGCGCCGCTGCCCACGACATAGCCGAAGATGACCGCCTTGAAGATGGTCTGGCGGACATCGGCGCCGAGCACCGGCAGCGAACCGGCGATGCGCGCGCCGATGGCACTTGGCGGCGGCAGCAGGATGAAGGGTATGCCGGCCCCACGCGTCACCGCTTCCCAGATGATCAGGATCCAGGCGCCGAAGATGGCCGGGATGATCAGGCGCAGCGCGGTGCGAGCCCATTTGGCGAACGGACGCAATGATGACAGCACCGCCACGCAGCGCCAGCCAAGCAGCCATGCGGCGGTGAGAAGCAGGAAGTACGGCGTCCGCGCCAGGCCTTCGAAGCCGGTGATGCCGCCAATCAGCAGGCAGGCGGCCAGATGCGCGCCGATGAAAAGCACAACGGCTTCGACGATGGACGGTATTCTGGCCATCGAGATCAAAGCGGCGACAAGCAGCACGCCGAAGATCAGCCAGGTCGTCGCCACATAGGGGTATATCAACGTCCCTGCAGGCTGCGCCAGTGCATCGACTTTCGGCGCGGCGATCGGGCCGAGCGCCACTGCGATCAGGCACAGCACGATCGCCAGCACTGCCTGCCAGGAGGGTTTCAGCCAGTTCATGCCGGCCTCCCGCCCATGGCGCGGTCGACGAGGCGCCCGGCAATGCCGACCACCATGACCAGAAGGGCTGCCACCACCGAACCGGCGACCAGCGCCGACCAGATGTCGATGGACTGGCTGTAATAGGCGCCGGCGAGCAGCTTGGCGCCGATGCCGGCGACAGCGCCTGTCGGCAGTTCGCCGACAATGGCGCCGACCAGGCTTGCCGCCACCGCCACCTTCATCGAGGTGAACAGGAACGGCACGGAGGCCGGCACGCGCAACTTCCAGAAGGTCTGCGCGCGACTGGCATTGTAGGTGTGCATCAGGTCGAGATGCATGATCTCGGGCGAGCGCAGGCCCTTCACCATGCCGACAGTCACCGGGAAGAACGACAGATAGGTCGAAATCATCGCCTTCGGGACCAGCCCGCTGATGCCGATCGCCCCCAGCACGACGATGATCATCGGCGCCACAGCCAGGATGGGAATGGTCTGCGAGGCGATGATCCACGGCATCAGGCTGCGGTCGAGCGTCGCCACATGGACAATGCCGACGGCGATGATGATGCCGAGCGCCGTGCCGAAAGCGAAGCCGAGCAGCGTCGACGAAAGCGTCACCCAGGCATTGTAGACCAGGCTGCGGTTGGAGGTGATGGGCCGCAGGAAGGTGTTCTCGAAGAAATTCACCGCCACCTGGTGCGGCGCCGGCAATGTCGGCTTCGGCTGCGACAGCGTCTTGCCGATGAGTTCGCTGAACGTGGATGTTTCACCGGCGCGACGATCGAGATCGCGCTGGAACGGCGTGTTGAGGATGACGGCGAAGACATACCAGAGCGCGACCACGCCAACGAGGATGGAGGTGACGGGAACGAGCTTGTCGCGGAAGGTGTCCATCTAGCGGGCCTCAGCCGACTGGCGCCCTCCTCTCCCCAACGGGGAGAGGGTGGCCGGAGCGAAGCGGAGGTCGGGTGAGGGGGTGGAAATCTTTCCGTCAAGGCAAGCCAAGATCGTATCCAGGACCGCTCGACGTTCGGCCAAAACCTCATGATTCCAGAACCGGAGAACCGAATAACCTTGTCCGTTCAGCCAAGCTGTCCTGGAAGGGTCGGTTGGAGAATCTGCGTGCTGACTACCATCAAGTTCGACAATCAGGCTTACCTCGCGACAAACAAAATCCGCGATGAACGGTCCAAGCGGCACTTGCCTCACAAATTCGTAGCCATTGAGATGACGGTCTCTCAGTTCCCCCCAAAGCCTGTATTCAGCCTCGGTCTCGTCAACCCGCAGCTTTCGGGCGCGAGCGGTTGCCCCGACCTTTCTCTTGGTCGGATCCGTCGGCGCCGCCCCCTCACCCGACCTCCGCTTCGCTCCGGCCACCCTCTCCCCGTTGGGGAGAGGAGGGAGCCCGTCGTTTGCTCCCTCAATCGTCATAGCTGTGCCCCGCGCGCAGCCCGTCCCGCACCCGCGCTGCGATCGCCAGAAACTCCGGCGTCTCGCGGATGTCGAGCGGCCGCTCTCTCGGCAGCGTCGATTCGATGATGTCGCTGACGCGGCCCGGGCGCGGCGACATGACGACGATGCGCGTCGACAGATAGACGGCCTCCGGAATGGAGTGGGTGACGAAGCAGATGGTCTTGTTGGTGCGTCCCCACAATTCCAGCAGCTGCTCGTTGAGATGGTCGCGCACGATCTCGTCCAGCGCGCCGAACGGCTCGTCCATCAGCAGCAGGTCGGCGTCGAATGCCAGCGCACGGGCAATCGAGGCGCGCTGCTGCATGCCGCCCGAGAGCTGCCAGGGATATTTCTTCTCGAATCCAGAGAGGTTGACGAGGCCGAGCGTGCGCTTGATCCGCTCGCCTTGCTCCGCCCTGGATAGGCCCATGATCTCCAGCGGCAGCCCCACATTGCGCTCGATGGTCCGCCACGGAAACAGCGCCGCCGCCTGGAAGACATAGCCATAGGCGCGTTTCTCGCGCGCCTGCTCTGCTGTCATGCCATTGACGGAAATCGCCCCCGAGGTCGGCTTCTCCAGATCGGCGATGACGCGCAGCAGCGTGGTCTTGCCGCAGCCCGAAGGCCCGATGAAGGAGACGAACTCGCCCTTGCCGATGGTCAGATCGACATTGGACAGCGCCTGCACCGGCCCGTCATTGGTCTGGAAGGTCAGCCCGAGTTTGCTTGCCGCGACGACGGCTGGCGAATTCCCCGTCATCGGCTGCCGCCTGCCTGTTTCCGTTCCTGCGGCGGCTGGAATCCGATTGCTTTTATCGCGATGTTGTTTTCCACTTGCCCTGTCCCATTTGGCCCTGTCCCTCTGACCTTGTCCCACGCGATCGACGCCCGGAGTTTCCCCGATGTCGCCCAAACCCACTTGTCATCTTATCCGCCCTGAAAGCACTTATGAAGGCAAGCAGGGGCTGACCTATTTCGCCGGCATTGCCGCCGAGACCGTCGGTGCGTCCGGCATCTGCATGCACATGCTCACCATGCCGCCCGGCGCCCGCGCCAAGGCGCATATGCACGAGAGCCACGAGACGGCGATCTATGTGCTCTCCGGCGAAGTTCACACCTGGTATGGCGACCGGCTCGAGCATCATATCGTCGTCAAGGCCGGTGATCTCTTCTACATCCCCGCCGGCGTGCCGCATCTGCCGGCCAACCTGAGCGGCGCCCCGTCCTCTGCCGTCATTGCGCGCACCGATCCCAACGAACAGGAGAGCGTCGTCCTGCTGCCGGAACTGGATGCGCTGGTCGCCGGAAGCTGACTTCGCCGGGCTAGGCGCCCGTCGGCCAATTGCTAGAGGTTTGCGCCCGCCAGCTTCGGCAATCATCGGCACCGAGACACTTCCCCATAGACGGTGCCGTCCGCATCCGCGACCACCAGTTTCTTGGCGTTCTTGGTGCTGTGCTTGATGATGAAGGTGGCGGGCGACTTGCCCTCTTCGCCTTCGGCCTCGCACTCCGCCTTCACCACAAGCGAGCCGTCGGCCTGGACCCTATTGCCGGTGAAGGTGCAAGCGCTCGTCGCCGTGATGAAGTCGGTGTTGGTTAGAAGCAGCATGTCCTCGGCGTAGACTTCCTGGCCGTTCTTGTTGATGCAGCCGGACTTGTTGCCATAAGGTTTGGCTAGGTCGATGCTGGCCGCCGACACTTGGCTGGCCACCAGAACCAAAACTGCCGCGAAAAGAAGTCCCCCGCGCCGCACCTCAAACCCCGGTCGCCGGGATGCCGGTGCGTTCCACCTTGCGCGGCGCGGAGATTTCCTTCCACGTCGACAGCGCCCGGTTGACGGCCGCATTCGGCTCGCGGCCGACGAATTCACCATGGCCGGGCTTGGCCTTGACCTCGGACTCCTGGATCGACAGTTCGCCACGCGAGAACACGAACCGCGGCAGGCCGGTCACCTCGAAACCCTCGAAGACATTGTAGTCGATCACCGATTGCTGCTTCTTGGACGAAATTGTCTTCTTGCGCTTGGGATCCCAGACGACGATGTCGGCGTCGGCGCCCTCTACGATTGCGCCCTTCTTCGGATACATGTTGAGGATCTTGGCGATGTTGGTCGAGGTCACCGCGACGAACTCGTTCATCGTCAGCCGGCCGGTGTTGACGCCTGTGGTCCACAGCACCGGCATGCGGTCTTCAAGCCCGCCGGTGCCGTTCGGGATCTTGGTGAAATCGCCGACGCCGTTGCGCTTCTGTTTGGTGGTGAAAGCGCAATGATCGGTCGCCACCACCTGCAGCGAACCCGCCTGCAGGCCGGCCCACAGCGAGTCCTGGTGCGATTTGTTGCGGAAGGGCGGGCTCATCACGCGGCGTGCCGCATGGTCCCAGTCCTTGTCGAAATACTCGCTCTCGTCCAGCGTCAGGTGCTGGATCAGCGGCTCGCCGAACACCCGCATGCCCTTCTGGCGCGCCCGGCGGATCGCCTCGTGGCTCTGCTCGCAGGAGACATGCACGACATAGAGCGGCACGCCGGCCATGTCGGCGATCATGATGGCGCGGTTGGTCGCCTCGCCTTCCACTTCGGGCGGCCGTGAATAGGCGTGGCCCTCGGGGCCGTTGTTGCCGGCAGCCAGCAGCTTCTGCGACAGTGCCGCCACCACGTCGCCATTCTCGGCATGAACGAGCGGAAGCGCGCCGAGATCGGCGCAGCGCTGGAACGACGCATACATCTCGTCGTCGTCGACCATCAGCGCTCCCTTGTAGGCCATGAAATGCTTGAACGAGGTGATGCCCTTGTCGACGACCGTGGCCATCTCGTCGAACACCTGCTTGCCCCACCAGGTGATCGCCATGTGGAAGGAGTAATCGCACGACGCCTTCGAGGTCTTGTTGTCCCACATCTGCAAGGCTTCGAGCAGCGACTGCTGCGGCGCCGGCAGGCAGAAATCGACCACCATCGTCGTGCCGCCGGAGAGCGCCGCGCGCGTGCCGGATTCGAAATCATCGGCCGAATAGGTGCCCATGAACGGCATTTCGAGATGGGTGTGCGGGTCGATGCCGCCCGGCATGACGTAGCAGCCGGTGGCGTCGAACTCATGGTCGCCATGCAGGCCCGAACCGATGGCGACGATCTTGCCGTGCTGCATCAGCACATCGGCCTTCCAGGTGCGGTCGGCGGTGACGATGGTGCCGTTTCGGATGACTTTGGTCATTGACTGTTCCCTTGTTCTCTTCGCGCTTCTTTACGAGCGTCGTTTGGAAGGTGGATTCTAAGCTCACTCCACGATGACAGCCGTCTCCACCACCGCGTGGAACAAGACATCGGCACCCGCCGAAGCCCATTCCTTGGTGATCTCTTCGGCCTCGTTGTGGCTGAGGCCATCGACGCAAGGGCACATCACCATCGCGGTGGGCGCGACACGGTTAATCCAGCAGGCGTCGTGGCCGGCACCGGAAACGATGTTGCGATGGGAATAGCCAAGGCGGTCGGCGGCATCGCGGATCGCCTTGACGCAGCCGGCATCGAAAGTCACCGGATCGAAAGCGCCGACCTGTTCGATCTCGTAGCGGATGTCGAGTGCATCGCAGATCGTGTCGATGCCTTCGCGGATGCGGCCATCCATCGCGTCCAGCACTTCCTTTTCCGGCGAGCGGATATCGACGGTGAAGACGGTGCGCCCGGCGATGATGTTGCGCGAATTGGGATAGACCTCCATGTGGCCGACCGCGCCGACGGCATCGGGCTGGTAGTCCATGGCGATCTCGTGCACCAGTTCGATCACCCGCGCCATGCCGAGCCCGGCATTGCGGCGCTTGGGCATCGGCGTCGAGCCGGTATGGGCTTCCTTGCCGGTCAGCGTCACCTGCAGCCATTTAAGGCCCTGGCCATGGGTAACGACACCGATGTCGATATCTTCGTCCTCGAGAATCGGACCCTGTTCGATATGCAGTTCGAAGAAGGCATGGATCTTGCGGTCGCCGACCTTCTCGGGGCCTTTCCAGCCGATGCGCTCCAGTTCCTCGCCGAATTTCTTGCCCTGCTTGTCGACATGCCCGTACACATCGGCCTGGTCGAGCACGCCGGCGAACACGCCGGACGCCATCATAGCCGGCGCAAAGCGCGAGCCCTCCTCGTTCGTCCAGTTGGTGACGACGATCGGATGTTTGGTCTTGATGCCGAGATCGTTGAGCGAGCGCACCACTTCAAGCCCGCCCAGTACGCCGAGCACGCCGTCATACTTGCCGCCGGTCGGCTGCGTATCGAGATGGCTGCCGACATAGACCGGCGGCAGGCTGGGATCGGTGCCTTCGCGGCGGGCAAACATCGTGCCCATTTCATCGACGCCCATTTCGAGCCCGGCCGCATCGCACCAGCGCTTGAACAGATGCCGCCCTTCGCCGTCTTCGTCGGTCACGGTCTGGCGATTGTTGCCGCCGGCAATGCCGGGGCCAATCTTCGCCATCTCCATGATGGAATCCCACAAACGGTCTGAATTGATTCGCAGATTCTCGCCGGGTGCGGCCATCTCGAGTTCCCATCTACACCAGGGGTCTTGTCGCCCCTTGAGTGATTTACAGCTTGACCGTATGGTCAGCTTTTAAACTACACAACCTGACCAAGCGGTCAACTAGAATCTTGGGGTAGACATGGCAGAACCCACCCGCCCCATGCGGCGACAGGAGATCCGCCGAGAGAATGAAAAAACCATTCTCGTCGCTGCAGAGAAGGTGTTTGCGGAGGCAGGGTTTGGCGGCGCCACGATGCAGTTGATTGCGGATCTGGCGGGATTGCCGAAGGCAAATCTCCACTACTATTTCGCCACCAAGGAAGAGCTTTACCGGTCGGTCGTTCAAAACATCTTTGAAATCTGGCTACAGGCGGCCAATTGCTTCGACGCGGCGCGCGGGCCCATAGACGGCATCAGTGCCTATATCGACGCCAAGATGGAAATATCACGCCGCCATCCGGACGGCTCGAAGGTCTGGGCCTCCGAAGTGATGCACGGGGCGCCGGTGCTTCAGGACTATATGGAATCGACGCTGCGCGAATGGACCGACGGCCGCGTCGAGATCATCAGGCGCTGGATCGAGGAAGCCAAGATGGACCCGGTGGATCCGCGCCATCTGCTCTATATGCTTTGGGCCACGACCCAGCACTACGCCGATTTCGGCCATCAGATCGAGACACTCAATGGCGGAAAACCTCTGTCCGACCGGCAATGGCGGGAAGCCAAGGAAAATATCAAGCGGGTGATCCTGACCGGGATCGGTGCGTTGCCCGCCTGACTGTAATGGTTCGTTGCAAGCCAAAGGTCAGGTCGGCGCGCTGCCGCGCCGACCTCAACCGACCGCGTCAGTCCGTCAATCGATTGACCTCAGCACATCGCGAACATGGTCGATCAATTCGTTGATCTGGCCCTTGGTGATGATCAGCGGCGGCGAGAGCGCGATGATGTCGCCGGTGGTGCGGATCAGCGCGCCGCGCTCGAACGCCTTGACGAAGGCCGAGAAGGCCCGTTTGGTCGGCTGGCCGGCGATCGGCGCCAGCTCGATCGCACCGATCAGGCCGATGTTCCTGATATCGATGACGTTCGGCTCGCCTTTCAGCGAATGCAGCGCGTCTTCCCAGTACGGCGCCAGCTCCTCGCCACGGGTCAGCAGGCCCTCTTCCTTGTAGGTGTCAAGCGTGCCGAGTGCGGCCGCGCAGGCGATCGGGTTGCCCGAATAGGTGTAGCCGTGGAAGAACTCGATCATGTGCTCGGGGCCGGTCATGAAGGCGTCGTGGATCTCCTTCTTCACAAACACCGCGCCCATCGGGATGACGCCGTTGGAGACGCCCTTGGCGGTGGTCATGATGTCGGGCGTGACACCGAAATAGTCGGCGGCGAACGGTGTGCCGAGACGGCCGAAACCGGTGATGACCTCATCGAAGATCAACAGGATGCCGTGCTTGGTGCAGATCTCGCGCAGCTTCTCCAGATAACCCTTCGGCGGCAGGATGACGCCGGTGGAGCCGGCGACCGGCTCGACGATGACGGCGGCGATGGTCGAAGCGTCGTGCAGGGCGACGATACGCTCCAGCTCGTTGGCGAGTTCCGCGCCATACTCCGGCACACCCTTGGTGAAGGCGTTCTTTTCCGGCAGATGCGTGTGCGGCATATGGTCGACGCCGCCGAGCAGCGTGCCGAACATCTTGCGGTTGGTGACGATGCCGCCGACCGAAATGCCGCCGAAATTGACGCCGTGATAGCCGCGCTCGCGGCCGATCAACCGGGTGCGCGAGCCCTCGCCCTTCACACGGTGATAGGCGATCGCCATTTTGAGCGCGGTCTCGACCGATTCCGAGCCGGAATTGGTGAAGAAGACATGGTCCATGCCCTTGGGCGCCAGGTCGACCAGGCGGTTGGCCAGTTCGAACACGATCGGATGGCCCATCTGGAAGGCCGGCGCATAATCGAGTTCGGCAGCCTGGTGCTGGATCGCCTCGGTGATCTTCGGACGGCAGTGGCCGGCATTGACGCACCACAGGCCGGCGGTGCCGTCGAGCACCTTGCGGCCGTCGCTGGTTGTGTAATGCATGTCCTTGGCGGACACCATCATGCGCGGCGCCTGCTTGAACTGCCGGTTTGCCGTGAACGGCATCCAGAATGCACTGAGATCGTTCGGCGTGACTTTCAGCCGGTTGGACATGACCAGGACTTCCCCTTGTAAACTGTTTCGCTGCGCCCAACGCTTGGTCTTTGCCGCGTTTTCATGCTACGCAAATTTTTGACCGATTGGACAAACGTTAGCACCGCCCTTTAGGCGGTCAAGGATTACTAGCGGAAATGCGGCACCTGAAGTGCGTTCCACAGGCTAGGGAAAAACTGGTCCAGAGAATTGGTCCAGATGAGCCTCAACACGAGGGCTTGCAACGGTGACCATCGGCACGGATGCCCCTCGCCGCACCCGCATCCAGCAGGAAAAGCGCGAACTCATCCTGGAGGCGGCGCTTGAGGTCTTCTCCACCAACGGCTTTCGCGGCTCGACCATCGACCAGATCGCCGAAGCCGCCGGCATGTCGAAACCGAACCTGCTCTATTATTTCCGGCGCAAGGAAGACATCCACGAAACGCTGATGCAGCGCCTGCTCGACACCTGGCTGGCGCCACTGCGCGAACTCGACGACATTGGCGATCCCCTAACCGAACTGCGCAGCTACATCAGGCGCAAGCTGGAGATGGCGCGCGATTTTCCGCGCGAGAGCCGGCTGTTCGCCAACGAGATCCTGCAAGGCGCGCCGCGCATCATGCCGCTGCTGGCGGGCGAACTGAAAACGCTGGTCGACGAGAAGGCCGCCGTCATCAAGGGCTGGATGCGCGCCGGCAAGATCGCCAAGACCGACCCTTGGCACCTGATCTTCTCGATCTGGGCGACGACGCAGCATTATGCCGATTTCGACGTCCAGGTCCGCGCCGTGCTCGGACCGAACCGCGGCGGCGACGGCCGCTTCGAGGATGCGGCAAGATTTCTCGAGCAGTTGTTCCTCGATGGGCTGAAGCCGAAGGGCTAAATGGTTTCGTCATTCTAGGGCGAAGCAAGGAGCGAAGCGACGCGGCGCAGACCCTAGAATCCATGCCGCGACTTCAACGCGCCGCAAAGGTCCAAATTCTGCTCCGTAGTACTCTTCGGCAAACGTCCCGGCATGGATCCTCGGGTCTCCGCGTCCGCTTCGCCCGTGGATGACGAAGCCGAGGGGGACGCCAGCCAACCTCAGGCGCTGCGCCGCTCGGCCGGCAGCGCGTCCAGCAATGCCTGCAGCTTGGCGATCGAATTCTGCTCGGCTAACGGCGTGTAGACGATCAGCTTCATGTCCGAGCCGTCGCCGATCGACAGGCTCATATGCTCGAAGGTCATGGCGCCCGCGCTCGGGTGCCGGACATGTTTCACCCCCGACAACCGATGCGCGACGTCGCGCTGCGGCCACCAGGCACGAAATTCGGGGCTCGAACGCGTCATCAACTCGATCAGCCGCTCGAAATCCGGATCGCCGACATAGCGGGCGCTCGCGGCCCGGAACGAGGCCAGCACGGTGTGCGCCAGTTGCTCCCAGTCGACCAGCAGGTGCCGGTGATGCGGGCTCGTGAACACCATGTGGACGATGTTGCGGGCGTCACCCTCCAGCAGGCCATAATCGCCGAACACCGCCACCGCCGCCGGGTTCCAGGCCAGCACGTCCCAGCGCCGCCCGACGACATAGGCCGGCTGCAGCACCAGGCTCTGCAGCATGTGCAGCAACGGGCCATCGACCTTTTCCGGCGCTACGGCACGGCGCTCCGGCTGCTGGCGGTCGGCAAGGATGAACAGATGCTGTTTTTCGGCGGCGTCGAGGCGCAGTGCTTCGGCGAGCGCCGTCAGCACCTCGACCGAGGGCCTGACCTCCCGCCCCTGCTCCAGCCATGTGTACCAGGTCGTGCCGACACCGGCGATCATCGCCACCTCCTCGCGGCGCAAGCCCGGCGTACGTCGCCTGAGACCGGTGGTGATGCCTGCGGCCGATGGCGTCAGCCTTTCGCGGCGCGAGCGCAGGAAGGCGCCGAGTTCGCGCCGGCGGCTGTCTTCAGCCGAACGTGTGGGGGCCGCGTGAGGTTGGGACTCCATGCGCGTATTATAGCAGTATTGATACCAGGATAAAGTTTGAACTGTTTGGCCAGCGCCAACTGCCCCATCTTCCGTTCAGAGCAACAGAACGGAGGCTCTGAACATGGAACCCAAAGACAAGACGATCCTCATCACCGGCTCGACAGACGGCGTCGGCCGCGTTGTCGCGCAACGGCTCGGCGCCGCGGGCGCCCGTGTGCTGGTGCACGGCCGCGATGCAACGCGCGGCAAGGCTGTTGTCACCGAGATCGAAGCCGCCGGCGGCAAGGCCGAGCTTCTGGTCGCCGACCTCTCTTCGCTGGCCGAGGTGCGCCACCTCGCCGAGGCGGTGCGCGCCCGGACGAACCGGCTGGACATCCTCATCAACAATGCCGGCATCGGCACAGCGGGCCAAGGTGCCAAAAGGCAGGTGAGTGCCGACGGCTATGAACTGCGCTTCGCGGTCAACTATCTCGCCGGTTTCCTGCTGACATCGGAGCTCCTGCCATTGCTGAAGGCCAGTGCGCCGGCGCGCATCGTCAATGTCGCCTCTGCGGGGCAGCAGGCGATCGACTTCAGCGATGTCATGCTGACCCGCTCCTATGACGGGGTGCGCGCTTATTGCCAGAGCAAGCTGGCGCAGATCCTGTTCACCGTCGATTTGGCCGAACAGTTGAAAGGCACCGGCGTCACCGTCAACGCATTGCATCCGGCGAGCTACATGAACACAACCATGGTCCGGCAGGCCGGGGTGACGCCGTGGAGTTCGGTCGAGACCGGTGCCGACGCCATCCTCAACCTCGCAACCTCACCCGCGCTCAACGGAAAAAGCGGCCTCTATTTCGACGGCCTGCGGGAATCCCGCGCCGATGCTCAGGCCTACGACGCCAAGGCAAGGCAACAGCTGAGAAGCTTGAGCCTCGATCTCATCGGCCCGGCCTCCCCCACATCGAAGGAACAGCATTGATGACCAAGGCAATCCAACACACCGTCATCATCGGCGGCTCGTCCGGCATCGGGCTGGCGACGGCGCGCAAACTGCTTGGCCCGGACATGAAGGTGACCATCACCGGGCGCAACGAGGAGAAACTGAAGAGCGCTTGGAAGAGTCTTGGCGGCGCTGCCGGGAAGGCTGCATTCGACGCCTCGAAGCCGGATGAAGTCACCCGGTTCTTCGAGCGCCTTGGTCCATTCGACCATCTGGTGCTGGCGGCCAGCGGCGGCAAGGGCCTCGGCCCGTTCCCGGCGCTTGACCTGAGTGACATCGGCAGTGGCGTGGAGGAAAAGGTCCGCCCGCAGCTGTCCTGCCTGCAGGCCGCCTTGCCGACACTCAACAAGGCCGGATCGGTCACCTTCATCTCGGCGGTGTCGGCGCAGCTCGCAACGCCCGGCGTCGCCGGTATCGCCGCCATCAACGGCATGCTGTTGACCGTGGTGCCGATCCTGGCGATGGAGTTGAAACCGCTGCGCGTCAATGTCGTGGCGCCAGGCGTCATCGACACGCCCTGGTGGGACTTTCTGGCCGAAGAGCAGAGGCAGGCGCTGTTTGCCGACTATGCCGGCAGGACCCCGGTCGGCCGCATCGGTCGCGCCGAAGACGTCGCCGCGGCAATAGCCTTCCTCGTCTCCAACGGCTTCATGACCGGTCAGGTGCTGACCTGCGACGGCGGACTGCGATTTGCGGCCTAGCGTTCATCGGGCGCCGACAGGCTTTCACCCTCAATTGGCTCTCTTTGGATCACCCCGCACGCTCTTTTCGCCGGGGCTGTCACCGCCCGGTCTCACCGCATCTGAAGCGGTCTTTTCCGGAACATAGGAATAATCAGGCGTATCAGCCCCATACATCTTGTTGTCGATCGCCTCTTGCCAGCTGAAATCCGCGTCGGACGGTGAAACGTCGGCAATGTCATGGCGGGAGGAGCGAGAGTGCAGCCAGTTCGGGGTGATCTCTCGGACCAATTGTGCAAAGCGTCCCATCGAAACCGTTCCTTTCCTTGCCCTTTCCAGGAGGCGCGATCGCGGTTGCGTCGGCTGGATCTAAAGTTGACCTCTCAGCCAGGCCAGCGTCTCGACAACGTCGGCAAGCCCGTACCGCGCTGCGGTGTGCGCTGGTGGTTTGACGCGTATCGATATGCCGCCGGCATCATTGACGGCCTCAAAACCGTTTTCATCCGACGTGTCGTCGCCCAGGAAGACCGGGCGACGGCCCGTGAATGGCGCAATTTCCATGAAACGCCGGATCGCGGCGCCCTTGGCGGCCTCGAGCGGCAGCAGTTCCACACCGGCATTGCCGGGAACCACCCGGTAGCCCTTTGGCAGCGTGGCCAGCGCCTGCTCGACAAGCTGCGTCGCGCGCGGAAGCAGATGCGGGGCGGCGCGCGTGTGGATGGCCAGCACCCGTCCTTTGCGCTCGATATAGGCGCCACGACCTAGCTCGGCCTCGATCTCGTCGGCAAGCGCAGAAATATCCGCCGGCTCATCCGCGACTTCGACGTCGTCGTTCGGTAGGAGCCGATGTTCCAGGCCATAGAGCCCGGCGGCGCGCAGCTTCAAAGGCTGGAACAGATGATCGACAGCCGCGACGGAACGGCCTGTTACGAAGGCCAATGCCCCGTTCAGCTTGCGATCCAGGCCTTGCAGCAAGGAGCGGAGCTCGTCGCTGACCGAGACGGCGTCCGGGTGTTCGGCATGTTCCAGCAGGGTGCCGTCGATGTCGAGGAACAACGCCCATTCGCCGGTCAGCACAGTGTGCGGTTTCTCCATGACGGCCTGCGGCTTGTGCGGGGTCTCGCCAACAATATTTTGCAGCGCATCGCTCATGACATCGCCACCCGTCTGCGCTCAAAAATGGAGACGACATTGTCGACGCTGGGCGGCGGGTCCCTGACGGCACCGGTCACCCGATCGAGGTCCCCGCGCTTGCGCAAACGCGCCGCATCCAGAAGCATGCTGCCGGCCCAGCGATAGACATTGTTGTTGCGGATTGTCTCGCGCATGGGGCGCATGCGCTCGCGCTGTTCTTCGGGCGACATGGTCAGTGCCTGCAACAGCGCTCCGCTCATCATGGCGGCATCGTAAGGGTTGACGATAAGCGCCTCCAGCAATTCGCGCGAGGCGCCGGCGAATGTGCTGAGCATCAAAACGCCCTGCTCGTCGTCGCGCGCGGCGACGAATTCCTTTGCGACGAGGTTCATGCCGTCATGCAGGCTGGTGACCATGCATATGTCGGCGGCCCGATAGATCTCGTAGACCTGTTCTTGCGAGTGATGTTCGGCCACCATGATCACCGGCCTGTAGCCCTCGCTGCCATAACGCCGGTTGAGCTCTTCGGCATAACGGTGGCACTCGTCATGGAGCAGCTTGTAGGCGGGCAGCGTGCCGCGGCTGGGTGCCGCGATCTGCAGGAAGACCAGTTTTCCGATCCACTCAGGCTGTCGCTTGAACAATTCGTTCAAAGCGTGAAACCGATCGAGAATGCCCTTGGTATAATCGAGGCGCTCGACCCCGACGGCCAGCTTCACATCCGCTTTAAGGCCGAACCTCTCGCGCATGCGAGCGCGGCAATCGTCGACAGCGGGAAGTTTCGCCAGCAGGTCCGCCGGCCATTCTATCGAGATCGGATAGGCGTGCACCAATGTGGTCCGTCCGCCGTAGGAGATGGCCGCATCGGCCCGCTCGATGCGGCTTTCCAGGAAGCGATCGACGCTTTCGGTGAAATTGTTGGCATGGAACTGGGTGTGGAAGCCGATGATCGAGCTGCCGAGCAGGCCTTCGAGGATGCGTTCACGCCATGGGCAGATGCTGTACACTTCCGAATTTGGCCACGGGATGTGCCAGAAAGTGATGACGATCGCCTCCGGCAAGCGCTCGCGGATCATGCGCGGCAGCAGCGCGAAATGGTAATCCTGGACCAGCACGATCGGCCGCTCGTTGCGCGCCTCGGCAACCACCGTATCGGCAAACTTCCGGTTGACGGCTTCATAGGCAGCCCAGTCGGAGGCACGAAAAATCGGCCGGGTGAAGGCGATATGGCAAAGCGGCCAAAGGCCCTCATTGGCGAAACCGAGATAATAACCCTGATGCTCTTCCTCCGTCAGCCAGACCCGGCGCAACGTGTAGGACGGGTTGCCAGGCGGCACCTGCACGCGATCGTGGTCGTCGACGGTAAGGCGGTCCGCCGTTCCGCCACCATAGGCGATCCAGGTGCCCGCACAGGCGCGGGTAATGGGCTCGAGCGCCGACACCAGCCCGCTGGCCGGGACGAGCAACTCGACGCCGTCGTCCTTCACATTGTGGATGTACGGCTCGCGATTGGACACCACGATAACCTGCGCATCGGGCAGATCGTCGGCCAGGATCTTGCGCAATGTTTCGGGCGACCAGGTCACCAGCGCGGCATCGGCCGATTGGCCGTTCTTTTCGAACTCCCGTATCACCTTGCGCGCGGCCTCCGCCGCCACATCTTCGCCTGCCGTATGTGGGACGGCAGGAGGATGACGGCGACGGTGCCGCGATATGGAGAGGAATACGGCAAGAGCGGAAAAACCGAGGCTCGCGAAAATCAGAACCCAGAGCAGGTCCGCACCGTAGTTTGTCATTGAACGTCAACTCACCCCGGCCGTCGGCGACCGTTTGTTCGTGTTTCCCGTTTGAAACGGTCCGCCGGCCACGTGGTCGGCGTTCGGACCAGTGTTTTTGCAACGCACAAGGCCTGGATCGGTTCCGCCAATTTTGTTCGGATCATGTTCTTACTATGAGCGGCACCAGCCCTTCATGGCGGTCGGCCAGGAAAGCGACAACCCGGTCGCCGACGCGCTGGAAGGTGAGATCGACGACCCGGTCGCCGACGCCCAGGTGCCGCAGTGTCAGCGTGTCGATGCCGATCGGCAGCCTGGGGCGGCCAACGCGAATCTCACCCTCCCAGCCGTCGATCTCCAGGCCAAGACAGGCCTGCATCAACATGAAAGCGGAGCCCGCCGACCACGCTTGCGGCAGGCAGGCGACGGGATAGGCGATGGGTGCTTCGCCCGGCGCACGTGTAAAACCGCAGAACAGTTCGGGCAGCCGCATGTTGAAATGGACCGCGGATTCGAACGTGCCGCTCATCAGGCGAACCACGCTTTCGCGCTCGCCATAGCGCGCCAGCCCGGCACCGCAAAGGGCGGTATCGTGCGGCCAGATCGAGCCATTGTGGTACGACATCGGATTGAAGAACACGGCATCGTCGGCGAGCGTCCGCAGTCCCCAGCCCGAATGGAAGGAGGCGGAAAGCAGCTGGTCAGCCACCATCTGGGCCCGCGCAGGCTCAGGCAATCCGACAAAGAGCAGATGCCCCGCATTCGAGGTCCGCACCTTGCAGGGCTCGCCGGCACCGTCGATTGCCAGCGCATAGAAGCCGAGATCGTCAAGCCAGAAATCCCGTTCCACGGCAACCCGCATCGCTTCGGCGCGATCATCCCAGTGGTCGGCCCTGTCGTTCTCGCCCCGGCGACGGGCAAGTGCCGCCAGCCCCCGGAAGGCGGCAAAGACGTAGCCCTGCACTTCGACAAGGGCGATCGGGCCCTTGGGAATGCGGCCATCGGCATGGAAGACCGAATCGAAACTGTCCTTCCATCCCTGGTTGGCGAGGCCGGACTCCGCCGCTCGCTGGTAAGTCACGAATCCGGTCTCCCGGCCCGCCTCCTCCGTCCATTCGGCCGCGGCGCACAGCGACGGCCACAGGCCGTCGATGAACGCCATGTCACCGGTACGATCGGCGTAGGCACAGGCAAGATAGATGTAGAGCGGTGTCGTATCGACGCCACCGTAGTAGCGGCCAAAGGGAAGCTCCCGCAGCGCCACCATTTCGCCCTTGCGGGTCTCGTGCATGATTTTGCCCGGCTGCGAATCGCTGAACGGCGATGTCTCGGTCGCCTGATGCTGGGCCAGAAAGGCCAACACGCCCCGCGCCAATCCCGGATTGAGCCACAGCATCTGCAGTGCCGAGATGACGCCGTCGCGGCCGAACGCCGTCGAGAACCAGGGGATGCCGGCATAGGGATAGGGGCCGGTCGCCAGCTCGGTGGTCAGCAGCGCGACATCGGCGCGGGCGCGCTCGACCCAGTCGTTGAAGACACGGCCCGAGCTGCGCACCGTCGCGCCATGGCGACGTTTGGCCCGCATGCCAAAGCGGGCGCGGGCGGCAGCGGCGCGGAACCGGTCGCGGTCGGGCTTGTCGGCCACCTCGGGACCGACCTCGACATAAAGCACCTTCCTGCTACGCTTGGTCACGGCGATCAGGAAATCGGCACGGTTGGCACTCAGTTGGTCCGGCGCCTGCGAGAACGATATCGCCGAGAGGCGGGCCAGGCCATCGAGCCCATCATAGCGCAGCAGGACCGACGTCGCGTTTGTTTCGGCGGCATGGGCCAGCCCGCGCTTCGGCCGTGTCGAGCCACGCACTTCGAACATGTCGCGGAAATCGGCGGAATAGTGCAGGGAAACGCTGATCGTCGAGTGTTCCCGGCTGTAATTGGAAAGGGTGATGCGTTCAAACAGCCTGTCCTGCCAAAGCAGTCTGACGCGTTCGATGTGAATGGCTCCCTGCGGGATGTCGCGTCCACCGGCGCTCTGTATCGGCAGATTGGTCAAATTGGTGGTGAACAGCACATTGTCCTGGCTGAGCGAGGCGCCGAGCAGAGATGTCTGCCTGCCGCCGACGGTCAGCCGGAACTCGGAAAGAACCCGCGTGTCGTCGCGAAAGAAACCGTCGCCGGCGCCACGTATGTCGCCATAGGCGTCGGCAACGGCGAAGCAATCGCCCTGCTTGAGCGCAAACAACCGATGCGGCTCGCGAGGGGCGGTGGCGTCGAGCGATGCAAGCGCAACCGCAGGATCGAGCTGGCGCTCATCGAGTTGGGCCATTCGTCAAAGATCCCTGTTGTTTCGTTGCCGTGGCTCGAGCACGTCGCTGCTCAAGACGCCTTCGCCGTGCTCGGGACGCCGATCAGGCCCGCATAGGCGGCCAGATAGTCGCCGGCCATTCTTCGGGCGGAGAACCGCTTTTCGAAAACGGCCCTCACCTTTCGCCTGTCGAGTTGCAGCAAGTCCGGCACCGCAGCGACCGCGCTATCCATTGTGTCAGCGATAAAACCGGTGACGCCTTGATCGATGATCTCCGGCAGCGCACCGCAACTCCAGCCGATGACCGGTGTGCCGCAGGCCATTGCCTCGATGGCGGCAAGGCCGAACGGCTCCGGCCAGTCGATCGGGAACAGCAGGCCGGCCGCCTTGCCGAGAAATTCCGCCTTCTGGTTTTCCTCGATCTCACCGACATAGACAACGCGATCGCCATCGATCAAAGGCTCGACCACCTCACGGAAATAGGCGCGATCGTCGTCGCCGATCTTTGCCGCGAGCTTGAGCTTGAGCCCCGAACGCAAGGCGATCTCGATGGCGCGATCCGGGCGCTTGTCGCGTGAGAACCGGCCGAGGAAGGCAAGGTAGGGTTCTTCGGCGGCCGTCTCGAACGTCGGTTCGTAGAGAGCAGTCGGCAATCCGTGATGGATCGTCGCCAACCAGTTGGCGTTGGCAAGGCCCGCCTTCTGGCTGTGCGAAATGGAAATCAGGGGAAAGCGCGGGAACCTTTCATAGGCCGGCGCCAGGTCGACATAATCCAGCCTGCCATGCGGCGTCGTCACCGTCCGCTCCGCAATATCCTCAAAGAAGGAAAAATGCAGGAAGTGGCTGAGGTGGAAGTGGATGACGTCGAACTCCGACGCCCGTTCCCTCACCTGCGCAAGCATCGAAAGATGCGCCGCGATCTCGGATTTGAGCGGACGCGGATCGAGGCGCAACGCGCGTTCCCGGCTGGGTACCAGCTTCGCGGAGGTCTGGCTGTCGCCACTGGCAAACAGCGTCACCTCATGACCCAGATCGACCAGCGCTTCGGTCAGATACGAGACGATGCGCTCGGTGCCGCCATAGAGCCTTGGCGGCACCGATTCATAAAGCGGCGCGACATGGGCGATTTTCATATTTCATCCTGGATGCTGGGCATGCAGGTGTGAAATGCGTCAACGGCTCGATTGGTTCCGATTTTATGGTTGAGCCGTCGGCACCAGAGGCCGCAGTCGGCATGGAACTGTGCGTCAAACGGATTGCGCGATCAGGGTCAGAAAGCCACCGCTCAGGGCAACATTCCCGACGAAGCCATTGATGCGGGACGCACGGTCCGGACCCTGATGGTCCCAGAAATTGTGGAACATCGGCGTGGCGACGATGAGGAACAGCAGCAGCACCGTGGCCGCGAGTGCCGTCCACAATCCTGCGATGACCAGCACACCGGCGGCGACCTGAAGCACGATACCAGTCCACAGTGCCAACCGCGCCTGCGGCACACCGCGCGCGGCCATCAGCTGGGTCAGGAAGGCCGCGTTCTGGATATTGCGCAGGCCGGCGAAAACGAAGGCGCCGCCGAGCAGCAAGCGAGCGAGAAACAACAAGGTCGAAGGCAAATCCGCAGGCATCAAACTCTCCCCTTTAAAGGTTTAAGGCAGTGGGAGCGCGCTCTCCACGGCGCTCCCAACATGATTGGACAATCAGGCGGCCTTGGCCGCCGGCATCGGATGTATGGCTTGGAACGGGATGCACAGCCGGTTCCAGGTGTTGATCATGCCGAGCGCAACGGACAGCTTGACCAGCTCCTCTTCTGAGAAATGCTCCAGCGTACGTGCATAAAGTTCGTCCGGCACGCCGTTGTTGGCGATCAGGGTGACGGCTTCGGTCCAGGCCAAAGCCGCGCGTTCACGCTCCGAGAACAGCGGCGATTCCTTCCAGGCTGAAACCAGATAGAGCCGCTGCTCGGTCTCGCCGTCGCGCCTGGCCTCGCGGCTGTGCATCTCGACGCAGAACGAGCAGCCATTGATCTGCGAAGCCCTGAGTTTGATCAGGTGCAGCAGGCTCACCTCGAGCCCGCATTCGTCCACCGCCTTGTTGAGCGCCGACACCGCCTTCATGATCTCCGGCGCCTTGGCGAAAAATTGCAGCCTCTGTTTCATCGTCTCGTCCTTTCACGTCTGCTTGGGTTTTGAGGTTTTGGGGTTAACTGGATTTCTGCGGCCGCTGGTGGCGCTCGACAAAGGCGCAGCTCGCAGCAAGCGACCTGGGATCGCCTTCTGCCGCGTAGGTGGCCACGATATCGGACAGCTTGGTCTCGGCGAGCGCGGCGCGATAGGCGCGTTCGGCCTTCAGCATCGCGGCGTTGATGCCGCAGGGTTTCACATAGGCCGACGCATCGAGCTTCACCGGACCGCGCTGGCGGATCTCGCCGCAGCGGAAGGCCGGCTCGCGGCCCTCGACGGCCAGCACGATGTCGAGCAGCGTGATGCGCTCGGCTGGCCGCGCCAGCCGATAGCCACCGGCAGGCCCGGGCACCGATTCCAGGACGCGCGCCGCGCTCAGCATGTTGAGATGCTTGAGCAGATAGCTCGGCGAAAGGCCAAAGGCCTCGGCGAGAGCGGCGCCCGGCATGGTGCTATTGCCTTCCACACTGGCCAGCGTGGCGGCGCAATGGATGGCTGCTTCAACACCCTCGCCCAGCTTCATCGAACAGGTTCCTTATTCATGGATACATACTATCGTGGATAATTCATATCTGCAATAGGAAAATGAAAAACGGCGCTCGAAAGCGCCGATTTTCTCTTGGGGGTAGTTCCTACTCCGCAGCCACCTTGGCCATCGGGTTGTTCGGGTGCGTGGTCCAGTTGGCGTAGACCGGCGATACCGGCCTGCCGGTGCGCTGGTCCATCACACCGGCTGCCAGCGGCTCCATGGTAATGCAGTTCTCGACCGGGCAGACATTGACGCAGAGATTGCAGCCGACACACTCGGCCTCGATGACCTCGAAGTGCCTGACGCCGTCGACCATGCTGGTGATCGCCTGGTGCGAAGTGTCCTCGCAGGCGATGTGGCAGCGGCCGCACTTGATGCAGGCATCCTGGTCGATATGCGCCTTGGCGACGTAGTTCAGGTTGAGATACTGCCAATCGGTGACATTGGGCGTGGCGCGGCCGACGATGTCGTCGAGCGAGGCGTGCCCCTTCTCGTCCATCCAGTTTTCCAGGCCCGCGATCATCTCCTGCACGATCTTGAAGCCGTAGGTCATCGCCGCCGTGCAGACCTGCACATTGCCGGCGCCGAGCGCCATGAATTCGGCCGCGTCACGCCAGGTGGTGATGCCGCCGATGCCGGAGATCGGCAGGCCCTGCGTTTCCGGATCGCGCGCGATCTCGGCCACCATGTTCATGGCGATCGGCTTTACCGCCGGCCCGCAATAGCCGCCATGCGAGCCCTTGCCGTCGATGGTCGGCTGCGGCGCGAAGCTGTCGAGATCGACACCAGTGATCGAATTGATGGTGTTGATCAGCGACACCGCGTCGGTGCCGCCGGCATGTGCTGCGCGCGCGGGCTTGCGCACATCGGTGATGTTGGGCGTCAGCTTGGTGATGACGGGCATACGGGTGTTCTGCTTGCACCAGCGCACTACCATTTCGATATATTCCGGCACCTGGCCGACGGCGGCGCCCATGCCGCGTTCCGACATGCCGTGCGGACAGCCGAAATTGAGCTCGATGCCGTCGGCTTCGGTCTCCTCGACCACCGGCAGGATCGCCTTCCAGGCTTCCTCGACGCAGGGCACCATCAGCGAGACGACGATGGCGCGGTCGGGCCAGTCCTTCTTGACCTGCTTGATCTCGCGCAAATTGACCTGCAGGTCGCGGTCGGTGATCAGTTCGATGTTGTTGAGGCCGAGCAGGCGGCGGTCGGCGCCCCAGATCGCGCCGTAGCGCGGACCGTTGACGTTGACCACCGGTGGGCCCTCCTCGCCCAGCGTCTTCCACACCACGCCGCCCCAGCCGGCCTTGAAGGCGCGGATGACGTTGTAGGCCTTGTCGGTCGGCGGCGCCGAGGCCAGCCAGAACGGATTGGGCGACTTGATGCCGACGAAATTGTTTCTGATATCCGCCATGCTCATGCCCTCCCGTTCGAGGTCAGTGCCCGATTGATGCTCTCCGCAGCGTCGCGTCCCTGCGCGACCGCCGAGACGGTCAGGTCGTCGCCACCGAAGATGCAGTCGCCACCGGCCCAGACCTTGGCAAGCGACGTGCGCCCTTCCGAATCCACCTTGATGCGGCCGGCTTCGAGGTCGATCGATGCACCGCTGCCGTTGAGGGCGGCCGGGACAAAACTCTGGCCAATCGCCTTGAACACCTGGTCGGCAACGAGCGTCAGCGTCTCGCCGGTGCCGGCAAGCCTGTCGCCGTTGAGGGCGGTGTATTCGAGTTCGACGGCAGTGACCTTGCCGCTCTCGGCGATCACCCGCTTCGGCTGCAGCCAGTGACGGATGCTGACGCCATTGGCAGCGGCCAGATCCTGCTCGAACTCAGACGCATTCATGTGCTCCTGGCCGCGCCGGTAGCAGATCGTCACCTCCTCGGCGCCGAGCAGCTTCGACTGTACCGCGGCGTCGATGGCCGTCATGCCGCCACCGATGACGACGACGCGGCGACCAACCGGCAGGCCGGAAAGGTCGCTGGCCTGGCGCAGCTCGGCAATGAACTCGACCGCGTTGATGACGCCGTCAGCGTCCTCGCCATCGGCACGCAGCGCATTGACACCGCCAAGGCCCATGCCGAGAAACACCGCGTCGTAATTGCGGATCAGATCCGACAGCTGATAGTCGCGGCCGAGCGCCTTGCCGTTCTGGATGTCGATACCGCCGATCGCGGTCACGTAGTCGACTTCGGCCTGGGCGAAATCGTCGACGCTCTTGTAGGCGGCGATGCCGTATTCGTTGAGGCCGCCGGCCTTCGCGCGCGCCTCCAGGATGGTCACGTCATGGCCGTGGCGGGCGAGCCGGTGCGCGGCGGCAAGGCCGGCCGGCCCGGCGCCGACCACGGCGACCGTCTTGCCGGTCGGCTCGGCGCGCGGATAAAACTGCTTGTTCTCGCCCATGGCGACGTCGGTGGCGTAGCGCTGCAGGCGGCCGATCTGCACCGGCTTGCCTTCCGCCACCTCGCGCACGCAGACTTCCTCGCACAGCGTCTCGGTCGGGCAGACGCGGGCGCACATGCCGCCCAATATGTTCTGGTCGAAGATGGTCTTGGCCGAACCGATCGGATTGCCGGTCGAGATCTGGCGGATGAACAGCGGAATGTCGATCGAGGTCGGGCATGCATTCATGCACGGCGCGTCGTAGCAGAAATAGCAGCGATCGGATTCGACCAGCGCCTCGTGGTGATCGAGCGGCGGATGCAGGTCGGAAAAATTATCCGCATACTGGTCGGCCGAGAGCCTGCCGCCCGCAATGCCTTCCCTGAATTGGCCTTCTGGCATCGTCAGTTCCCCATGTTTTCTTTTGGGGAAGGCTAGCACGTTTTATTTTTTTATCAATTGGTCAATTTTCGGCGCAAGTCACTGAAAAGGCTCGGCAATAATATGATTTTTTTACTCATATTATTGCGACTGCGGTCGGGCTTGCAGTGCGAGCGAAAGGCCAGGCTCAAGCTTGCGGCCATGGATGGCCCTGACCTCCTGCGCCACCAATTCCTGCAATCGCCACAGATTGCGGTCGCGGATGCCGAATGCTTCGAGATGGCTGACCGTGTTGTAGAGATATTCGGCGCCGGATCCGATATGCCCGCAGGCTCTGGCCAGCACGCTCGCCACTCTGTCCAGCGGCTGGTTCAGCGACGTTCCCCTGCCCTTCACGCCGACCCAGAAGCCGAGCGCGCGCAGCTTACCCTGCGGCGTATGCACCGGCAGCCAGCGAACCGTCTCGATGCTTTCATGGTCGCTGATCTCGCGCCGCAACAGCCTTTCGATCTGCGCCGGCTTCTCACCCTCCGGCAAGCGATAGATCACGCCGTTGCAGCGCCCGCCCCGCTCGAGCGCCATCATCAACCCAGGCTGCTCGGCGCTGCCGCGCCAGCGCACCATGTCGAGGCAGAAGGAGCGGTGCCAGCCGAAGGCCGTGGCGAGCTGTTGCTCGACCGACTCGAATTCCGGCTTCCAGATCAGCGACCCATAGGCGAACACCCATAACGGTCCCTCATCGGCTTCATTGGACAGTCGCAAGGCGAGGGTTCGAAAGTCCTCGTCGTTCATGTCTGTCCAGCTCGGGTCCGGACCGGGATCGGCCTCTTCCCGATGGCACAGTGCGACAAGCTCGGGCGTGAGCGACATCAAGCGCATGGACGACAACCCCTCATGACCGCAGAGAAATCGAAAACCGCTGGATGCGCAATCAGGGAACGCTTGGCACACACACCCATTGTTGTCCGGGCGGTGTCGGATTTCCGTCGTGAGGATCGTCCTATGATGGACGACGATCGATCCATGAAAGGTGAGGAGACCGAAAATGCCAAAAACCCCGATGCCCTTCTTCTGGTACGAATTGATGACATCAGATCTCGACGCCGCCGAGGCGTTCTACACCCAAGTGGTCGGCTGGACGGCGCAGCCCTTCGATAAGGCACCCGGCATGCCGCGCTACATCGTCATGAATGTCGGCGAACGTGGCGTCGGCGGCCTGATGACCTTGCCCGAGGATGCCGCCAAGATGGGCATGCCGCCTGCCTGGCTCGGCTATATCCACACCAGGGATGTCGATGCCGCAACTGCATCGCTGGAGAAAGCCGGCGGCACCGTTCACCGCCAGCCCGACGACATTCCGGGCGTCGGCCGCTTTGCCGTCGTCGCCGACCCGCAAGGCGCGACCTTCATGTTCCTGCAGCCGAACGGTCCCGACCAGCCTGTCGTGCCGGCCAGCACGCCGGGCCACATCGGCTGGCACGAGCTTTACACGTCGGACTGGAAAGCCGCGTTCGATTTCTATTCCGACCAGTTCGGCTGGGTCGACGCCGGCGATTTCGACATGGGCCCGATGGGCACGTACCAGACTTTTACGGCCGGCCCCGAATCCGGCGGCGGCATCATGAACAAGCCCGCGCAGATCCCGGTGCCGGTCTGGCAATTCTACTTCAACGTTGCGGCCATCGACGCGGCGGCCAAACGGGTCACCGACAATGGCGGCAAGATCCTGATGGGGCCGATGGAGGTCCCCGGCGGCAGTTGGATCGTGCAGTGCCAGGACCCGCAAGGCGCGCACTTCGCCTTGATGGCGCCAGTCCGCTGACGGCGATCGAACACCGCTGACACAAAGTGCGGGCTTTCATCGGACCACCGATGAAGGCCTCTCCCCCTGCCTGGCGCCGCCTCATTCCGGCGCCAGCACCGCAACCTTCAACTCAGCTTTTTTCGCGCCGCTGAACTGGACGGTGGCCGGGCCGGGCGCAAGCTTGAAGCGCACGCTCTTGCGGATGCCAGGGCATGTTTTCACGCCACTGTAGCCCGCCGACTTGATGGCCTGGCCATCCTGGATGACATCGATCCAGGCCTCCCCCGAGAGACTTATCTGGATGGCTCCCTCGGATGGCACCTCCACGCTGGCGACGGCCCCGAAACTGTCTGATGCCGGCGCACGTTCGGGCGCTACCGCAAAACCGGCTTTCTCTACCGGCACCAGCGCCAGATCCGCAGCCGCACCAACCGCCAGTGCCGCTCCGGACGGCGTTGCCGGTGCCGCGGCAAACAGGGTCTGCTCCCGCGTCACGGGCCACTTGAAGGCCTCACAGCCGGCGTCCTCGGCCATGGCAAAGCTGGTGCCTGCAAGAATTGCGAAGAGGCTGCTGGCGACTTTTTTCATGGCAAAGGGAACCCACATTTCTAGAGTGGCCGCACTAATACAACCGCAACGATAGAAATGCAACCCTTGCGGGAAAAATATGAAGGGTCAAGCTGGGGACATTTTCGATCACCGATTGTTGACGCCAGGCCATGGGAAGTGAATGGTCCATTCCTGGGCGATAATCTATGGCCGGACGGATTGAAAATGGAGTCATTATGAAGCTTTTCGAAAGCCTCTCCAGATACCAGCCGCAGGCGCTCGGCGTGTTGCGCATCATGACCGCGCTGCAGTTCATCGAGCATGGCAGCCAGAAACTGTTCAACTTCCCCGTCAGCGTCGATCCCCACGCCCTTTCCGGGCTGACCACGACTGCCGCCATCCTCGAATTCGCCGGCGGCATCCTGCTCGCGCTGGGCCTGTTCACGCGACCGGTGGCATTCCTTCTGGCCGGCGAAATGGCGATCGCCTATTTCATGGCGCACATGCCGCGCGACTTCTTCCCGGTCAACAATGGCGGCGATTCGGCGATCTCGTTCTGCTTCATCTTCCTCTATCTGGTGTTTGCCGGCGCCGGCGCCTTCGCGCTGGACAGCCGCCGCAGCGCCTGACGCCAGAAAGAGGATGCGGGCCTGGTGCATGTTGCCCAAAAGTGCCCGGCGGTTTTGGGACAACGACATGCACAAAACAGGAATCTGAAGCGCATCGGCGAAGCCGAAGCGCTTCAAGCACGCATCCGTTCGAAATTGGCGTCGAACAGCGGCACCGCCTGAATGCGCGCCGCATGGCGCTTGCCCAGCAGCTCGATCTCGAAGCCGTCGCCCTCATCAGCGATCTCCTTCGGCACATAGCCGACGGCGACTGATTTCTTCGAATGATGCGCATAGCCGCCCGACGTCACCCAGCCGCGCACCGCACCATCGAACCAGATCGGCTCATCGCCAATGACATCGGCATCATCGGCATCGACGATAAAAGCGCGCAGGCGCAGTTTGCCGCCCTGCCTGCGCTCGGCCAGCGCCGCGGCCTTGCCTATGAAATCGGCGTCCTTGCCGTAAGCAACGAAGCGGTCGAGCCCCGCTTCCAGCGGCCCGTAGATCGGCCGGTACTCGCGCCCCCATGAGCCGTAATTCTTGTCCAGCCGCAGCGCATTGAGGGCGCGCGAGCCGAACAGGCCGATGCCGAATTCCCCGCCCGCCGCCATCAGCGCTTGATAGGCGGCGCGCTGGTATTCCGGCGCCACCCAGATCTCGTAGCCGAGATCGCCGGTATAGCTCACACGGCCGACCAGGCACGGCGCCATGCCGATATCCATCCGGCCAATGGCCATGAAGGAAAAGGCCGCATTGGAGACATCCGAGCGCGTCGCCTTTGCCAGCACATCCCGCGCCTTCGGGCCTGCGATCGACAGACCGGTGAGCTTCGCGCCCAGCGCCTCGATGCGGACCGATCCATCGTCAGGCAGGTGCTTCTCGAACCAGCGCATATGGTATTGCTCGGCGATGCCGGAGCCGGCGAGGAACCAGCCCTCGCTTCCGAGATTGGCGAGGGTGAAATCGCCGATCAGTCTGCCGTCTTCCTTCAGCATCGGCGCCAGCGTCATGCGGCCGGGCTTGGGCAGTTTGCAGGCAAGCATCCGGTCGAGCCAAGCGGCCGCTCCCTCACCCGTCACCTTGTATTTGGCGAAGCTCGAAATCTCCGACAGGCCGACACCGTCGCGAACTGTGGCGACCTCCTTGGCGACCTGCGTGAAATCGCTCGAGCGGCGCCAGGAGAATTCGTCCTTGACGCCTTCCGGCGCGTACCACAGCGGCACTTCCAGCCCATAGGCAACGCCCCATTGCGCACCCTTGGCCGACAGCAGGTCGTAGACCGGCGTCGTCTTCAGCGGCCGCCCGGCGGGCAGCTCCTCATTGGGGAAGCGGATCGAAAAGCGCCTGGAATAATTCTCGCGCACCTTGGCGTTGGTATAGGCCATCGTCGCCCAGTCGCCGTAGCGCGCGACATCCATCGCCCAGATGTCGGCGCCGGGATCGCCCTCGATCATCCAGTTCGACAAAGCGAGGCCGACGCCGCCGCCTTGCGAAAACCCGGCCATGACACCGCAGGCGACCCAGAAGCCCGGCAGCCCGCGCACCGGCCCGACCAATGGGTTGCCGTCGGGCGCGAAGGTGAAAGGCCCGTTGATGATCTGCTTGATGCCCGTGTTCTGGAAGGCCGGGAAATGGCGGAAGCCGACCTCAAGCGACGGCGCGATGCGGTCGATGTCGGGCGCCAGCAATTCATGGCCGAAATTCCATGGCGTCTGGTATTCGGACCATGGCTTGTTGGCCTTTTCGTAAGTGCCCATCAGCATGCCGCCGCGCTCCTGGCGCAGGTAAAGCTCGCCATCGAAGTCGACCGCGTGGATGATCTCGGTGCCGGTCTTGGCGTTCCAGGCGGCGACCTCCGGCATGTCCTCGGTGATCAGGTACATGTGCTCCATGGCCAGCACCGGCAGTTCGAGGCCGACCATGCGGCCGACCTCGCGCGCCCACAGGCCGCCGGCGTTGACGACATGCTCGGCCACCACCTCGCCCTTGTTGGTGATGACCCGCCACAGCCCGTCAGGGCGCCGCACGATGTCCTCGACCTTGGTGAAACGCTCCACTTCCGCCCCAAGTTTCCGCGCGGCCTTGGCATAGGCGTGGGTGACGCCGGAGGGATCGAGATGGCCGTCCTCTTTGTTCCTGACCGCGCCGACGAACTGCTTGGGATCGAGCAGCGGCATCAGTTCGGCCGCTTCGTTGGGCGAGATCTCCTCGAGCTCTATGCCGAGATAGCGGCCCTTGGCGACGACGCCGCGCAGCCAGTCGAGCCGCGCCTCGGTCGCTGCCAGAAGCACGCCACCGGTCAGATGCACGCCGGTCGCCTGGCCGGAAAGCTCCTCGATCTCCTTGTAGAGATTGATCGTGTATTTCTGCAGCTTGGCGACGTTGGGGTCGCCATTGATGGTGTGCATGCCCCCGGCCGCGTGCCAGGTCGAGCCTGAGGTCAGCTCGTCGCGCTCCAGCAGGACAACATCGGTCCAGCCGTGGCGGGCGAGATGGAACAACACGGAGCATCCGACGACGCCACCGCCAATGACCACGACCTTTGCATGCGATTTCATGGATTTTTTCTCTGATATCAGTGAGTTGAATGGGTGAATGGATTCAAGCTGGGGAACGATCACGGCTCGCCCTGCCCGATCGCTTCCTTGCGCCTGGCCATGTAAGCCTCTAGTGCCTCGCGCACGGCGATATCCATCACCGGCTCGACATAGTCCTCCAGCGCTTTCTTCCACAGCCGCGTTGCGCGTGCCGTGGCGTCGAGGCCGCCGGCTTCCTGCCAGGCTTCGTAATTCTGCCAGTTGGACAGCATCGGCTGGTAGAAGGCAGTGGCGTAGCGCTCCAGCGTGTGCGGCTCGCCGAAGAAATGCCCACCGGTTGGCACCGCACCCAAAGCCTCGACGGCGAGTTCCGCCTCATTGACTTCGATCGGGCGCAAGAACTCCATCATATGCTGGATCATCTCGACATCGATGATGAGTTTTTCGAACGACGCCGTCAGCCCGCCCTCCTGCCAGCCGGCGGCGTGGTAAACGAGATTGCCGTGGCCGAGCACCGCGCCCCACAGTGCCATCAGCGTCTCATAGGCGCCCTGCGCATCGGCGGCGTTGGAGGCCGAGCCCGGCGTCGTGCGGTAGGGCAGCCCGTAGCGCCGCGCCAGTTGCCCTGACGCAATGTTGGCCTTGGTGTTCTCAGGCGTGCCGAAGGCCGGCGCGCCCGACTTCATGTCGACATTTGAGGTGAAGGCGCCATACATGACCGGCGCGCCCGGACGGACAAGCTGCGTCAGCACGACGCCGAACAGCGCCTCGGCATTCTGCTGCGCCAGCGCCCCGGCCAGCGTCACCGGGCTCATCGCCCCCATCAGCGTGAACGGCGTCACCGCCACCGACTGGCCGAACTCGGCCATGGTCATCAGGCCTTCGGCCATCATCTCGTCGAAGCGGCGCGGCGAGTTGACCGAGATGATGGTGGTGATGCCGGGATCGTCGCGCATCTGGTCGAGCGTCAGCCCACGCGAAATCGCCATCATCTCGATGCCATCAAGCGCCCTGCCCCGGCCGATCGCCGAGACGTGGAAACTCTTGTCGGTCAGCGTCAGATTGGTGAAATAAGTGTCGAGATGGCGGGAGTTTGCCGGCAGCTCCACCGGCGCGCAGACTTGGTTGCCCAGCATGTGGATACAGTTGAAATGCTGCGCCAGCCGTGTGAGATCCGAATAGTCGCGCAAATTGCCGGCGCGGCGGCCGCGCTCCATGTCATGGACATTGGGCGGCCCGGCAACGAGGGTGAAATTAATGGTGTTGCCGCCCAGATGAACCGCGTTGGCCGGGTTGCGCGGCGTCAACACATAGCTGGGCTGCGTGGTCTTCAGCACGTCTTCGATCAGACCGCGATCGATGCGGACATTCGCTGAGGCATGGTCGACCCTGGCGCCGGCCTTCTCGAACAGCGACAACGCCCGCGGGCTCATCACCTCGATGCCGAAATTCTCCAATATGTGCATCGACGCCTGATGGATCTGCTCGATCTGATCGGGCGACAGCATGGCCATTGGCGGATAGGGATTGGTCACCCGCCTGAGCGGCAGTTGCGGAATGGCCGATGGCCCCCGATTGCTGGTGCGCTCGGCGCCGCGTTTGCGTCTTGGTTCGTTCATGCCTGGCATCAAAGCCCCGGCAAACCAGGCAAGCTGTCATAAATACGCCGTTTGCGGGCGTGATTTTAGCCACGGCGGCATTTCCGCAGTATCCATTTAGAGAACACGACGAAATATGTCGGATTGTTGATATGGGATTTCCCCGAGCGACCGCTCGGGCGAAGCGTTAATGGACGCTGCAAGATTCCCTTTATGATTTCGGCCTATTGCTCTGCCGATGCGTAGTTCGAGTTTTAGTAAAATTGGTGCGGTTTGCGTGCTGCTGGCGCTTTCGGCCTGCGCCACGCCGCCCAATCACATCAACAATGTCTGCGCCGTCTTCGACCAGAATGACGGCTGGTTCGACAACTGGCAGTCTGCCGCCGAGCGCACCCAACAGAAATATGGCATCCCCGTTCCCGTACTGATGGCGACGGTGCGCAAGGAATCGGGCTTCAAGAGCAATGCAAGGCCGCCGCGTACCAAGCTGCTCGGCTTCATTCCGTGGAAGCACGTCTCCACGGCCACCGGCTTTTCGCAGGCGCTGGACGGCACCTGGTCGCAATATCAGCGCGAGACCGGCAACTGGGCGGCGCGGCGGACGAAATTCGCCGATGCGGTCGATTTCGTCGGCTGGTATCATTCCAAGACATCTGACACCTACGGCGTCGCCCGCAACGACACCTACAATCTCTACCTTGCCTACTATCTCGGCTGGACCGCCTATGGCCGCGGCAACAGGGGCGATGCCGGTGTGCAGGGCTATGCCCGGGCCACCGACAAGATGGCGCGGGACTATGCCCAGCAGTTGAGCGAGTGCGGGAACTGATCTTGCCGCATCGTTGATCTCGATCTTCGGACGGTCAGCTCGGCCTTTTGCCACGCGGACGCTTTGGTGGCGTGCCAGCAAAACCGGGGCCATCGCCATGCGGCGCGTCGTCCGGCATACCTTCGTGCGCGGCGTGTTCCTTGTCGAACTTGATCACGGGCTCCATCTTGGCCAGCACGTCGTCGGAGAGCCAGCACAGGCTCATATGACCGTCGCCGAGATGCTTGACCGGCGGCACCTTGGTCTCGCAGAGATTGTCCGGCACCAGCTTCTTGTAGCCGCAACGGGTCTGGAACGGACAGCCGGATGGCGGGTTCATCGCCGACGGGATGTCGCCTTCCAGCACGATGTGCTTCTTCACGACACTCGTGTCGGCGATCGGAATCGCCGACAGCAGCGCCTCGGTATAGGGATGATAGGGTGGTGCGAAGATCTGGTCGGTCGTGCCTTGCTCGACGATGTAGCCGAGATACATGACGACGACGCGGTCGGCGATGTAGCGAACGACGGACAGATCGTGGCTGATAAACAGCATCGTCGTCTTGTTCTTGCGCTGGATGTCCATCAGCAGTTCGGTCACCGCCGCCTGCACCGACACGTCCAATGCCGAGACCGGCTCGTCGGCCACCACCACCTTGGCGTCACCGGCAAAGGCTCGCGCCACGCCGATGCGCTGCTTCTGGCCGCCCGAAAGCTGACGCGGCTTGCGGGTTTCGAATGCCCGCGGCAGCTTCACCAGGTCGAGCAGCTCCAGCATGCGCTTGCGGCGATCGGCAACCGTCTTGCCGACATTGAACTTCTCCAGCGTGCGGATGATCTGCGAACCGACCGAATGGCTGGGATTGAGCGTGTCGAACGGATTCTGGAACACCATCTGGATCGACGACACCGTGTCGACGCTCCGTTTGTCGATCCCCGTCGACTGGATTTCCGTGTTGCCCAGCGTCACCGTGCCGGCACTTGCCGTCTCCAGCCCGAGCAGCACCTTGGCCAGCGTCGACTTTCCGCAGCCGGATTCGCCGACGATGGCGACCGTCTCGGATTCGCGCGCCATGAACGAGATCGTCTCGTTGGCCTTGACGACGCGGCCCTCGCTCGAGCCGAACACCTCGCTGCCGCCGACCCTGTAATATTTTCTGAGGTCCTCGATCTTGAGCACCGGCGCGCCGGGCATGACGCGCTCATTGACCTTCTTGGCACCGGGTGGCAGCGCTTCCCAGTCGATCTCGTTGAAGCGCACGCAGCGCGAGAAATGGCCTTCGTGACCAGCGACCTCGATCATCGGGATTTCGGCGGCGTTGCAGACACCCTCGACGAAATGGTGGCAGCGCGGGCCGAAATTGCAGCCCTTGGGCCGCTCGTGCGGCAGCGGCAGCTGTCCGGGGATGGAGATCAGCGGCCGTGAGTTCTTGTCGGCGCCCGGCAGCGGGATCGAGCGGAACAGCCCTTGCGTATAGGGGTGGCGCATCCGGTCGAACACGTCCTTGATCTTGCCGGTCTCCACCGCTTCGCCCGAATACATCACCGTGATGCGATCGCAGGTTTCCAGGATCAGGCCGAGATTGTGCGACACGAAGATCATCGACGTGCCGAACTTTTCGCCCAGCCCCTTGACCAGATCGACGATGCCCGCCTCCACCGTCACGTCGAGCGCCGTCGTCGGCTCGTCGAGCAAAAGCAGCGCCGGCTTCGACAGCAGCGCCATGGCAATGACGATGCGCTGCTGCTGGCCGCCGGAGAGCTGGTGCGGATAGGAGCGCATCATACGCTCGGGATCGGGCAATTTGACCGAGCGCACCATATCGAGGGCGCGTTTATAGGCCTCTTCCTTCGACACCTTGTCGTGGATCAGCGGCACTTCCATCAGCTGCTGGCCGACCTTCATCGCCGGGTTCAGGCTCGCCATCGGCTCCTGGTAGATCATGGCGATCTTGTTGCCGCGGATGGAACGCAACTCCTCGTCGGAGAGTTCGCCCATGTCCTTGCCCTGGAACTTGATCTTGCCGCCGACGATCTTCCCGATGTTGGAGAGGTCGCGCATGATGCCGAGCGACACGGTCGACTTGCCGCAGCCGGATTCGCCGACGATGCCCATCGCCTCGCCCGGCATGACGGTGCAGGAAAAATCCATGACCGCCGGTATCTCGCCCTTGCGGGTGAAGAAGGAGATCGACAGGTTCTCGATCTCGATGATCGGCCCTTTGGTTGGCCCGGGGGTCGGCTTGGCGGGATTTCGAACTGCCTCGTTCATGGGTCGCTCCAATCCTGGTTCTTCCAGGCCTGTTTCTCTCAGGCCCATCGGGTCGAAACCCGCGACATCAGTCTTTCATCGATTGTTCGCGCAGCGAGTCGGCGAGCAGGTTCAAGCCCAGCACGAACGACATCAGTGCGATGGTCGGCGGCAGCGCCGGATGGATGAAGGAGCGCAGCAGGCGGCTGGCGTCCTTGATCGCGGTGCCCCAGTCCGGACTTTCCGGCGCCAGGCCAAGGCCGAAATAACCGAGTGTGCCGAGCAGGATCGTGGTGTAGCCGATGCGCAGGCAGGCATCGACGATCAATGGCCCGCGCGCATTGGGCAGGATCTCCCACAGCATGATGTACCAGGGCGATTCACCGCGCGTCTGCGCCGCCGCCACATAGTCGCGCGTCTTGATGTCCATCACCAGGCCACGCACGATGCGGAACACGCCGGGGCTGGAGGCGAACACCACCGCCACGAAGATGTTGAGCTGGTTTGGATCGATATGGACGATGTGCAGCGGGTCCTTATCGAACACAAGGCCGAGATAGATCCAGCCACCGAGGATCAGGGTGATGCCGAGCAGGATGTAGAGCCGGTCGGGCCGATTCTTGTAGCGGGTCCAGAACAGCACGCTGAAGAAGATGATCGGGAACAGGAAGAAGACGCCGGCCATGCCATAGGGGATCGGCGTGTCCATGATGCCCGGCGTCACCAAGAGGTAGAACAGCAGGATCACCGGGAAGGCGAGCACAAGGTTGGCCAGGAACGACAGCACGGTGTCGATCTTGCCGCCGTAATAGCCGGCGGGCAGGCCGAGCGTGATGCCGACCATCAGCGCGAAGCCGGTCGCGGCAGGCGCGATGATCAGCACGATCTGGCTGCCATAGACCATGCGCGAAAACACGTCGCGCGCCAGCTTGTCGCCGCCGAACAGATAGGTCAGCCCCGACTGCGGTTCGACGGCGCCCGGCAGCACGTCCTTCATGATCGGAATCTGGGCCAGCGGATCGAAGGGCGATATGGTCGCGGCGAAGATCGCCGTGAACAGCCAGAACAGGCAGATGCCGACGCCGACGATGCCGACACCGCTGTCGAACAGCTGGCCGTAGAGCGCCAGCTTCTTCTTGTAGGCGAAGCTCGCGCCCATGACGATGACGAGCGCGATCCAGACCGGCCAGAAGCGCGACAGCACTTCGAAAACGACGGTGAAGCCACTGATGTATTGAACCGGCATCGGCTTCGCTCCCTACTGAACTCTGATACGCGGATTGAGAAATGCGTAGCCGACATCGGAAATGAGCTGCGTGATCAAGACGATGAACACCGAGACCAGCGAGCAGCCGAGCAAAAGGTCGATATCGTTGTTGCCGGCCGCCTCGACCAGCGTGTAGCCGAAGCCCTGGTAGCGGAACATCACCTCGACGATGACGACGCCGGTGAGCAGCCAAGGGAACTGCAGCATGATGACGGTGAACGGTGCGATCAGCGCGTTGCGCAAGGCATGTTTGACCACCACGCTGCCGAAGGAGAGACCCTTCAACCGCGCGGTACGGATATATTGCTGCGTCATCACTTCGACCATCGAAGCTCGCGTCATGCGGGCGATATAGCCGATGCCGTAGATCGCCAGCGTCATCACCGGCAGTGTGAAATTGTAGAAGGTGATGCCCTGGCTGGCCGAAGCCGCCGAGCCGTTCAGCCAGCCTAGCCATGAGGCGAAGATGACGGTGAAGATGACGCCCGACACATATTCAGGCGTCGCCGTCGAGGCGATCGACGCCACGGACAGCACCCGGTCGGTTCGCGACCCCTCACGCATGCCGGCCAGAATGCCGATCAGCAGCGAGATCGGCACCATCACCGCCAGCACCCAGAACATCAGGATGCCGGTAGCGCCGAGTGCCGGAAACAGTTTTGAGGCGACGGTCGCCTTGAACTTGGTCGAGCAGCCGAAATCGCCCTGGAAAACGCCGGCAAAGGTCGGCACGAGCGGATCGTTGCAGAAGGAGAAACGCTGCGCCGGCTTACCGGTCGCCGGGTCGGTTACCGGCTGCTTGGGCAAGACGCCAAGCCACTGGCCGTAGCGGACGAAGAAGTTCTGCCGGTAGCCATGGTTGACCAGCCAGTTCTCGAGCTGCTCGGCCGACGTATGCATTTCGGTCTGGCTGATCGCCAGCTTCTTCAGATTGGGTTCGAGGTTGATCAGGAAGAAGACGACCATGGTCAGGCACAGCATCGTCAATGCCATGGTGCCAAGACGCCTGATAACGAAGGAAAGCATGGCGGCCCCCTGCCGATGGGTTGGGGTTTGAGCCGGCTATGAAAGCCAACCCTGCCGTGACCGGCGGGGCTGGCTGTCAAACAGGCCTTCGGATGCGATCAACCCTGTTTTTGTTGCATGGCCTTGCCCGCGAGTCCGCAACTTTTTTGAGAATGTGCGGACCAGCAGGGACGGACAATGCAAAGAGCGAGGGAAGGGAGCGAGCCCCTTCCCTCCATGTCGATGCGATATCAAGCCTGGTCGAGCCAGACCTTGCCGTAGTCGCGCTCGAAGGTCGGGTGCATCTTGTAGTTCTGCACCGCCTTCACCGAGTGGCTGTAGAGCTTGCGCCAGTACGGCTGGATCATGATGCCGGAATCCTGCAGGATCTGCTCGATGTCCTTCATCATGTCCTTGCGCTTGGCGGCGTCGGCAACGGCGAGCGCCGCATTGAGCTTGGCGTCCCAGTCCGGATTCGACCAGCCGGCCTCGTTCCAGGCCTCGCCGGTGCGATAGGCGATGGCCAGAACCTGGACGCCGAGCGGACGCATGTTCCAGTTGGTCATCGACAGCGGATACTTCGTCCAGTCGTTCCAGAACGTCGAACCCGGCAAAACGGTGCGCTTCACCTTGATGCCGGCGTCGCGCAGCTGGGCGGCGATCGCATCGCCGGTGTTCTTGTGCCAGTCTTCGTCGACGGTGATCAGCTCGTGTTCGAAGTCGGCTTGGCCGGCTTCCGCCATCAGCGCCTTCGCCTTGGCCGGATCACGGGCAACCTTGGGCAGCTCGTAATATTCCGGATGGATCGAGCAGACATGGTGGTTTTCGGCGACCGAGCCGGCATTGCCGTAGCCGAGCTGCAAGACGACATTGTTGTCGACCGCAAGCTGCAGCGCGTTGCGCACCTTCTGGTCGCCATAGGGCTTGTTGTTGACGTTGGTGCGGCAGACGATGGTCGACGCGGTGACGATTTCCGACTTCACCAGGTCCATGCCGTCGAGGATCGACACATAGTCGGCCGAAGTCTCGAAATTGGTGTGCACTTCGCCGGCCTCGAAAGCGCTGACCATGGCTGCCGGATCGGTGCCGTAGTCGATGAATTCCAGGCCATCGAGGAACACTTCGCCGTCCCACCACTTGTCATCGGTGCGGCGCTTGTAGACCACCTTCTGACCGACATCGTAGGAGACGAGTTCGAACGGACCGGTGCCGATCGGGCAGGCCTTGAAGTCGCCGCCCTTCTCATCGAAGGTCTTGTGGACGATCAGCCCGGGATAGTCGCACATGTTCGGAATCAGCGCGATGTCCGGCTTGCTGAGCTTAAGCACGACCGTGTGGTCGTCCGGCTTGGTCACGGCGCTTTCGTCGAGCTTGTCGTCCTTGACCAGCGAGCCGAGACGGCCGGGCATGGAATTGCCTTCGGCTTTCTTGTCAGCCCAGCGCTTCAGGTTGAAGATGACGTCATCGGCGGTGAAGGCATCGCCATTCGACCAGGTGACGCCCTTGCGCACATGCAGCGTATACTGCGTGGCGTCGTCGTTGACGTCCCAGCTTTCCAGCAGATAGGGGCGAAACGTGTATTCGGAGGTGTACTTGACCAGCGGCTCCAGCGCCTGGCGCTCTGCATTGGCGATTTCCGACCAGTCGGCCTTGCGCGGGTCCTTGGGATCTTTGATCCACTGGGCGATCTTCAGCGTGCCGCCCTTCTTGCCCTTTACCTCTTCGGCCTTCGCCGGCGTCGGATCGGCGAGGCCGAGCAAGCCGTAAGCCATTGCCGTCGATGCGCCGAAGACGCTGGCCATGGCCAGGAATTCGCGGCGGTCCACCTTGCCTGCCTTGGCTTCTTCGGCCATGGCCAGGATGTGATCCGGAACGCGATCGCCATTACTCTTATAAATTGTCATGACTTAACTCCCATTGTTGGCTTTCCGCCTTTTAACATTCCGCATCCAGGCCATGATGTCAAAGACGGCGTGGATTGAGAACATGTTAGGGAATGTGCAACTTTGAAAGGGGAGCGGTTCGCGTGATAACGACAGTCTTGGCGCAAATTTGCTACTGTCCGACGGATTCTTCTGGAATCGCGATAGTCGATTAAACTGAGACATTTACTCTGGCCCGCACAGCACCAGAATCGATCCACCATGAGGCCAAAAGCCCCGCCGGACTGTCAGTATTCCTTCTCGTAGAAGATGCCGCCCTTGGCTTCGCCGGCATCGTTGGCCTCGCCGCGCAGCTTGACGCCGCGCCCGACATTGAGGTCGATCGTCGCCTTGCCCGAGCCAGGCTTGTCGCCCTTCTGGATGGTGACATAGGTGCGGTCGTTGAGGTATTTGCCGGCCGAAACCGCCGTGCCGCCCTGGTCGTCGGTGGTGACGTCGAGATCGTCGACGCCAATGGCGCTGCGCAGGTTTTCCAGCAGCGACGTCGAGCCGCCGACGCCGGCCAGCTGCCCCGCCGCTTCGGCGAGCTGGGCGATCTGCAGCGGCGACAGGTTCGACATCGAGCGGCCGAAGATCAATTGCGCCAGCACCTCATCCTCGGGCAGCGCCGGCACCGAGGAGAAGGTGAACTTCGGATTGGTCGCTTCGCCCGACACCACGATGGTGACGGTGGCGCTGGTCGTCGTCGTGGTCGCCGTCAAATTGAGATAGGGCACCAGCGAGCCGGAAAACCCGACCGTGCCTTCGGTGAAGGTCAGCCGCTTGCCGAGGATCGACAGTCGTCCGCGCTGCAAGGTGAAGGTGCCGACCGCTTGCGGCGACGAGGCCGGGCCGGTCAGCTTCAGCGAGCCGCCAAGTTCGGCATCAACGCCCCTGCCCTGGATGAAGATCTGATTCGGCGCGTTGACCGTGACATCGAGCGCAAGGCCGCTACCGCCGCCCTTGCCGCTGGTCGTCGGCGGCCGCAGCGCCTTGTCCTGCGCCTTGACCGCGCCCGGCGCGTTCTTGTGCTTGACGTCGAGCGCCGCCAGCGAGCCCGGCAATTTGTCGGGAACGGTGATCACCGTCTTGGCGAGATTGACGGTGCCGGCGATGACCGGTGCGGAGGTCAGCGGTCCCTTGATCGTCAGGTCGCCGCCGAGATTGGCGGTCACCACCCTGCCGTCCGTATAGCGGCCGTCGACCAGCTTGATCGACAGGTCGGCCGGGAAACCCTGCGCCGGGTTGATGCCGACCGTGCCGCTGGCCGACAGGCTGCCGCGCGTCGACAGCGTTCCGGTCAGCCGGTTGATCCTGGCGACGCCGCCGGCAATCGAGACATCGGCGGCGAGATCGTTGACGGCGAGGCCGGAGCGCGCATCGACAAGGCGCGCACCCGAGGTGCTGATGCTGCCGCCGATGACGGGCGATGTCGCGGGACCGCGCACCTGCACGTTGACATTGGCGGTTCCAGACAGTGACAGGCCCTGCGCGGCAAGCTTCTGGCTGAGCAGGCCGAACGGCACGACGCCATTGAAGTCGAGCACCAGTGACGGCGTGCCGGCCGTCGTCACTGTGCCGCCGCCCTTGAGGCCAAGGCCGGCGCCATCGCCGACATTGGCATTGAAGGTCAGCTTGTTGCCGCCGAAGGTGCCCGACGAGGAGACACTCACCGCACCGACACCGGCACCGCGCGTCTGCGAGGTCTGCACGCCGGCCGCGTCGAGGTTGAAGGCAATGGCGGGGTTCGCCGGCGCACCCGTCACCTTGACCGTGCCTGAGATCGAACCGGCGGCGTCGAGCCCCGGCGAGAAACTGTTGGCGAGCGACATCGGCACCCGCGCCAGCGTCGCATTGATGTCGAGCGCCGTGCCGACCTTGCCGGTCACCGTCGCCGTACCACCGCCAAGGTTGAGCACGAGCCGGTCCAGCGTCGTCGTGCCGTTGACGATGCTGACGGTCGAGGCCTGGGCAATGGCCGCCTTGATGCCTTGTACGGTCGCCTGGCCGGAGGCAAGCTCGATGGTCGTCGTGCCGTTGGCCACTTTCACCCGGCCGGCGGCCTGTGCCGGAATGCCCTTGACGGTTGCGCCGCCGGAGAAGCCGGTCCAGTCGCCGTCGCGCTTCAAGTCGACATCGATGCCGCTGATCACGGTGCCGCCCGACGTGACGGTGTCGGCGCGGATCTTTCCGGAGATCACGGGCGCCGCCAGATAGTTGGCGACCAGCGCATCGATCGAGACGGCTTTCGCCTGCAGGTCGCCGCGCGTAATCGATGCTGTCGCCGCCTTGATTGCGACCTGTGGCGCATTGCCGTTCTTCGAAAAGGCGATCGTGCCGCGCACATCGCCTTCGGCCTTCTCCAGGGCAAGTGCTGCCAGCGGGCCGATATCGGGCAGGTCGAGCGCGATGGTGCCGACCGGCACGAACTTCTCGTCCAGCGCCAGATCGCCGGAAATCCTGTTCTTGCCGAGCGACAGCAGCAGGCCATTGATGGCGCTCTTGCCGTCCGCCGTCGCCAGCACCGCACTGCCTTGCAGCGCCTGGCCGGCGACATTGCCGGTCAGCTGCACATTCGCCGCCGGATTGGCGGCATCGGCCTTGCCGGTGGCGGTCAGCTTCAGCCCGGTGATCTCGCGCGCCGCCACGAGAAGGCGGTCGCTGTCGATGGTCAACGACAGGTCCGGCGCCGCGGCCGGGCCCTGCGCGTTCAACGCAAAAGCGATGGCGCCCTTGGCGTCTTTCGACAGCAGCGAGATGTCGCTCAGCGCACCCTTGATGTCGGCGGCTACCTTGTTGTCGGCAAGGCTGGCTCGCCCGTCTGCGGTCAGCGCGCCTGAGGTCAGCTTCAATCCGCCTATAGCGATACTGCCGTTGGGGTCGCGCTTCAGCGTGGCGCTGATCTCAGCGCGTTCGCCAAGCATGCCGCGTGCCGCCGCCGGCAAGGCCGACGATGGGGCATCCGCCTTCAGATTGAGGTCGATGGCACCGTCACGCAGCGATACCTGGCCGGCAACCTGGCTGTTCAGCGCATCGCTCTTGAGCGAGCCGCTGTCTATGGCAACCGCATCGGCTGTCAGGCGACCGCTGAGCGCCGCCGTGACCTTGCCGGCGATCAGCGGCGCAATCACCGGATTGTCGAGACCGACCTTGTCCACCGACACTGTGCCGGAAACCGGCCCTGCACGGTTCTTGAGATCGAACGCATCCGAGTGCAACGCCAGAGCAAGCCCGCCCACCCTCGCTGGACTGGTGTCGATCGAGGGCAGGATCGCAGAGACATCCAGGCGGGCCCGCGTGCTCTCGCCCGCCACCTTTGCCGACAAGGACCGGATCTCGATCTTGACCGGGCTCTCGGCGCTGCCGACAGTCAGGGGCAGACTGGGGCCGGATGAGATGAGATCGAGCGCAAAATCGCTGGCGCCGTTCGGATTGAGGGTGCCGGTCGCCTTGCCGGAAATCTTGTCGCCGGTCAGCGTCGCCTGATCGAGCATCACGCCGCCGGCCAAGGTGTAGCTGCCGGCCGCGTCGACGGCGAGCGGCCCGAGCCCGGCCTGCCGGGTCTGGCTGGTTTCGATACCGGCCAGTTGCGCATTGAAGCGGACATCGGGAGCGGCCGGCGGCCCGGTCACTCCAGCCGTGCCGCTGAGCGTGCCGACAGCGTCGAGGCCGGGCGAAAATTCATTGGCGAGCGCCGCGGGCAGTGCCGAAAATTGCGCCGCGAGGTCGAGCGTCTGACCGGCAGTGCCCGACAGCGTCACCGAACCGCCGCCGACATCGAGCGCCAGTTTCTCGATGCTGGCCGTGCCGTTGGCGATGCTCAGTGTCGACGCCTGAGCGATTGCGGCCTTGATGCCGCGAACCGTCGCCTCGCCCGAGGCAATCTCGACGCTCGTCTTGCCGTCGGCGATCTTCACCCGGCCGGCAGCGGTCGCCGGAACGCCCGCTATGGTGGCGCCGCCGGTGAAATTGGTCCAATCGCCGTCGCGCTTCAGGTCGACGCCGATGCCGCTGATTTCGGTGGTTCCGGACGTGACGCTGTCAGCCTTTATCGAACCGGCGATCGCCGGCGCCTTGAGATAATTGGCGATCAGCGCATTGACGGTGATGGCCTTGGCCGTCACGTCGCCACGCGCGATCGAAGTGCTCTTCGCATCGATCGTGACGGAGGGCGCGTCGCCCTCCTTGGCAAAGCCGATGGTGCCGTCGATGTCGCCCGTCACCGCCTGGCCGGCCAGTGCGGCCAACTGGTCGATAGCGGGCGCGTCGAGCGTCAGCGTGCCGAGCGGCATGTACGTGTCGTCCAGCGCGAGATCGCCCGAGACCTTGTTGTCGCCCAGCGAGACCAGGAATCCGTTGATCGAACGCTTGCCCTCGCTTGTCACCAGTGCTGCCTTGATATCGAGCGGCTGGTCGTTGACGGAGCCGGTCAGCGATACGTTGGCGGCGGGACTGGTGATATCGGCCTTGCCGCTCGCCGTCAGCTTGATGCTCTTCACCGTGCGGCCCGATGCCGTCAGGCTGTCGCTGTCGGCGGTAACGGTGAAATCCGGCGCCGTCATCGCGCCGCTTGCCGACAGCGCGAAATCGACGCCACCGGCAACCGGCACGCCGACTGTCGGCGACAGCACGGAAACGTCGCCCAATTTGCCCTTGATGTCGGCCTGGATGTCGGTGCCCTGCATGCTGGCCGTGCCGGCGGCGCTGAGCGTGCCGGACGTGAATTCGATCGAGTTGGCGGCGAAGGATCCCTGCGGATCGCGGGCCGCGGTGGCCGAGAATTTTACCCGGGCGCCAAGCACCGAGGCGATCTGCGGCGGAAAGGCCGTCGCCACGGCATCCGCGTTCATCTTCAGCTGCATCGACAGGTCGGCAAGCGCCACCGTCGCCGTCAGAGAGGCGTTGAGCGCGTCGGAGCGCAGCGTGCCCTGGTCGATGGCAATGGCATCCTTGCTGACCGACCCGGCCAGATCGACATCGATCTTGCCGGTGATCAGCGGCGCCAGCGTCGCCACGTCGGTGTTGAGGCCACCTGCCTGCAGCTTGACGGTGACCGGCCCGGCGCGGTTCTGGATGTCAAAGCCGTCGGAATGGATCTGCGCCGCCAGATCATCCAGCCGCGTGCCGCCGGCGACGATGGAGACGAAGGAGGCGCCGATGTCGATGATCGGTGCCTTGCCGTCGCCGAAGGCGCGGGCGGTGGCATTGCTGATCGCCAGCGTGATCGGTTGCGCCTTGCTGCCGACGCTGATCACAACGGGCGGACCCTTGGCGGCGAGTTCGATCGAGAGGTCGCTGGCGCCGGCAGGATCGACAATGCCGGTCGCGGTGCCGTGCACCGCATCGCTGTCGATGTTGGCGCGGTCGACACTGACGCCACCGGCCGATGTGGCGGTGCCGGCGACATCGAAGCTGGTCTTGCCGGCAAACAGCGGCTTGAGATTCTCAGGCAGGAAGCGAGCGAAATCGCCGTCGCCCTTGGCCTCAACATGATTACCCTTGTCGGTCAGTTGGTGCCGGCCTGTCAGCTGGGTGACGATCTTGCCGTCGACCGAGAACGTGCCGATGCCGTTCCAATTGGCGAGCGGCCCGGTGCCCGAGACAATTATGTCGACCGGCGGCGTATCGGGCAGCTTGAGCAGATTGGCGATGATGCCGCCTGCCGGCTCCGAGGCCTTGAGGTCAAGATCGAGCCTGTTGTCCGCCGGCGCAAAGTGGATCTTGGCATCGACATTGCCTTGCTTGCCGTCATGGCGGGTGACGTTGAGCACCGTCTCGACCGCCAGCGGCGCGGCGTCGGCCTTGAGCATGCCCCTGGCGGCAAGTTCGGCGATGCCGCTGCCGGCCAGTTGCTGGCCAAGCGCGATCTCGGGCAGGTCGATCTGCTTGATGTCGATGGAAACCGGCAGCGTCGTCGTGCCGCCGCTCGGCGCCGGCTGGGTGCTGGCCACCGGCAACCGGGCGAGTTCTATGCGCTCGGCAGCGATACGGTCGGCGCTGAAGTTTTTCGACAGCAGCGCCAGCGGCGACCAGTCGACGGCCACCTTGCGCGCCACCAGCCAGGCACCCTCGCGATCCTCCAGCACGACATGGTCGACGCTGAGGGCTCCCGACCAGATGCCGTCTATGCCGCTGACCGTGATCTTGCGGTCGTCGGTCGATGCCAGCCGCGAAATGATGCCGGCGAGATTGTCGCGGCCGCGCTCGGTCTTGGTTAGCACCACCAGCGCGCCGATCGCTCCCGCAATCACGATCAGCAGGGTGTAGAGAACAATGCGGAGGATGCGCCAGACTGTTTTCATCGCTCAGAATGCCTGTCCGATGCCGGCATAGATGCCGAAATGCGGATCGCCCGGATCGCGGTTGAGCGGCACGGCCGCGTCGATGCGCAGCGGCCCGAACGGCGTGACATAGCGCAGGCCGACGCCGGCGCCGACCTTGACATCGGAGAAATCGGGAACCGATTTGGTCGACACGGTGCCGGCATCGACGAACGGCACGATGCCGATCGTGTCGGTGATGGCGATGCGCATCTCGACCGAGGTTTCGAAGAAGGACAGGCCGCCGATCGGCTGGCCGGTGAAATCCTTCGGACCGATGCCCTGATAGGCGTAGCCGCGCACCGAACCGCCGCCGCCGGAATAGAAGCGCCGGTCGGCCGGCACATGTTCGAGGCTGGTGCCGACGATCGAACCGATGGCGACACGTTCGGCCAGCACGAACTTGGAAGCCGAATCCAGCGACTGATAGGCCGACCCTTCGCCCCTCAGCTTCAGGAATGCCGCACCGCTCAAAATGTCGTAGCTCGGCTCGGCATAGGCCAGCACCCGGAAGCCGCTGGTCGGGTTCAGGCGGTTGTCCCTGTTGTCGTAGACATATTGCAGCGGAATGCTGGCGATCAGGTATTTGTGCTTGCCGAAAGCGTCGTGGATGCGGGAATAGTCGAGCGCCACCTCGGCGGAAACCGTCTGCTTCTTGGTCAGTTCGTAGGACAGGCCGGTGCTGCCCTTGATCGAGAAATGGTCATAGGCATCAGGATGTTCGAGCACCGTCTTGACGCCGGCGAAGAACTTCGATGCCGGTCCGATCACACCGGGTTTCTCGAACATGATGCCGGCATTGTAGTTGAGTTCGCCGAGATCGTTGCTGCCGATGCCGCTGATCTTGCCATCGATGCGCAGCTTCTCGGCCCGGCCGAACAAATTGCGGTGGCCCCAATAGCCCTCAAGGCCCAGCCCCTCGGTGTTGGAAAAAGTGCCGCCGACGCCGAAATAGCGTGGCTTGCGCTCGCTGACCTGGACGCCGATCGGAATGTTGCCGTCGGCATCGAGCTTGTCGGCTTCCTTGAACGTCACGCTGTTGAAGACCTCGAGCGCCAGCAACCGGTCGCGCGCGTCGTCGATCTCTTGCGGCGAGTATTGCCGGCCGCGCTTGAGGCCGGTCATGTATTCGGTGAAGTCGCGGTCGACCTTCTCGGTGCCTTCCACGGTGGTCGGGCCATAGCCGGCGACCGGTCCGGCGGCGACCGTCAGCGTCACGTCGAGCGTCGAGGTGGCATGGTCGGCGACGATCTGGCGGTCCGTCACCTCTGCCAGCGGCCTGCCTTGCTCCTTCAGCGTCCGCACGATCAGCGCCTCGGCCTTGAGCACTGCGCCGGATCCGGCGTCGCCGCCTGATATCAGGCCATAATCGGCGCTCATCAGTCCTGCCGCGTCGCCTTGCAGCCTGATATTGCCCAAGGTGAATTTCGGCCCGGTAGCAATGTCGATCGCCACGGGAACCGGCTGCGGACCCTTGAATTCGGCATCCGGCGGCAAATCGTCGAGCGGCTTGCCGTCGATGGTGACGGTGACGACGCCTTCGTAGCGGGCATCGGCATAGAGCGCGGCGACAAGCTGTTCGCGGTCGCTGCGCGCCTTGGCCATCAGCCCGAGCGAGCCTGAAACCGGACGCTCCTCGTCGCTCTTCAGCGCCGAGGCATTTTCGAGCTTCTTGACCAGGTCCTTGTCGGCGTCGGGGGCATTGATGGTCACGGCGTAGCGCAGCGGATCGACGATGTCGGCATCCTCGTCGCTGGACGATCCCCACAGCTTGATGCCGAAAAGCTCGAAAGCGGCCGCCGGGGGCGATTCGGCGACGAGCACGGTCGAGCACATCATGGCCAGCAGCAGGGCGCGCGGAAGCGCACGCCCTGGCGCGCGACCTCCTGACATCTGCTCTTCATGCGCCGGCATTAAGACAACCTAGGTTACAAAACTAAAATTGGAATGAAGTTCTGAAGCGCTCGTAAAGGGGCCACAATCCAATTGTCTGAAATAGGACGGGCTTGGAATTCACACCTTTTGCGTCGCCGCAAGAAAGCGTGATCCCCTGTCCTATGGAGGTACTACCGGTCATCGACCGGAAAGGAAACCGTTGGCAGGCGGACCCCTGCCGCGTCCTTGTGTTGACAAGCCTGACTGAAGCTTGATCATGCCCGGACGTCAGCTGTGTCTGGAGGGGTGTTATGGCAATGCGCGCGGCTCGTGGTCTTTCGATTCTGATTCTCCTGTTTTTTGCCTGGGCCAATGTCCTGGCCTGGAGCAGCGTCTCGCAGGCGGCCGAAGCCCGGCGTATCGCGACAACGGACAATTCCGATTATTTCGGCTTTGATCTCAGGTCCGACCAGAATGTGACAATCGACCAGTGCAAGACGACATGCCTGGGAGACCCGGCCTGCCGCGCCTTCACCTACAATAAAAAGGCCAAATGGTGCTTCCTCAAATCCGACTACAACCAGTTGAAAACCTTCAATGGCGCGGTCGCCGGCAAGGTCGTCAACATCGATGGCGATCCTGATATCGGCGCGCCGCCGGAACTCGCCTTCTTCCCCAACTGGATGGCCGACCAGGCCCAGCAATACCGCAACAAGCTGCTCGGCCCGGCCTATGACAAGCCGACAGAAGGCATGGCTGCCTTGCTGAGTGCCGCCGAACAGGCCGTGCTGACCGGCGACCACCGCTCCGCCATGCTGAAATACGAGGCCGCTGTCTCGGTACTGCCCGATGATGGCCAGCTCTGGCTCAACCTGGCGCGTGAAACGCTGGCCGTGCAGCCCGCCGCCAGCACATCCGAAGCTTCCACTTTGCCGACGAACGGCACTTCGGCCGCATTCAATGCCTATAAACTACTGCGCACCACCAAGACGCGCGCCGAAGTGCTGGCGCTGCTCGGCAACGGCCTCGACAAGCGCGATCTCTACCGGCCGGCGCTACAGGCCTATGAGGCGAGCCTTGCCCTGAACCCGTCGCCGGCGGTCCAGGCCGACTATGCCGATCTGAAGGCGCGCAAGGGTTTCCGCGTTATCGACCACACCATCGACGCCGACACCAGCGCGCCGCGCATCTGCGCGCAATTCTCCGAAGATCTGGTCAAGACCGGCGTCGATTACGCGCAATTCGTCACCGTCGACAATGCACCGCCCAAGGGCGTCGAGGCCAAGGACAAGCAGATCTGCGTCGAAGGGCTGGAGCATGGCCAGCACTACGATGTCACCTTCCGCGCCGGCCTGCCGGCGGCAATCGGCGAAGTGACCGCGGCACCCGTGGTGCTGTCGATCTATGTCCAGGACCGCGCACCGTCCGCCCGCTTCACCGGTGATAGCTTCGTGCTGCCGGCCGGCGCGCGCCGTGGCATTCCGATCGTTACCGTCAACATGAACGCTGCCGAGATGAAGCTCTATCGCATCGGCGATCGTTCGCTCGCCCAGCTTCTGTCGGGCTACCAGTTCCTGCACCAGCTGGACGGCTATGACATCTCCAACATTTCCGAGCAGATGGGCGCGCCGGTCTGGCAAGGCCAGCTCGACATCGCCAATGACCTCAACAAGGAGGTCACCACCTCCTTCCCGGTCGACCAGGCGGTGCCGCAGCGCAAGCCCGGCGTCTACGTGCTGACCGCCCAGGCCGTCAACGACAAGAGCGACGACTACAACTCGATGGCCACGCAATGGTTCGTCGTCTCCGACATCGGCCTGTCGACCTATACCGGTCAGGACGGGCTCAATGTCTTTGCCCGTTCGCTGGGCAGCGCCAAGCCGATCGCCGGCGCCGAACTGACGCTGGTCGCCAGGAACAATGAGGTTCTGGGCACGGCGACGTCGGATGCCGACGGCCATGCCGTCTTCAACCCCGGCCTGACGCGCGGCGACGGCGGCATGGTGCCGGCCGTGCTGATGGCAAAGCAGGGCGACAATGACTTCGTCTTCCTCGACATGGGCCGGGCCGGCTTCGACCTGTCCGACCGCGGCGTCACCGGGCGCGCGGCGCCAGGTGCGCTCGACGTCTATGCCTGGACCGAACGCGGTATCTACCGCGCCGGCGAGGATGTTCATGTCGCCGCACTTGCTCGCGACGGTGCCGCCAAGGCGGTCGAAAACCTGCCGTTGACCTTCATCTTCTCGCGCCCCGACGGCGTCGAGGACCGCCGTATCGTCAGCGACGGCGCATCGGCCGGCGGCCATGCCGTCGACCTGCCGCTCGCCCCCAACGCCATGCGCGGCACCTGGTCGGTGTCGATCTACACCGATCCCAAGCAGCCCGCGGTGGCCAGCCAGATGTTCCTGGTCGAGGATTTCGTGCCGGATCGCATCGAATTCGACATGAAGGCCGACAAGCAGGAAATCGCCCAGGGCGAAACCGCCAACATCGACATTGACGGCCGCTTCCTCTATGGCGCGCCGGCAGCAGGCTTGGCGCTGGAAGGCGAGCTGACGCTGTCGACGTCGCGCGACTGGGACCGTTTCCAGGGCTTTTCCTTCGGTCTCGCCGACGAGCAGTCGGCCGAACCCACGGTCACCCCCCTCGCCGATCTGCCGGTGGTTGGCGATGACGGCAAGGTGACCTTCCCGGTCTCCGTCGACCAACTGCCCTCGACCACCAAGCTGGTCGACGCCAAGGTGACGGTCAGGATGCGCGAAACCGGCGGCCGCGCCATCGAGCGCTCGCTCAACATCGGCATCCGCCCGCAGGGCCATATGATCGGCATTCGTCCGGATTTCGCCGACAATGAAGTGCCGCAGGGCGGCACGGCCAAGTTCAGCCTGATCGCCGTCGATCCCGACGGCAAGCGTGAGGCGCTGAAAGGCGCGCAATGGACGCTGGTCAAGGTCGAACGCAATTACCAGTGGTACCGCTCCAACAATTCGTGGAATTACGAGCCGGTGACCTTCACCAAGTCGATCGCCAACGGCCAGGTCGACCTCAACGCCGACGGCGACGCAACGGTCTCCGTGCCGGTCGATTGGGGTCAGTACAGGCTCGAGGTTGAAACCGCCGATCCCGAAGGACCGGCGACCAGCTACGAGTTCGACGCCGGCTGGTATGTCTCCTCGACCACCACCGAAACGCCTGACGGCCTCGAAATCGCCCTCGACAAGGACAATTATGCCGCCGGCGAAGTGGCCAAGCTGAAAATCTCGCCGCATTTTGCCGGCGAACTCTTGATCAACATCGGCTCCGACAAGCTGTTGAAGACCATCACGGCGTCAGTGCCGGCCGGCGGCAGCACCGTCGACATTCCGGTCGGCGACGACTGGGGCGCCGGCGCCTATGTCACCGCAACCCTGTTCCGGCCGGGCGATGCGCAGGAGACGCGCATGCCGGCCCGCGCCATCGGCGTGAAATGGCTGAAGGTCGATCCGGGTTCGAAGAAGCTCGCCATCACCTTGACGCCACCGGACAAGACCATGCCGCGCCAGCAGCTGTCGATCCCGGTTTCGGTCGCCGGCGTGCAGCCGGGCAGCAATGCCTATGTCATGGTTGCCGCCGTCGATGTCGGCATCCTCAACCTGACCAACTACAAGGCGCCGGATCCGGAGAACTGGTTCTTCGGCCAGCGCATGCTGGGCATGGAAATCCGCGACATCTACGGTCGCCTGATCGACGGTTCTCTGGGCAACGCCGGCAAGCTCAGGACCGGCGGCGACGGCGCCAACATGCAGGCGCAAGGCAGCCCGCCGACCGAAAAGCTGGTCGCCTTCTTCTCCGGCGTCGTCGAGCTTGACGGCGACGGCAAGGCGCGGGTCGACTTCGACATCCCGCAGTTCAACGGCACCGTGCGCGTCATGGCCGTCGCCTGGACCAAGGACGCGGTCGGCCACGCCCAGTCCGACGTGATCGTGCGCGATCCCGTGGTCATCACCGCCGGCCTGCCGCGCTTCCTGGCGCCTGGTGACGCCGCCGTTATGCGCCTCGACGTCGCCGACACCGATGGTCCGGCCGGCGACTATGCGTTCTCGATCGAAACGACGGGCGACCTGTCGACGGGCGACAAGCCCCTGCCCCAGAAGCTGACGCTCGCCCAGGGCAAGCGCCAGACGCTGACCGTGCCGCTGATCGCTCAGACGGCCGGCAATGCCTCGCTCACCATCAAGCTTGCCCATGCCGACGGCACCAAGGTCGAGCAGACGCTCTATGTGCCGGTGCGCCCGGCGCAATTACCGGTCACCACCCGCCTGGTGGTCGACCTCAAGGGCGATGGCGGCGCGCTTCGCGTCGACAAGGAGCTGCTCGCGGCAAGCCTGCTCGACGGCGCCTCTGTCAGCGTCGGCGTTTCGCAGGCTGCCGCATTCGACGTGCCTTCGCTGCTGATGACGCTCGACCGCTACCCCTATGGGTGCGCCGAGCAGACCACCAGCCGCGCCATGCCGCTTCTCTACGTCAATGAATTGGCGTCCGGCATCGGCATGGCCAGCGATCCCGATATCCATGGCCGCATCCAGGACGCCATCTACAAGGTTCTGAGCTACCAGGCCTCGGGGGGCAGCTTCGGCCTGTGGGGCCCGGGCTCCGGCGATCTGTGGCTCGATGCCTATGTCACCGACTTCCTGACCAGGGCGCGCGAGCAGAAATACGACGTGCCGAGCCTGGCCATGAACCAGGCGCTCAGCAACCTGCAGAACTCACTCGGCTACGACCAGAGCGTCCAGGACCGGGGCAGCGAGATCGCCTACGCCCTCTACGTTCTGGCCCGCAACAAGAAGGCCTCGATCGGCGACCTGCGCTACTATGCGGACACGCAGCTCGAAGCTTTTTCCAGCCCGATGGCCGTTGCCCAGCTGGCGGCAAGCCTGGCGCTCTACGGCGATACACCGCGTGCGGAATCGACGTTCAAGACTGCCCTGCAGTTGGCCAAGTCGACCACCGACTACGACTACTACCGCTCCGACTACGGTTCGCGGCTGCGTGATGGCGCGGCGATGCTGGCGTTGGCGGCGGAATCCAAGCCGGTACCGACAATCGTGCCGGAGCTGATCAAGCTGGTGACCAGGGAACGCGCCGAAGCCCGCTGGACCAGCACCCAGGACGAATCCTGGATGCTGCTGGCGGCCCGCGCGCTGAAAGAAGGCAATGATACGATCACGCTGACCGTCAATGGCGCGGCGCATTCCGGCGGCTACTCCGACCAGGTCGAAGGCTCTGACCTTGTCGACAGCCCGCTGACCATCGCCAACACCGGCAAGCCCCCGCTGCAGGCCGTCGTCACCACGGTGGCGTCGCCGGTCCAGCCCCTGCCGGCCGGCGGCGACGGCTTCACCATCAGCCGCACCTACTACAAGCTCGACGGCACCGAGGCCAATGTCACCGAGGCGACGCAGAACGAACGCTATGTCGTCGTGCTCAAGGTCAACGAGCAGAACACATGGCCGTCGCGCCTGCTGGTCACCGACCTGTTGCCGGCCGGCTTCGAGATCGACAATCCCGGCCTGGTCTCCAGCGCCCAGTTGACGAACTTCTCGTGGCTGGCGCAGACCGATGCGGCCCATCTCGAATTCCGCGACGACCGTTTCGTCGCGGCATTCAACCCGGCCGACGGCGACCACGACCACAATCTGACCCTCGCCTATGTCGTGCGCGCCGTGACGCCGGGTACCTATGCGCACCCCGCGGCAACGGTGGAAGACATGTATCGGCCCCAATACTCGGCCCGCACCGCCACCGGCATGATGGAGATCAAGGCGCCGTAAGGCGCTGATGGTGATGGACGCGATGAGCAAAGTGCCCCCTCACCCGCCCTCCGCTTCGCTCGGTCGACCTCTCCCTGAGGGGCAAGGAGACGGCCAGCGCTGGCGCCAGTCTCTTCTCCCCACCGGAGAGAAGGGGGGGCCGGCGCCCCCGCGGCCGGGGGCGGC
>NZ_JAIUGP010000023.1:0-68131 GCF_020164655.1 Mesorhizobium sp. AD1-1
ATTCCCCTATTCCCCTATTCCCCTATTCCCCTATTCCCCTATTCCCCTACCTCGCATTTTCGGGGTTACATCAGTCAAAACTCTTCCCTATAAGGCCCTCCTAGCCTGATACCAGAATCGCGAGCACAACCGGCCGGGTCTTCCCGTCCCGGTTTTTTGTGCAAGCCGCCCGCCGAACGGACCTTTGACATGCCAAGACGCACTGACATCAAGTCGATCCTGATCATCGGGGCCGGCCCCATCGTCATCGGCCAGGCCTGCGAGTTCGACTATTCCGGCACGCAGGCCTGCAAGGCGCTGAAGGAGGAAGGCTTCCGCGTCATCCTGGTCAATTCCAACCCGGCCACCATCATGACCGACCCGGAACTGGCCGACGCCACCTATATCGAGCCGATCACGCCCGAAGTGGTGGCCAAGATCATCGCCAAGGAGCGGCCCGACGCGCTGCTGCCGACCATGGGCGGCCAGACCGCGCTCAACACCGCTCTGTCGCTGCGCCGCATGGGCGTGCTCGAGCGCTACAATGTCGAGATGATCGGCGCCGATGCTACCGCCATCGACAAGGCCGAGGACCGCGCGCTGTTTCGCGAGGCGATGAAGAAGATCGGCCTGGAAACGCCGAAGTCGATGCTGGCCAACGCCACCGACGTCAAGAACACCGACCGCAAGACGCATGAGGCCGAGCGCGCGGCGCTCAAGGCCGAGAAGCCGGCCGATCTCGACGCCGCGCTCGATGCGCTGGAAACCCGCTGGAACCTCGGCGAAGGCGACCGCAAGCAGCGCTATATCAGCCATGGCATGGCGATCGCCGCCCAGGCGCTCGACCATGTCGGCCTGCCGGCCATCATCCGCCCGTCCTTCACCATGGGCGGCACCGGCGGCGGCATCGCCTACAACCGCGCCGAATTCTACGAGATCGTCCAGTCCGGCCTCGACGCCTCGCCGACCACCGAAGTGCTGATCGAGGAGAGCGTGCTCGGCTGGAAGGAGTATGAGATGGAGGTCGTCCGCGACAGAGCGGACAATTGCATCATCGTCTGCTCGATCGAGAACATCGACCCGATGGGCGTGCATACGGGCGACTCGATCACCGTCGCCCCTGCCCTGACGCTGACCGACAAAGAATACCAGATGATGCGCAACGCCTCGATCGCGGTGCTGCGCGAGATCGGCGTCGAGACCGGCGGCTCCAACGTGCAGTTCGCCGTCAACCCGGCCGATGGCCGCCTCGTCGTCATCGAGATGAACCCGCGCGTCTCGCGTTCGTCGGCCCTGGCCTCCAAGGCGACCGGTTTCCCGATCGCCAAGATCGCCGCAAAGCTCGCCGTCGGCTACACGCTGGACGAGCTGGAGAACGACATCACCGGCGGCGCGACGCCAGCCTCGTTCGAACCGAGCATCGATTACGTCGTCACGAAGATCCCGCGTTTCGCCTTCGAGAAATTCCCCGGCGCCGAGCCGGTGCTGACCACCGCCATGAAGTCGGTGGGCGAAGTCATGGCCATCGGCCGCACCTTCCAGGAATCGCTGCAGAAGGCCCTGCGTGGACTTGAAACCGGCCTCACCGGTCTGGACGAGATCGAAATCCCCGGTCTCAGCCATGGGGGCCTCGGTTCCGCCAACCATGCCGACGACCGCAACGCCATTCGTGCAGCGCTCGGCACGCCGACGCCCGACCGGCTGCGCATGGTGGCGCAGGCGATCCGCATGGGCACCTCGTTGGAAGACGTGCACGCCATGTGCAAGATCGACCCGTGGTTCCTCGAACAGATCGCCGGCATCGTCGCCATGGAAGCCCGCATCCGCGAGCACGGCATTCCCGAGGATGCCGTCAACCTGCGCATGCTGAAGGCCATGGGTTTCTCCGATGCCCGCCTCGCGTCGCTGACGAAGACCGACGCCGAAGTGATTCAGAAAGCTCGCGAAAAGCTCGACGTTCATCCTGTTTATAAACGCATCGACACTTGTGCGGCCGAGTTCGCCTCGCCCACCGCCTACATGTACTCGACCTATGAAGTGCCGTTCGCCGGCGCGCTGGCCAACGAGGCGCAGGTCTCGTCGCGCAAGAAGGTCGTCATCCTCGGCGGCGGCCCCAACCGTATCGGCCAGGGCATCGAGTTCGACTATTGCTGCTGCCACGCGGCCTTCGCGCTGCGCGATGCCGGCTATGAAGCGATCATGATCAACTGCAACCCGGAGACGGTCTCGACCGACTACGACACCTCGGACCGGCTCTATTTCGAGCCGCTGACGGCGGAAGACGTGCTGGAGATTCTGCGCGCCGAACAGGCCTCGGGCGAACTGGTCGGCGTCATCGTCCAGTTCGGCGGCCAGACGCCGCTGAAGCTGGCGGACGCGCTGGAGAAGGCCGGCATCCCGATCCTCGGCACCTCGCCCGACATGATCGATCTCGCCGAAGACCGCGACCGCTTCCAGAAGCTGCTGCACAAGCTCAACCTGAGCCAGCCGAAGAACGGCATCGCCTATTCGGTCGAGCAGGCCCGCCTCGTTGCCGGCGAGCTTGGCTTCCCGCTGGTGGTGCGCCCGTCCTATGTGCTGGGCGGCCGCGCCATGCAGATCATCCATGACGAGGGCATGCTGCAGACCTACCTGCTCGACACCGTGCCCGGCCTGGTGCCGGAGGACATCAAGCAGAAATACCCCAACGACAAGACCGGTCAGATCAACACGCTGCTGGGCAAGAACCCGCTGCTGTTCGACACCTATCTCAGTGGTGCCATCGAGGTCGATGTCGACTGCCTCTGCGACGGCAAGGCGACCTTCGTCTCCGGCATTCTGGAACACATCGAGGAAGCCGGCATCCATTCGGGCGACAGTGCCTGCTCGCTGCCGGTGCACTCGCTGCCTTCCGAGCTGGTCGACGAGCTGGAGCGCCAGACGGCGGCCCTTGCGCGCGCGCTCAATGTCGGCGGGCTGATGAACGTGCAGTATGCGATCAAGGACGGCACGGTCTACGTGCTGGAGGTCAACCCGCGCGCATCGCGCACCGTGCCCTTCGTCGCCAAGACCATAGGCCGGCCGATCGCGAAAATCGCCGCCCGCATCATGGCCGGCGAAAAATTGGAAGACGCCTTCGCCCATTACGGCGCCATGCCGGACCCCAGGAACCCCGGCCACATCGCGGTCAAGGAAGCCGTGTTCCCCTTCGCCCGCTTCCCCGGCGTCGACATATTGCTCGGCCCGGAAATGCGCTCGACCGGCGAAGTCATGGGCCTCGACCGCGACTTCGCGCTCGCCTTCGCCAAGAGCCAGCTCGGCGCCGGCGTCGACCTGCCGCGCTCCGGCACGCTGTTCGTCTCGGTGCGCGACGAGGACAAGAAAGGCATCCTGCCGGCGGTCAAGCGCCTCGCCGGCCTCGGCTTCAAGGTGCTGGCCACCTCAGGCACCGCCCGCTTCCTCGCCGAAAACGGCGTCGACGCCCAAAAAATCAACAAGGTGCTGGAAGGCCGCCCCCACATCGAAGACGCCATCCGCAACCGCCAGGTGCAGATCGTCTTCAACACCACGGATGGCCAGAAGGCGGTATCGGACTCCAAGTCGCTCCGCCGTGCCACGCTGATGCAGAAGGTGCCGTATTACACGACGCTGTCAGGTGCGGCGGCGGTGGCGGAGGCGATTGCGGCGCTGAAGGCGGGGAGTCTCGAAGTGAGGCCGCTGCAGGAGTATTTTGCTTAGCGTTATCTTCTCCTCGTTGGAAAGAGACAAGATGTAGACGTCGACGCAAAAGCAGGAAAGCGTATACCTAGCTCCTGCGTTGTCTTGCCATATCCCTCATGCTTTCACGACGTACTGCAGCCTGCGAACTTTGAACCGGCAACGATTTGTCGGTCGCTGAAATGATTGCCTCTACGGATTTGAAAATTAGATCAAACGCTGAAAATGCCTCGTCCGGCAACTTCGGCACGACAGTCTTGGCAAACACCATTTTTGAGTTTTCATCAATTGCTTGAACCTCAGTCCCTCCCTCTAGCGGGACTCTCACAGTCCCACTCCCTAACTTTCTGGACGCGGTCAGCGGTGTCAACACCAGCCGCCGACCATCGACAACCGTTGCTAAGTATTCATCGGAAAACAAGAATTCAATTGGAAGATTCTCATTTTCGGCACATGCCTTTCTAAACTCGGGAACAGGGAGGAGAAGACCAAATGAGCGACCGTTCTTGGAAGACTTTACATCCGAGAAAAGGTCATTTGCGACAAAGTTATTATCCAACTTCCACTCTTTAGCGCCAGCCTCATCTCGGTCGAATAACCCAATTACTACATGCGGATTATCAGCTGCAACAGCCCTCAGGCAAAGAGATAACTTGGATGCCCCAGCAGCACCACCGCCACTTCCGTCACCAGTGTCGCAACTCTTTATACGAAACGTCTGCTTCGTATTTCGGATTCTCTTCCAAGCTTCAACGAGCATGATCTCATCTGTTTTCCCTTCTGTAAGCAATATAGGAGATTTTATTTCGAACATTTCCTTACGGACATCGTCGATTTCCTCCTTAAATCTTATCATCTCCAATTGCTGCGCCGAATATGACTCAAGCGCCTTGGCCACTGCTGGCAGATAAAAGCCCTCTCCAACCGCAGCTGCCGCATCAAACCGATCAAGGTTCTTACCTTGGACAATTTTTGCAACACCGTCCTGCGTGTCTCTTGTTACATAAAATCGAGATATATTTTCGGAGGTTAAATTATAAAAGGAAGGGCTATGTGTCGTTGTAAATATTTGAACCCCGTCGCCTTCGGCAATTTTCAAAAGGCGAACAGCCTCCGCCTCCGCAGCAACAAAATCCAGGGAGTTCTCGGGTTCCTCAAAACCCCAGATATGGAACTGAAAACGATCTCTCTTTGAAATGAAGTTGAGCAGCTCAGGTATGTGGCGAGCTTTTATGCCATCACCTCTCTGCGTGGTGAGAGATTTTGAAATCCCGCCTGCATTACTAATCGTTTCGAAATCCAAAGTTTGAAAGAGCTCATCCATTCTGCTTGGGGAGGAAATTTTGGTCTCGTGAGCTATCTCCTTGGGAAGTCCCTCAAAAAGACTGCTAGTTAGACCCTGCACCCTGCCGGCAAAATCCCCAACTGTAGATACGAATTCGTCGGAATCAGACAGAGTTTCGTAAATATTGAAGAGCAAGCTTCTAAATATCGACGGGTCCTTTATGGCCGGTATATAGATAAATCTAAAGAGATTTATGAATCTCGTAACAATATGCCTCTGATTCTCACGGATGTGAGATGATACCTCTTCATGATAATCGCCGCCACGCGAAACAGTCCATTGCCTTTTTACATAAAAACTTTCACCGAGAGACCTTTGATAATTCTTCGGTGTTGCAAACGTTATTTTAACATATATAAATTTCCTAACGTCGTCAGAATTCTGCGATTCAACGAGGCGTCGATCGGAAAAATCAATACCAAAGTTGTATTCATTTATATGGTCAGTTTTATTGTTAAAAAATAAATTTAGAGCTCTGACTATGTTTGATTTTCCCACGTCATTTTTACCAAATATTATATTTAAATGGTTACACTTATATAAAGTCACTTTATAAAAGCTTCGAAAATAGGCAATTTCAATTTCTTGGATGAGATTCACGGCTGTTTCCCCTGCCATCGCCAAAATCAAGCTACTACACATTTTAGCCGTCGAACAACTCGCCCCGCCATATACAAAGGCCTATTTCTTTGTTCCATGCCGTTCGAGAGTCCCTGTTCTGCTATTCTGCAGTCCAAACGAGGCGTCAGCCCACCGCCACACACTCAACTCAATATCAAACTCCATCGGCCACGACGCCACCGGCACGAAACTCCGCGTCGGCGGGTTGACGCTGGAAATAGGCATAGACCCGGTTGATGGCGTTGTAGAAGCCGGCATTGGCGGCGTAGATGCGCCAGGGCCGAGACGGTTGAGGGTGTTCCAGCGGAGTGAGACGTTGGTGCTCTCTGGCCCTCTCATCTGACCGAGCTTCGCTCGGCCACCTCCCACAAGGGGACAAGGAAGATCAAGCCACAGCCACACACTCAATCTCGATATCAAACTCCATTGGCCACGACGCCACCGGCACAAAACTGCGCGCCGGCGGGTTGGTCGAAAAATACCTGGCATAAACACGGTTGATGGCGTTGTAGAAGCCGGAATTGACGGCGTAGATGCGCACCATCACCACATTGTCGAGCGAGGTGCCGGCCGCTTCCAGGCAATGTTTCAGCGCCTTCAGCGACGCCTCGGTCTGCACCTCGATGTCGCCGCGCACCATCTCGCCGGTCACCATATCCACCGGCGGCGTCGCCGAGATGAACACGAAGCCGTTGGCCTTGACCGCTGTCGAGCAGGGAAGGCCGAGCGCCCGCACCTTGTCCGACATGACGGGGACTTCGATGATTTCTTTCTTCATGGCAAATCTCCCTTGTTTGCAAGGAGCTTATCCCCGCACTGGCGGAACGCCAGCGCCGTTCTTCCCTTCTCCCCTTGTGGGAGAAGGTGGATCGGCGCGATAGCGCCGAGACGGATGAGGGGTGTTCCAGCGGAATGAGGCGGCGGCGTTCCCTGGAACACCCCTCATCCGACCTCGCTTCGCGAGGCCACCTTCTCCCACAGGGGGAGAAGGCCAGTGCGGCGCTAGAGAAATCCGATGAACCGTCCGGCGAAAAGCACCGAAGTCCACAGCAGTATCGAGAGCACAGCCAGGATGGCGCTGCCTGCCGGCTCGTCACCGCCTCTCGCGCGGCGAAAGCGCAGGAAGGCGAGGAAATTGACACCGGCGAGAAGGATGAGTGCCATCTTGGCGAGGAAAACCGGCATCGCCGCATAGGTGCCCGCCTTGACCGAAAACAGCAGCGAGCCGGTGACAAGCGCACCCGCGAACGCACTTAATGCAATGCGGCGCAGCAGCGCGACGAATGCGGCTTGCGGCAGCGAACGGAAGGCGCCGCAGATCCTGAGGTCCATGAGAACGACGCTGGTCAGCAGCGCACCGATCGACATGATGTGGAGCGCATTGACTATGGGATAGGCAATGAAGGAGGCCTTCAGCCACCGCACCAAGGCGAGTTGCTCGATGCCGGCGAGGAACTCGGCCATTTACGCCGGCGGCACTCGGTCGGGATAGACATCATAGGTTTTCCCGCCGACGATGACGCGGACAGCTTTCATGCGCTTTTCGCTCGCCTCCACCGAGCGGTTGCCGATCGCGGTCACCTCGTCGCCGACCTTGGCCACCTCCTCCGTGAAGCCGGCGGCGATCGTGCGTGATGGCGGCGCCATCTCCACCCGCCAGGCCTCACCCTCCGCGTCGACATCCAGCGTGGCGTGCGGATTGCCGATATAGATGGCCGTGATCTTGCCCTTGAGTTCGAAAAGCCCATCCTGTGTCCACGACCAGCCGTGATGGGCATAGGCCGCGGTGCCGGCGGCAAGCATCACGGCCGCTGTCAGCGCGACGCTGCGAATTGCGTTGAACTGCATCGCTCGTCTCCTCGGTTCATCCCGCAGGCACTTGAGAGTAGGACACGGCGCGGCAACGTCAAATCATATCGAGCGAAAGACCGGACCGCCAAGCGCCCGCCCAATCGCCGGCATGACGCCTTGTTAATGACACCCATGCGCGCCACTCTCTCTTTCCTGGCCGTTCTTCCCCTGGGCTGAAGATCGGACTCCCGTCGGAAACGAGGCGAACCATGAGCAGCATGAGAGACCGTCAGGAAGGCTTCGAAAAGAAGTTTGCGATGGACGAGGAAACGAAGTTCAGGGCCATGGCGCGCCGCAACAAGCTGCTCGGCCTGTGGGCCGCCGAACAGCTCGGCAAATCCGGTGCGGACGCCGACGCCTATGCCAAGGAAGTAGTGCACGCGGATTTCGAAGAGGCAGGCGACAACGATGTGTTCCGCAAGGTCCGCGCCGACTTCGACGCGGCAGGCATTTCTCTGTCGGATGCCCAGATACGCAGCGCCATGGAAACCCTGCTGGTGACCGCGGTCGAGCAGATCAGATCGCCCTGAGCATCGCTCAGCTTTGATCGGTATAGGGCGTGCCGTGCTTAAGGCACAGGGCCATATTGTGGTGTTGGTTGGCCAAGCGGGCTGGCTTCCATCGTAGCGCTCTACGGCGCCCCCCTCTGTCCTGCCGGGCAGGACAGAGGGGGGCGCCATAGTGAACCGCCCTCACCCCTGATGCGCGGCGGCCAGTTCCTTCACGTGTTTTTCGTGCATCTGCAGCGTCGGCAGGGTTTTCTTGGCGAATTCCTTCATTGCCGGGTCGTCGCCGGATTTCGCATAGCCGCTGAACAGCGCGACGGCTTCCTTGTGAGCGTTGGTCTGCATCTCGATGTATTTGGCCTGGAATTGATCGCCGCTGGCACTCTTCAGCTCATCGAGCATCTTTTGCTCCTTGGGCTGCAGGGCCGGACCGGACGGTGCGGTGGCCGAGGTTGTCTGGCCCTGGGCAAGCGCCGCCTTGAATTCCTCGCCGGCCTTGGTGTGATCGGCGATCATCTGTTTGGCGAACGCCTTGACGTCGGCGTCGGTTGCCTGTTGCTCGGCGAGCTTGCTGGACTCGATCTCGAACTCATTGGCGCTCGGCACCGTCTTGATGAAGGTCGAAGTGTCGACCTTCGTCGTGGCGGCGAGCGGCGTGGTCGTGGCGGTCGTGTTCGACTGGGCAAAGGCCGGCGCGCCGGCAAGCAATGCTGCTGCGGTCAGAATGGTAAGCGTCTTCATGGCATGTCTCCGGTTGGAATTGTCCCTCGGACAATCCAACGTCGCTTGGGCACTCCGGTTGCAGGTCATGAGGAAGAAGCCTGCGCGTGTCGCCTCGATTACCCGAACCGCGGCGGCTGACCAGAGCTACCTTTCAGTGGCAGCAAGCCTCGCCATATTGCAGCTGCTCGTTCCAGTTCGGGCGGCCTTCAGGCGTGAAATCCATCAGGTTCCAAAGCGTTTCGCAGGTGCCGAGGCCACGCGGATCCTGACCGGGCTCCGTCGGTGCGAAATCCAGTTCCGAACTCCAGAAATGGCGTATGCCGTCGGGGTCGCGGTGAAACACCGACAGCAGCGGGATCTGTGAGCCGTCGGCCGCCTCCGCATTGTAGTCGCGCTTGAAGCTGTTGGCCGCCGAAGACACCAGCCGCATGTTGCGCCAGCCCCGATCTCGACCGAGCGTGACCAGGTTTTCGAGCGCGGTCTTGCCCACCACCGCGAAATTGAAGCCGGCCGCCTGGAGATGCCCGACCGCGCCGTCGAACTGATCGAGCAATGCCGTGCAGGACGGACATGGCTGGTCCGGTCGGGCGAGCTTCGCCGTGCCGCCGCTGGTCGCCACATCGCGCTTCTCCTGCGGGTGGCGCGGGAACATCATGTTGTAGAGGATCAGGCTGTCCTTGCCGGGCGCGAACAGCTCCGACAGCCTTGTCTTCGCGGGCTTGCCCTGGGCATCCAGTGCGTCGAATTCATAGTCCTGGCGGATCGGCCCGCCCGGCGGCAGCGCGCGCCGGGCCTCGGCGACCTCTTCCATGGCGCGGCGCAGCTCGATTTCCTTCTTCAGCAATTTTTCGCGCGCGGTGCGGTATTTCGCGGATTCGTTGGGAAAGGTGATCATGATCGGCTCCTTCAAGTCGCGGCGCCGGCGTCCCGGCGCGGTTGCTCTGCGACCCAAGGACGTTTGGCGGTGATCGGCTCCGACATTTATTGCGCATGGTGATATGTCGTAATCCCTGTTCGGGCAGCGTGATCCGGGGGACGAAATGCACGACGACGAGACCGATCTGCGCTGCCCGCAAGTGGTGGCCGACAATGCCGCCAAGGGCCTCAGACTGCGCGGAGAATTCGGCCGCGGCGGCACCGAGATCGGCGTCGCCCGCGCCACCGAACTGAAGAACCGGGAAAAGCTCGCGCCCTCCACCATTCGCCGCATGGTCAGCTATTTCGCCCGCCACGAGGTCGACAAGCGCGGCAGGAACTACGGCAATGAGCAGAACCCTTCGGCCGGCTACATCGCCTGGCTGCTGTGGGGCGGCGATGAAGGCCGCACCTGGGCGCTTGATCTCAAGCAGAAGATCGGCAACGCGCCGGACATCTGACAACGGTCCGCACTACGCTGACCGCTCCTCACCCCTTGACCCCGCCGGCGGTCAGGCCGGAGACGATCTTGCGCTGGAAGATCAGCACCAGCACCACCAGCGGCACCGTGACGATCACCGAGGCCGCCATGATGTTGCCCCAGGGGATCTCGAACTGCGAGTTGCCGGAGAGCAGCGCGATCGCGACCGGCACGGTCCGCTGTGCGTTGTTGGAGGTGAAGGTCAGGGCAAACAGGAACTCGTTCCACGCACCGATGAAGGCCAGCAGGCCGGTGGTCGCCAGCGCCGGCCACATCAGCGGCAGGAAGACCCGGGTGACGATGATCCACGGCGTGGCGCCGTCGAGGATCGCCGCCTCCTCGACCTCGACCGGCAGGTCGCGGACGAAGGTGGTGAGCACCCAGACGGTGAACGGCAAGGTGAAGATCATGTAGGAGAAGATCAGCGCGAACAGCGAATTGTAGAGGCCGAAGATGCGGACCAGTTCGAACAGCCCGGCCAGCAGCGCCACCTGCGGGAACATCGACACCGACAGGATGATGAACAGCAGGGCCGAGCGGCCGCGGAATCGAATGCGCGCCAGCGCGTAGGCTGATGTGACGCCGAGCAACAGCGACAGCGCGACGACTGCGCCGGAGACGAAGAGCGAGTTCGCGAGGTTGCGCACGAAGGCGCCCTCGATCAGCACATTCCGGTAATTGGCGAAACTGATCGTCGTTGGCCACAGATCAGCCCGGAACAGATCGGTCCCGGATTTCAGGCTGGTGACGATCGCGTAATAGAACGGGAACACCGCGACGAAGACGATGACCGCGACCAGCAGGTAAAAGGCCGTGCGCTTCACGATCCACATCTCAGCGGTCCCCGTCCAGGCTGATCCGGCCGATCCGGATGGTGACGATGGTAAGCAGAGCGAGAATGAGGAAGAGCAGGGTCGAGGCGGCGGAGCCATAGGCGAACTTGTCGAACTCGAACAGGTTCTCGCGGGCGAACACCGACATCGACTTGGTGTGCACATTGTTGGGTGTCAGCACATAGACCAGGTCGAAGATACGCAGCGCATCGAGCGCGCGGAAGATCACCGCCACCAACAGCGCGGGGCGGATCAGCGGCAAGGTCACCCGCCAGAAGATCTGCCAGGGGTTGGCGCCGTCGAGCCTGGCGACCTCGATGATCTCCCTCGGCAGCATCTGCAGCGCGGCCAGGATGAGCAGCGTCATGAATGGCGTCGCCTTCCAGATATCGACGATGAGGACCGCCGCCATCGCGGTGTCGGCGTTAGCCGTCCAGGCGATCTTGGTGCTGATCAGGCCAAGATTGAGCAGCACCACATTGATGATGCCGAACTGGTCGTTGAGCATCCATTGCCACATCTTCGCCGAGACGATCGTCGGGATCGCCCAGGGGATCAGGATCGCCGCCCTGACGATGCCGCGGCCTGGGAATTCGGCGTTGAGAACCAGGGCAACGATGGTGCCGAGGATGGTCTCGCAGGTCACCGAAATGAGGGTGAACCGCACCGTGTTCCAGACGGCACGCCACCAGACAGGGTCGACCAGCAACCCGTCATAGAGGGTCCGGCCGCTTGGCATGTGAAGTACCGAAAAGTAATTGGCGAAGCCGACCCATTGGCGCGCGTCGAGATCGGCCAGTGAGGCGTCGGTGAAGCTGAAATAGACCGTGCGGGCAAGCGGCCAGCCGGCCGCCGCGGCGAGCACCAGAAGCATTGGCGCCAGGAAAAGCCACGCCGAGCGAACGCGCTGTGCCCTCAACGGCGCGTGCGCGGCCTTGGCTGTTTCCGGTTTCATCCCTGTCATCTCGCTCCGCTCGCTGCGGTCCCGCCGGCCGGCTGTCCCAGTATCGTCACCAGCCTCGGCCCTTCAGCTTGGTCAGCGTCGCTTCGAGGTCGGCCAGATTGTCGGCGGCAGTGCCGTCGCCCGAGAGCGTGTTGTGAACAGCGTTCCAGAACTGGCTCGACGCCTCGTTGTATTTGATCCTGGTGGCGGCCGAGGGGCGCGGCACCGCATTGAGAAAGATCTGCTTCCAGCGCGGAATAATCGGGTGTTCCATGGCAATGTCGGCATCGTCATACAGCGCCTGGATGGTCGGCAGATTGGACGTCTTCAGCGCGCGGTATTTCTGCATCGCGGGCGAGGCAATGAACTTGACCAGCTCGATCGCGGCATCCGGATGCTTCGAATATTTGGAGACCGCGAGGTTCCAGCCACCCAGCGTCGCGACCGGTCGGGCGCCTTCGCCGGTGCCGGCCGGCAGCGGCGCCACGTCGAACTTGCCCTTGATCGGCGAGCCCTCGCCGTTGCCGAGCGCATAGGCATAGGGCCAGTTGCGCATGAACACCGCGTTGCCGGTCTGCCAGACGCCGCGCGATTCCTCTTCCTGGTAGGCGAGCACGCCGGGCGGCGCGATGGTCCCAACCCAGCCCTTGACCATATCGAGCACCGCCGCCGCTTTTGGATTGCTGATGGAGATGGAGCCGTCCGGCTCGATGATCTGGCCGCCGCCATTCGACATCACCCATTCGAGCGCGTCGCAGGTCAGCCCCTCATAGGCGTTGCCCTGAAAGACGAAGCCCCAGATATCCCGATTGCCGGCTGCACGTTCCTTGTCCATGACCAGCCTGGCGGTGTCCGCCAGTTCCTTCCAGGTGGCCGGCACCTTGGCGCCATATTTGTCGAGGAGATCCTTGCGGTAGTAGAGCGCCGGCGCATCGGTGAAGATCGGCAAGGCGACGAGCTTGCCATTGACGGTCTGCGACCGGATGATCGACGGGAAATGCTCGGCCACGATCTCCCTGGTCGCTGCGGTCAAATCGACGAGCTGGCTGGCGAGCTGCGGCGCCCAGATCACGTCCGTCTGGTAGACGTCGATGTCGCTGTTTCCGGCGGCAAGCCACAGCCGGTACTGGCCGAACTGGTCGGTCCCGGACGTCGGCATGACGACGATGCTGACCTTGTTGCCGCTGTCTTTCTCGTAACGGTCGAGGATCTCGCGCAGCACCTTGATGCCGTCGCCGGTATCGCCCGACACCATCGACAGCTCGACGGCCCGCGCCGGCGTACCAACCAGCATGGCGGCGACGCCGAGCGCCAGGAATGCGTGAGAAAACTTCATGGTGATGGATGTCCCTCCGCAGCCGGCGACAGGAAACACTCCACGCGCCGGCAGCTTGTCGGACCCCGCCTTCCATTGAATGCGAAGCGGCGCTTTGGGTTCCCAAATCGCGCCGTTCCTGCGTGAGGCGACACCCATCAGGGGGTGTTGAGATTCAGGTCAGGCCGAGTCGAAAATGGTGGTTTCCGAGAACCGGAGCGGAGCGTACTTTTGGGCACGTGAGCACCGGAAGCGCAGGAAGCCATCATTTGCAGGCCGGCATCACCTGAATATCAGCACACCCTAGCCTTCCCAGGCGACAGGCATCATACCCAGCCGCTCATAGAGCCGGACGGCGGCGGGATTCTCGACCGTGTTGGTCTTGAGGTCGACATGGTCGGCGCCGCGTTCGCGAAAAACGGCGAAGGCGTGCCACATCAGCGCTTCGGCAACACCCTTGCCGCGCGCCTCGGGATGAACGGCAAGATCCTTGACGAAGGCGCGGGTCCAGCACAGCGCCGCCGCCGCCAGCCGGCCCTTGGCGTCGATGACGAGGAAGCACAGCGCCGGGTCGAATTCGGGATCGTCCGCGATACGCGGCCACCACTCGTCGAACGGACCATCGGCGCCGTCATCGAACACTTCCGTCAAAAGCGCATGCAGGGCGGGCGCGTCACCAGGCTCGAAACTGCGCATGACAAAGCCGTCGGGCCAGTGCGGCGGAACCAGCGTCTCGTCGAGGATCTTGCGCAGCCGGACGTCGTTCAGGGCCGGCGGGCGCGGTTCAGGCATCGCGCTCAGGCGTCGGGTTGCAGGCGACGGCGCTGGCGGTCGCGGCCAAGGCCGGTCGCCTCGAGCAGGCCCTTGCGCTTGGCGTCGTAATAATAGCCGGTCTGATAGAGCCAGTCGGCCTTCTTGGCGTTGCCGCCGGCCACCAGCCAGGCGCCGCGCAGATATTTGACCGCGTATTTCAGATTGGTTTCGGCGTCGAACAGGCCCTTGGCCGGTCCGTCATAGCCCATGCCGCGTGCCGTCGCGTGCTTGATCTGCATCAGTCCCCAATGGCCGTTGTTGTAGGCTTTCGGGTTGAAGGTGCTCTCGCGGTTGACGACATGGCGCACCAGGTCCACCGGCACCTGGTAGATCGCCGCATATTTCTCGATCAGCCGCTCGACATCGCCACGCACGCCCGTCGCGTGTTCTTCTTGCACGGGCCCTGCCGGAAACTGGACCAGGGCCGCCGGGTTCTGCGGCACGACATAGGCGACCTGCTGGACGCCGGGCATGCGGTCGCCCTTGGCGGTTGCCGGCACGATCAGCCCCGCGGTCGTATAAGTCTCGGCCGCCTTGACCGGTTCGTTCGCATTTGCCGGCGGCGGCGCCTGCCAGGCATTGGCGGTCATAACCGCAGGCACGGCTGGTGCCGCCGGTGTCGATCCGGCAAAAGCGGCGGTCGCCGCAGCCGGCTGTGCGGCGGGATCGGGCGGCAGCTCGGCCGTCTGAACGGGGGCGATCCCCGATGATTCCGGCAGCACCGAAACCGTCTCCGGCAGAGGCACGGTGAAGCCGGCATCAGCGCCGGCGGCGGTCGCTGTTTCGGTGAGAGCAGGCGCGGACTTCATCTGCGAGGTCGACGTGCAGCCGCTGATGCCGGCGGCGGCCAGGATTACGCCGATCGCGATAAGGTTGAGTTTTGCTGGCAAGCCGCGCTCGGGTCCGGTTTGTCGGGTTGTTAAGAAATCCCTTACACCAGCGATTCGGGCCGGGCAATCGGGGCGATCAGGTGGTTTTCGGGTGGCGAGACGCAGGCGGCGATGCCATATTGTTCCGGATATGTACTGGGACGAATCCCGGATTTCGCCACTTTGCGGGAAGGAACGCATCATGGTCACGACAGCTTCGATCACGGCCGGCCACGCAGTGTTAGAAACAGTGATCGGTTTCATGGGCATTGCCTGGAGCGAAAAGGGCCTGATCCGGCTCTGCCTGCCCGAACGCAGCCGCGAAGCGGTGGAACGGCGTCTGCTGCGCCATGGCGGTGTTTCCGCCTCCACGGCCCAGCCGCCATGGGTGGTCGAGCTGATCGCAGCGATCAAGGCCTATGCGGCGGGCGAGGATGTCGATTTCTCCGCCGTACCGGTCGATCTCGACGGCGTCGACGATTTCCGCCTCGCCATTTACGACGCGGCGCGAAAACTCTCCTTCGGCGAAACCACCACCTATGGCGAGCTGGCCAAGACCGCCGGCCATGCCGGGCTCGCCCGCGAAACCGGGGCCGCTCTTGGCGCCAATCCGGTGCCGCTGGTCATCCCTTGCCATCGCATCCTTGCCGCCGGCGGCAAGATCGGCGGCTTCTCGGCGCCGGGCGGCTCGGTCACCAAGGAGAAGATGCTGGCCATGGAAGGCGTGCGCGTCGGCCCGCCGCCCCCGGCGCAGGTATCGTTCGGGTTTTGAGCGGCGGCCGGCGCTGGAAGAAGGCCTGGATCAGTACATCGGTCGCTTATTGACCGGGTTGGCGGGCACCGGCTGCATCACGTCCCAATGCTCGGCGATCTTGCCGTTTTCAACGCGAAAAATGTCCACGATGACCGTCTCCGGCATGTTGCCTGCCTTCGGTTGAACGACCTGGGTCATGACGAGGTCGCCTTCGGCGATCACCCGCTTGAAGTCGACTTTTTGTTTTGGCCAATTGGCGACACCCATGCTTTCGAGAAGCTTTTTGACCGAGTCTCGGCCATCCGTCATCGTCGGGTTATGCTGAATGTAAGCCTCGGCCCAATAGCGGTCCAGCGCGGCAAGGTCATGGTCGCCGAACAGCGCCTGATAGGCTTTCAGGACAAGCGTCCTGTTTTTTTGAGTCAATTCATGCTGTTGCAGCACCTGCTTGACCGGCTTGGTGTTTCCCGCATGCGCCGCGGCCGTGAGCGCCGCGACGGCGAAAGCGGCCGCCGCGAAGGATTTAAGTTGCAGCACGGATGTCTCCCTCGGTTGCTTCGGTGTCAGGCCAGTGCGCGCGCAACGAGCACCGTATCGACATACTGCCGCATGCGGATGATCTTGCCGTCCCGCAGTTCGTAGAGATGAGCGAAGGGGGCCGTCATGGATTTTCCCGTCGCCTTATATGTACCGGAATACACGCCGAAGGCCGCCACCCGGTCGCCATCGGCAATGAAGCTGTGCACGTCGGCGTGGTATCCGATCCACTCCGAGCCGAGCCGCTTGAAGACCCCCTGCATCAGGGCCTCGATGCCGACATAGGTGCCGGCATAGGGGAATCCTTCCGCCTCGGTCCATTCGATGTCGGCGGAAAGAACGGCCAGCAGATTGCGGCCGTTCTCCTCGGAAGTTCCCTCGTAGGTTCCACGGATCAAATCGAGGTTCGTCGCCATATCAGCCCCACTTCATCTCGCCCTTGGCGACCTTGGATCCGACATCGAGGGCGACGCCCATACCGAGGCCGGGGAAGCGGGTCTCCATGGCGGCCTTCAACGCGGCGCTGTCTGCCGCCTTGTCCAGTTCTTCCTCGAAGGTGAGGAGATAGGACTTGGTGAACTCCACCGCCGAAGGGCCGATCGCGGCATCGGGGGCCATGTGGCCGGGCACCACGACAGCGGGCCTGCGGGCGGCAATCGCGTCCAGCGTCTTGATCCAGGCGGCACGGCTTTCCCTGGTCTGCGTGTCGGCGGTCCAGACGTGAACGCCCGAGAAGATCATCACCCCGCCGAAAACGGCATTGAGCGACGGCACGAACAGATAGCGGCGGTTGGCCAATCCTTCTTCCGCATTGACGATCTCTACAGTCTCGCCATCGACCGTCAGCGTTGCGCCGTCGAATGCCTCGGGGAGGACGATGTCGGAAAGCGCCTGCGGGCCATTTTCCTTCAGTTGCGGACCCCAGACGGCGAGCTTCTTCTCCACATTGCCCTTGATGGCTTCCAGCGTGGCGGAGGCAGCGATGACTTTTGCCTCCGGGAAGGCGTCCCTCACCGGCTTCAGGCCGAAGTAGTAATCGGGATCGGACTGAGTGACATAGATGGAGGTCAGCTTCTTGCCGGTGGCCTTGATGGCATCGGCGAGCGCCTTGCCGTCCGGATAGGTGAAGCCGCCGTCGATCAACAGGGCTTCGCTCGGCCCCGACAGCAGCACCGGCGCACGGAAGAAACCGTTTGGACCCGCCGGGAAGTGTTTCCAGCCAAGCTTGGCGCCGGCGGCCTGGCCGCTGTCGATGGGCGCGAAAACGGCGGTTGCGCCGAGGGCCAATGAGGTCTTCATGATCTGTCTCCTCGTGAACATGGAATATCTCCGTTGAATGAAAGGGGATCGGGTGCGGCTACGGGCCCGCAGGGCGGACGGTAGACGGCACGGTAAGCCCTCTGGATTAATCAATAAATTGGCCGTAATAATACAAACTGTATGTTGAAAGCTTACAATGAGCCTTCGTGGTGGAATCGATAAACCTCAATCGCCTCGCCTATTTTGCCACCGTGGTCGACGCAGGTTCCTTTACCCGCGCGGCCGAGCGGCTTGGCATCACGAAAACAGTCGTCAGCCAACAAGTCGCTCGCCTCGAGGCTGAGCTGCGGACCACGCTTCTCGTGCGCACGACGCGAAGGGTCGAGCCGACGGAAGCAGGCCGTCTTCTGCATGCACGCTGCGTTCTGATCCTGCGGGATGTCGAAGAAGCCGTCGCCGAGGTTGGCGAGGCCAACGCCGAGGTGGCCGGTGTGCTGCGTGTTTCCGCGTCCAATGACTATGGCGCGATCGTGCTGGCCCCGATCGCCGCCCGCTTTCGCCAGAGATTTCCGGCCTGCGGCGTCGAACTGGTCATTTCCGATGCCATAATTGACTTGATCGGCAACAAGATCGACCTGTCCATCCGGGTTGGCTGGCTGGATGACTCCAGCCAGCAGGCGCGACGCATCGGCACCTTCCGGCAAATCCTGGTCGCGTCGCGGGATTTCGCGGCCGGGATCAGGGTGGACAAGCCGGAAGATCTTTCTTCCTTGCCGCTCGTTGCCAATGCCGTGCTTCGCAAGCCGTTCACCTGGAACTTCACCCGAGGCGATTCCGAGCCGCGCACCATCACCCTGCGCGAGGCGTTCTCCATCAACTCGACGCCCGCCGTACTGGAAGCGACGCTCGCCGGCGGCGGACTGGCAGTTCTGCCGGACTATCTGGTCGTCGGCGATCTATCGCAAGGCCGCCTCGTCCACGTGCTCCCCGACTGGGCGCTGCCCTCCGGCGGCATTCACGTGGTCTATCCGGCGGCGCGCTTTCGCCCGCAAAAGGTGACGCAATTCGTGTCCATGCTCACGGAACATATCCGGGATTGAGAGCAATGGCTGCCGGTCGACAAGCGCTAGTTGTTATGGAAGAACCGCCGGCGGAAATGCCGGTCGTTGTCCGGCCGCTTGCAGTTGTAGACCGGGCAGGACGTTGTGTCGGCGCTCGGCACGTAGGCTCGTGTCCTCACCTCGCCCATGCTGCAGAATCGCTGGCTCTGCACATAGCGGTCGTAGAGCGGCAGTCCCGGCACCCGCTTCGACTGGTAGCGCAGGATGACCGCCCCCTGCCGGGCGATCGTCGCCTGAACCTTGCCGCAGCTCATACGCGTCGGGTCGTAGCGCGAGATCGCCTGAGCCTGAGCGGCGACAAGCGTCAGGCAGGCGGCAAGCAGAATGGTTTTCATGGTCCTCTCCCTGATCCGCCGCCCAGGGACGTCGCGATCCGTCGTGACGCTCTCACGCGATTGGGGCGGCCATTGGGCAGCGCCCTGATCACGGCTCTCTCACACAGTCTTGTTTTTTGTGCGAAAGCAGCCTATATGCCTTCCATTGATATTTCGGCCGATCGATCCGGGCCTCGCGATAATCGCGTTTGCTGACGTCTATCTCCAAAATCTCGATGCACACCGGCTGGACCTCGGTCCGGTCAATCTAAAGCAAATGTGAAGGACTATCTAAATGGCAACTGGAACGGTCAAGTGGTTCAACGCCACCAAGGGCTTCGGCTTCATTCAGCCTGACGCGGGCGGCGCGGACGTATTCGTCCACATCTCCGCTGTCGAGCGTGCTGGACTGTCGACCCTGGTCGAAGGCCAGAAGATCAACTTCGAGATCGAGCAGGACCGCCGCACTGGCAAGTCGTCCGCTGGATCTCTGAGCAAGGCAGCCTGATTTTGCGATAGCGCGCGCCGGGCGAGAGTTCGGGGCGCGCGGCAAGTCACGGATGTACTGACAGTCGCGCGAGAAGCGCGCTGGAGCGGAAAGACCCGACAAGCTGGATCAGCAGATAGCTGCCAGCCCGGACCGGACGCTCCCGATCAGGCTACCAAGCATGGGAAGGCGGGATTTATCCCGCCTTTTTTGCTGTCTGGGTTAGGTGGCGCAGCCTGCACTATGGTTCCAACTTGTGGTACTTTTAGCCCAGTGGTGGTACCATTCGGCCATGACCAAACTTGAGCAGATCGAAAAATCCGTCGCCGAACTGAGCCCCGAGGAACTGAAGGCGTTTGCCGCCTGGTTCGAGGCGCTCCAGGCGGATATGTGGGACCGGCAGATGGAAGCCGACGCGAAGGCGGGCCGTTTGGACAGGCTTGCCGAACAGGCGCTGGCTGACCATCGCGCTGGTCGGACGCGGCCTCTGTGAACCACGTCGCCTCTCCATCGTTCTGGGAGGCTTATGAAAAACTGCCATCGTCAATCAGAGCAAAGGCGGACAGGCGTTTTGCCCGACTGCGTTCGATCCTTTTCATCCCTCACTGCATTTCAAACAGGTCGGTCGCTATTGGTCGGCGCGAGTTGACGAAAACTATCGGGCTGTTGCCATACGCAACAATGAAGATGTGATCTGGTTCTGGGTCGGCACCCACGCCGACTACGACCATTTGTTGAAATAGCCCCTCCTTCAGGAGGAGAAGGCTACCCCACCCACTCGATCGGCACATGCCCCGGATCCGCTTCCACGCGGCCAAGCCATGCCGACACCGCCGGATAGGCGTCGAGCTGGAAACCGCCCTGCTCCGCCGTATGCGTATAGGCATAGAGCGCGATGTCGGCGACGCTGAGCGCGCTGCCGGCGAAGAAGGCATTGTTTTCCAGATGCCTGTTCATCACGCCGAGCGCCTTGTTGCCGCGCTCCAGCGTCACCGCCAGCCGCTCCGGGGTCGCATCCCCAGCACGTTCGGGAAAGGTCAGCAGCGCCTTGCGCACGGCGATGTAGGGCTCGTGGCTGTATTGTTCGAAGAACAGCCATTGATACGCGAGCCCACGCTCATACCTGTCCGCCGGCAGGAAGCGTGTGCCTTCGGCGAGATAGAGCAGGATGGCGTTGGATTCGGCCAGCCGCCGGCCATCGTCGAACTCGAGCAGCGGCACCATGGCGTTCGGGTTCTTGGCGACAAAGTCGGCTTTGCGTGTGTCGCCTGTGTGCGAACTCACCTCGACGTTGGTGAAGGCCAGGCCAAGCTTCGCCATCAGCAGGCGCGGCTTGTAACAATTGCCGCTGTCGATCATGCCGTAAAGTATCATGGCTGTTCCCCCGAGCACTGTCTCCGCGCGATTATCGCAGCGGCGGCGGACTCAACCAATGATTTGTTTTGTCGCGACGATCAGCGCCGCTGATGTGTGAATAGTGGCGCCCCTAGCCGAACAGCGGGACGACATTGCCGCCGGTACCCAGCAGCGTGTCGATGTTCAGTGGCTCTTCCTCGAAAACGGTCCCCGCCAAGGCTGGGCGGGCGAGGAGAAAACCCTGCAGCAGGTCGACGCCGCCTTCGAGCGCGACGCGCAGATGGGTGGGCTGCTCGATGCCTTCGACCAGCACCTTGGCGCCGCGGTCATGCAAGCTGGAAACCAGCGGGCGGAAGAACCGTTCAGCGGCAGCGTGGCGACAGAACTCCGCGAACCAGGTGCCGTCGATCTTGACGATGTCGGGCTTGAGCAGGCTCACCCGCTCCTCGGTCGAGTGCCCGGTGCCGAAATCATCGATGGCGATGCGGATGCCGTCGCGCCGCATTTCGCGCACCAGCCGCGCGAGAAGCGCGTCGTCCGCCGCCTGTTCGGTGATTTCGCAGACCAGCATGGCCGGCGCCAGGCCGAACTCGCCGAGATGCCTGGTCATCAGGCGAATCTCGGCCAGTGCCCGCCCGGCATGGTCGTTGATCAACGGATTGTAGTTGAAGAACAGGTCGAGCCCGTCGACGCCGATATTGCGAAAATTCCTGAGATGCAGCGCCCGGCACGTGGTTTCCACAAACAGCCGGTCCGAGACGGCAACGCTTTCGAAGAACATCTTTGGCGCGCCGGGGCGGCCCGCACGGTGCGGCTCGATCAGGGCTTCGGCCGCGACCGCGTGAAGGAACCGGCCGCGCGGCGCGAAAATCGGCTGATAGGCGCTGCGCAGCCGGAACTCGCCATACATGCCGTATTCGATGCCGACTTCGTCGACCCGGATCGCATCGCCGACATTGCGCCGCCGATCACCTCTCATGTCGCCACGCGGCGCCCAAAGGCCTTGACCGGCCGCGCCGAAGGCGTTGCCACGGCAGCAGCCGACGTGTCGACGGCGGCAGCGACAGGCGCCTGCCCGGCCTTGTCGAAGACGCCAAAGCTGGTCGGCGCCAATTCGGGTCGCGCCAGCACGAAACCCTGCACCATCGACGCACCCGATTTCTCGGCGAGCTCCAGTTGCCAGCCCTCCTCGATGCCTTCGAACACCGTATGGATGCCTTGCTCCTCGAAGTTCTTCACCATGGTGGTCAGCAACGCGAAGCCGGCGCCGGACTCCATCAGCTGCGTGATCCAGTAGGCATCGAACTTGACGATATCCGGCCTCAACTCCTTGACCCGGTTGATGTCGGAATCGTCGGCGCCATAATCGTCGACGGCGATGCGGAAACCGTTGGCTCTCAGTGCCGCGACGAAACCGTGCAAGGCTTCCTGCGACGCCGATCGCTGCTCGGTCACCTCGCAGACGACGCGGCGCGGGTCGATGCCGGCCTCGTGCAGCACGAGCCGCATTTCGCGCAAGGCAGCGTCGGCAACAGTGCGTTCGGTGAACACCGACGGGTCGAAATTAACAAAGATCGACGCTTCCCGCGGCAGGCAGGCACCGGCGTTGAGAAGATGCAGCGTCCTGGTCAGCGCCTCGATATGCAGCCGGTCGGCGGCCGGACAGGTCGAGAAGAAATTCATCGGCGATTGTGGCTCGCCGTCGCGGAACGGTCGGATCAGCCCTTCGAACGCGACCACCGACAGCTTGCCTTCCTTGAAGGCGAAGATCGGCTGGAAAGCGCTTTGCAACGTGTAGATGCCCCAGACACCGGTGGAGGTGCCGTCGTCCTGACGGATGATGTGGGCAAGCCCGACGCTGCGCGACACGGTTCCTCGCTCCGCAATTGGTCTGCGATCCTGCCACTCAAGCCTCTACCGCTCGTTAATGAATTTATTGTTGCCGACCCCGGGTCCGATCACAGCTCCTTGAGACCTGGATCAGCCGACAATGCTTGCGTTGCGCGAAATCATGCGACATGAGAAGCGCCGCGGTCGCTCCTGGCCGCGCCGATCTTCCATGGAGACGTCAAGCTCATGGCCTTTCTTGCCGACACCCTTTCGCGCGTGAAGCCTTCCGCCACCATCGCGGTCACGCAGAAAGCGCGCGAGCTGAAAAATGCCGGCCGTGACATTATTGGCCTCGGCGCCGGCGAGCCGGATTTCGACACGCCCGACAACATCAAGAATGCGGCAATCGAGGCGATCCGCCGCGGCGAAACCAAGTATCCGCCGGTTTCGGGCATCGTGCCGCTGCGCGAGGCGATCGCAAAAAAGTTTAAGCGCGAGAACAATCTCGACTACAAGCCCGAGCAGACCATCGTCGGTACGGGCGGCAAGCAGATCCTGTTCAATGCCTTCATGGCGACGCTGAACCCCGGCGACGAGGTCATCATTCCTCGCCCCTACTGGGTCAGCTACCCCGAGATGGTGGCGATCTGCGGCGGCACCTCCGTGTTTGCCGACACCTCGATCGACAACGGCTTCAAACTGACCGCTTCCGTGCTGGAAAAGGCGATCACGCCGAAGACCAAATGGCTGCTGATGAACTCGCCGTCGAACCCGTCGGGTGCCGCCTATACCGAGGCCGAACTGCGCGCTCTGGCCGACGTGCTGTTGAAGCATCCGCATGTCTGGACGCTGACCGACGACATGTACGAGCACCTGACCTATGGCGATTTCGTCTTCAAGACCATCGCCGAGGTCGAGCCTAAGCTCTACGAGCGCACGCTGACCATGAACGGCGTGTCGAAAGCCTATGCAATGACCGGCTGGCGCATCGGTTATGCGGCGGGCCCGGTCCAACTGATCAAAGCGATGGACATGATCCAGGGTCAGCAGACATCGGGCGCCTGCACCATCGCGCAATGGGCATCCGTCGAGGCGCTGAATGGCCCGCAGGATTTCATCGCCAAAAACAAGGCGATCTTTCAAGGCCGTCGCGACCTCGTCGTCTCGATGCTCAACCAGGCGCGCGGCATCACCTGTCCGTCGCCGGAAGGGGCCTTCTATGTCTATCCCTCCTGCGCCCAGTTGATCGGCAAGCAGACCAAGGCCGGCAAGCCGATCGACACCGACGAAACCTTCTGCTCGGAATTGCTCGAAGCCGAGGGCGTCGCGGTGGTGTTCGGCTCGGCCTTCGGCCTCGGCCCCAACTTCCGCATCTCCTACGCCACCTCGGAGACGCTTCTGGAGGAAGCCTGCACGCGCATCCAGCGCTTTACGGCTTCGCTGACCTGAGCGGCGCACTTTGAACGCAGAACCCGGCTTCACTGCCGGGTTTTCAATGGGCCGTCAGCCTCACGCCTCGTGCTTGGTCTCTTTGGCCGAGCGCGCTTCGGCCGGCGCCAGCACGGCAACCAGCAGTGCGGCGGTGAGGAACGCGCCGATCGCTGCCGCCAGCATGGCGGCATGGAAGCCGCCGGCATAGGCGGCAGCATAGAGTTCATGCACGCCGCTTACGCCCATCGCCGCATCGGTTGCGAAATCATGCCGCGAAATTGCAGCACGGGCGACCGCTTCCGCGTTGGCGACACCGGCATCGCCGAGATACCCGGTCAAAAGGTTGGTTGCCCGCATGCTCATCAAGGCGCCGAGCAAGGCGATGCCGATGGCAAGACCGCTCTGGCGGGTGGCATTGATGACCGCCGACACCATGCCCGAGCGTTCGCGCGGCGCATAGGACATGGCGGCAGCGCTGCCGGTCGGGATTGCAAGCGCATTGCCGAGGCCGCCGATGGCGAACAGAAGGCACAGCATCGCGTAGGACGTCGAAGGACCGGCCCAGCACATGCCGAGCATGGACAGGCCGATAGCAACATAGCCGATGGTCATCAGCGCGGAGTGACCATAGCGCGCGCTCAGCCTGCCGATCCACGGCGACACCACGATCTGGACGATGAAGGTCGGCGCCATGCGCAGGCCGGTCTGCGTCGGCGACCAGCCCTGCACCTGCTGCAGGAACATCGAGAAGAAGAAGACGCTGGAATAGGAGGTGAAGCCGAGCGCGAACGAAGCGACATTGGCGACGGCAAAGCGGACGTCACGGAACAGGCCAAGCGGCAGCATCGGCCGTGCCGTGCGCGCCTCGAAGCCGAGGAAAGCAGCCAGGCCGACGACACCTGCGATGAGCGCCGTGACCGTCCTTGGCTCGCCCCAACCATTCTCGCCGGCCGAGATCAGGCCAAAGGTCAGCGCCCCCAGCCACAGGATGCTGAGAGCCAGGCCGACGAGATCGAGATGGGCATGTTCGGGATGCGCCGTCTCGTTGATCGAAGCAGCACCGAGCGCGATCGTGATCAGACCAAGCGGCAGGTTGATCAGGAAGATGCTTTGCCAGCCGACGGTCTCGACCAGGATGCCACCGAGGACGGGACCAACGAGCAGAGAGGTGGCGGCGAACGACGCCCAGCCGCCAATGACGCCGGCGCGCTGGCGCGCATCGGGAAAGGCTTGCGTCAGGATCGACAGCGCGCCTGGAATGAGCAGCGAGCCGGCGATGCCCTGTACGACCCGGCCGGCCAGCAGCACCGGCAAATTGGGCGCGACGGCGCAGATCAGCGAGCCGGCCACGAAGATGCCGACGCCGGCCAGCCATGAGCGCTTGCGGCCATAGCGGTCGCCGATCAGGCCGGACGACAGCATGAAGGCCGACAGGCACAGCGTGTAGGCGTCGACCACCCATTGCAGGCCGCCGAAATCGGTTTGCAACGCCTGCTGGATGGTCGGCAGCGCGACATTGACGATGCTGACGTCGAGCAGAGCCACGAACGAACCAAGATAGACAGCGGCGACCAGGGGCAAACGGTGCTTTGACATGGCTAGTCCGGACGTGAGTTTCGCAAATTACTGACCGACGGTCAGTTGAACGGGCGGCATGGCGCTGTCGATCCGGCGATTGAGTATGGCCTGCGCGATGGTACGGGACTCGCCGCGAGTCGCCCTCTTCTAATAATATCGCGGCTGAATAGAAGCCGGGTTCCTGCGGACTGAGCATTCAGCCGTCATATTGTTCCGATGTCACCGCTTCCAGCCAGTCGGCATGGACATCGTCGAGCGCCTCCTGCATGGCGATATGCGTCATCGCCGATTTCGGCGCCGCGCCATGCCAGTGTTTTTCGCCAGGCGCGAACGAGATGACGTCGCCCGCCCTGATCTGCTGGATCGGGCCGCCCCACGTCTGGGCAAGCCCGGCGCCCACCGTCACGTAGAGCGTCTGGCCAAGCGGATGCGTATGCCAGTGGGTGCGCGCGCCCGGCTCGAAGCTGACCAGCGTGGCTCGTAGCCGCGCCGGCGCCTCTTTCTCGATGATCGGCGTCTGCAGCACCCGGCCGGTGAAGTATTTTTCCGGCGCGATGACGGTCGGCACGCTGCCGCAGGCAATGATCTTCATGGGTCGATGGTCCTTCAAAACAGCGGGCGACGGGTCGCCTGCTTCAGTTTCCGCCGATATCGGCCGACGTGCAACAGCTTCCGGCTGCCAGCCCCCTATATGGCCAGCACGGGTCCACGGCCGAGCAAAGGATTTCTATTTTCCTTGCCCTGCCGGCAAACAAGTGGGACGATAGCTTTGGGCAGGTGGACTTGAAAAGAACCCCGCCCGCGACGGTCGAACAGGCCGGCCGCCGCTCAGGACCGGTTGACCACGCCTGAACCATGCATGCCAGTCGGTCCTGCGGGAAACGCCTGAGTGGAGGTCAGTCATGGGTACTCGCGCCGGAGGACGACGCACGGGACCGAAATGCATTGCCATAGTCGGTCCCTTCGCAAGCGGTAAGACGACACTTCTCGAAGCCATATTGGCCCGTACGGGCTCAATTCCCCGACAAAATCCCGTTTCATCAGGCAACACCGTTTCAGATCATTCGCCCGAGGCGCGCGCCCACGCCATGAGCGTCGAGGCGACGATCGCCACCACCGAATTCATGGGCGAGCAGATCACCTTCGTCGACTGTCCCGGCTCCATCGAATTCTCTTTCGAAGCCGAACCGGTGCTGGCCGCCTGCGACCTCGCGGTAGTCGTGGCCGAGGCCGATGAAAAGAAGATCCCTGCCCTGCAACTGATCATGCGCAAGCTCGACGATCTTGGCGTGCCGCGCATCCTGTTTCTCAACAAGGTCGACAAGGCAATCACCGGCGTGCGAGACACGCTGAAGATGCTGCAGCCGGCCAGTGCCGTGCCATTGCTGCTGCGCCAGATTCCGCTGCGCAAGGACGGCGTCGTCATTGGTTCGATCGACCTGGCGCTGGAGCGCGCCTACATCTATCGCGAATATGCCGAAAGCGAGGTGGCGCAGATTCCCGGCGACGAGAAGGCGCGCGAGCTCGAAGCGCGTTTCTCGATGCTGGAGACGCTGGCCGACCATGATGACCAGTTGATGGAACAGCTGCTCGAGGAGATCGAACCGCCAAAGGACGCGATCTTCGACGATCTCGCCGCCGACCTGCGCGACGGCGCGGTGACCCCGGTGCTGATCGGCACCGCCGAGAAAGGCAACGGCGTGCTGCGTCTCCTGAAGGCGATCCGCCACGACGCGCCCGACATCGAGGCGACCCGCAAGCGGCTCGGTGCACCCGACGGCGCGGCTACCCTGGTCCAGGTGATGAAGACCATCCACACCTCGCATGGCGGCAAGCTGTCGGTGTCGCGCATCCTCTCCGGCCAGGTCGTCGACGGTTCCGAACTCTGGCTGCCCGGCGGCGACACGGCCAAGGTTTCCGGCATCTACCGGATGCTCGGCAAGGACCAGTCCAAGCTCTCCATCGCCAAGGCCGGCGATACGGTCGCGCTGGGCAAGCTGGACGAGGTCAAGACCGGCCAGACGTTGAGTTCGGCCAAGGGCGGCATCAAGCCGCTCGTCCAGTTCGAGCCGCCGCAGCCGGTCTTCGCCTTCGCGCTCCGCCCCAAGGAGCGCAAGGACGAAGTGAAGATGTCGGCTGCCATCCAGCGGCTGGCCGAGGAGGACCCCTCGCTCAGCCTGCGCCACAACCAGGACTCGGCTGAAACCGTGCTGTCGGGCCATGGCGAGATGCATCTGCGCGTGGTGCGCGAGCGGCTGGAAGGCAAGAACCAGATACCGGTCGAAGGCCATCCGCCGGCGGTGCCCTATCGCGAGACGATCCGCAAATCGGCGCAACAGCGCGGCCGTCACAAGAAACAGTCCGGCGGACATGGCCAGTTCGGTGACGTGGTGATCGAGATCAAGCCGCTGCCGCGCGGCTCCGGCTTCCAGTTCACCGACACCATCACCGGCGGCGTCGTGCCCAAGACCTACATCCAGTCGGTCGAGACCGGGGTGCGCGACTATCTGAAATCCGGGCCGCTGGGCTTTCCGGTCGTGGATGTCGCAGTCAACCTGTCGGACGGCTCCTACCATGCGGTCGATTCCTCCGACATGGCCTTCCAGATGGCGGCCAGGCTGGCAATGAAGGAAGGCATGGCCGCGTGCTTGCCGGTGCTCCTGGAGCCTGTGATGAAGGTCGAGATCGTCACACCCTCCGACGCCACCTCGAAGATCATCGCTCTCATCCCGCAACGGCGCGGCCAGATACTCGGCTACGACGCGCGGCCTGGCTGGCCAGGATGGGATGTCGTCGAGGCAACCATGCCGCAAGCCGAGATCGGCGACCTGATCATCGAGCTGCGCTCGGCGACCGCGGGCGTCGCCAGCTACCGTGCCGTCTTCGACCACATGGCCGAACTCACCGGCCGTCTGGCCGACGAGGCGATGAACACCAACGGCAAGGCTGCCTGATGGCGTGGCGTTCCTCTCGAACCTGATTCGAGGGGGACAAAAGAAAACGACGTCCGGCGGGGACCGGACGTCGTTTTGTTCGCGGACCGTTTCCTTGGGAGGTAAAACGGCAGGTCCGCCGCATTTGGTGCCGCCGAGTTCGGCGGAAAAAACGGTTCGGACGCGGTAGCCGCCTGAGCCCGGGCCGTACGAGTGATGCCCCCATCTCCCGTCCGAACCACACCGCGTCCTATGATCCACATAGCAGGTCGCGGGCGTCCGGGCTATGTTACCAGAGGTTACATGTCACCGTTACGTGGCAATTGTGATGGAATTTTTTGCCGGCCCAGCAGAGCACAGGCAACAAAAAAGCCGGATCAATGAAGATCCGGCTGAGTTTGATTGGAGTGCCTGTTAAGGCTAACCTCCAGAGGGGAACACTCGAGGGCGCTAATGGGAGGAGAACGCGCCCAGGAGATGATCTATATATGTGCTCATCATGCTCAAGAAACAAGCATCTATTTTGCAACACACGCATGCAAAAAGACGCAGGCTGTGGTCTAACCCATTCCAGAAGCCAATAGGACCAGCAGAATCGTCGAAATGGGCCGCCGAATCGGGCAATTGCAACTACAGAATCGCCGATCTCGGCTGGCTTTCGGCTCAAAATGCCAAAACCGGGCAATGATGTGGAAGCAGGCAGCAGGCGTGCATTTCTAAGGCAATCGGGGAGGAAGCAGCCAATGCGGACGTTTTCGGCGATCGCCGGCAGTGCGGCCTTCTTCATCGCGGCGCCCTGCGTGGTTGCCGGGCTGGTGCCCTGGCTGTTGACCGATCGCTGGGGCTTGCCGTGGTCTGGTCTGCCGGGCTTTGTCCCTGTCGGCGGGCTTCTGATCGCCGTCGCGATCGCAGCACTGCTGCATGCCTTCGGTCGATTCGCGCTTGAGGGCCTCGGCACGCCCGCTCCGGTCGCGCCAACCGAGAGGCTGGTGATCGGCGGCATCTACCGTCATGTCCGCAACCCGATGTATGTCGCCGTGCTGTCGATCATCCTCGGCCAGGCATTGCTGTTCTCGAGCTGGACGCTGGCCGCTTATGCGGTCATCGGCGCGATCGCCATGGGCTCTTTCGTGCGGTTCTACGAGGAGCCGACTTTGGCTCATCGGTACGGCGCCGAATACGACGCCTACCGCCGCAACGTACCGGGCTGGTTGCCTCGACTGTCGCCCTGGCGGGGGTAGGTGAAACCGGCAGCGCCGTCTCAGGGCATGTTGAGGCTCAGGTCGGGCCAGGCAATCGACATGTCCTTAGAATGACCAGCTTCTCGCCTTGGCGATGATAAAGTCCCGGAACACGTGCAGCTTGGCCTGGTTCTTCATCGCGTCCGGATAAGCAAAATAGGTGTCGAAAGACGGCACCTCGGTCTCCGGCAGCAGCTGCACGAGGTCGGAGTCCTTGCTGATCACATAGTCGGGCAGCATGGCGATACCGGCACCGCCCTGCACCGCCCGCTTGATCGACAATATGTCGTTGATCTGCAGCGTCGGCACCCTTTGCCCGCCTTCGAAATCACCGACCGTTTCCAGCCAGTTCAGCTCCGACAGATGCGACGGCACCGGCACGCCGAAGGTGACGATGCGATGGGCCTTCAGCTCGGCGACGGAAGACGGCCTTCCATGCTTGGCGACATAGGATGGGGCCGCGTAGAGGTGGAAATGCACGGTGAACAGGCGGCGCTGGATCAGGTCCGGCTGCTGCGGCTGGCGCAGCCGAATGGCGCAATCGGCCTGGCGCATGGTGAGATCGAGCTCCTCGTTGGCGAGGATCAACTGCAGGCTGATTTCAGGATAGAGTTCGATGAATTCCTGCACCCGCTCGGTCAGCCAGCCGGCGCCCAGCCCCACCGTCGTCGTTACCCGCAGCACGCCCGACGGGCGATCCTTGGTCTCGGTCAGCCGGGACTTGATGGTCTCCAGCTTCATCAGCACGTCATGCGCCGTGCGAAACAGCATCTCACCCTGCTCGGTCAACACCAGCCCGCGGGCGTGGCGGTTGAACAGCGGCACGCCGACATCATGCTCGAGCGCGCTGACCTGCCGCGAGATCGCCGATTGTGACAGATGCAATGTCTCGGCCGCATGGGTAAACGACCCCGCCTCCGCCGCAGCGTGAAACACGCGTAGCTTGTCCCAGTCCAACGCCATGATTCCCCTCGTTCTGTTTTGGCGTCTGAATGAAAAATCAGGCTTTTACACGGCGTTTCTAAGCCGCTCTCTGAACTCTCTACTCGGCCGCTTCGCGATGCACTTCGATGCCGGCCAGATACTTCTCCGCCTCGAGTGCGGCCATGCAGCCAAGCCCCGCTGCCGTCACCGCCTGGCGGTAGATATCGTCGGTCACATCGCCGGCCGCGAACACGCCCGGCACATCGGTGCGGGTCGAATCCGGCGCCGTCCACAGATAGCCGTTCGGCTTCTGCTTGAGCTTGCCGGCGAACAGTTCAACCGCCGGCGCATGGCCGATGGCCACGAACACACCGTCGATCTTGAGGTGCGACACCTCGCCGGTCACCGCATGCTTGAGCTTCAGTCCTTCGACCGAGGGCGGCAGCGGCGTCTTGCCGGGCCGACCGGTGATCTCGTCGACGATCGTGTCCCAGATGACGCGGACATTGTCCTTCTTCAGAAGCCGCTCGCGCAGGATACGTTCGGCGCGAAAATCGCTGCGCCTGTGGATGACCGTCACGCTCTTGGCGAGATTGGACAGATAGAGCGCCTCTTCCACCGCCGAATTGCCGCCGCCGATCACCGCGACATCCTTGCCCCGGTAGAAGAAGCCGTCACAGGTGGCGCAGGCCGAGACTCCAAAACCCATAAAGTCCTGCTCGGTCGGGATGCCCAGCCATTTCGCTTGCGCGCCGGTGGCGATGATCAGCGCGTCGGCGGTGTAGGTGGTGCCGGAATCGCCCTTGGCACGGAACGGTCGCACGTTGAGGTCGACCTCGGTGATGATGTCGTTGATGATGTCGGTGCCGACATGCTCGGCCTGTTTCAGCATCTGCTCCATCAGCCACGGACCCTGGATCGGGTCGGCGAAGCCGGGATAGTTCTCGACATCGGTGGTGATCATCAACTGCCCGCCCTGCTGCAGGCCGGCGACCAGCATCGGCTTCAGCATGGCGCGGGCGGCGTAGACCGCCGCCGTATAGCCGGCCGGGCCGGAACCGATGATGAGAACGGGCGCGTGCTTGGTGGTCATCTAAAGCCTCTGCGGAGGGCTGCCGGCAATTGCGGCATGGAAAACTCGATCATTGTCGCGCGTAATGTAAGTGTTGCCCACGACGCCAGCAAGGCAAGTTGGAGTTCGTCCCCGGAAAGCTTTGTCACACCCTGTCGCCCGCGGATCCCGCGAAATATTCCGGGCGAAGGATGGAATGGACAGCGAAGTCGTTTAATTACAAAATCACGCAAGATTCTTGCGTGTTGCCCCTCATGATCGAGAGCCCTCATGCCGCTCAAGGCCGACCTCGACGCCATCGACTGGAAGATCCTGCGCGAATTGCAGGGCGACGGCCGCATGACCAATGTCGAACTGTCGAACCGCGTCGGCATTTCGGCACCGCCATGCCTGCGCCGCGTCAAGCGCCTGGAGGAAGCCGGCATCATCCGTGGCTACCGCGCTCTGCTCAACGCACCAGCGCTCGGCCTTGATGTCGTTGCCTTCTGCCTGGTCGGCCTGCATCATCAAGCCGATGCCGAGCTGCGCACCTTTGCCGAGCGCACCCGCGGCTGGCCGATCGTACGCGACGCCTGGATGGTGTCGGGCGAATCCGATTTCCTGTTGCATTGCGTGGCGAGCGACCTCGGCGCCTTCCAGACCTTCGTCATCGAGGAACTGACCTCGACCCCGAATGTCGACACGGTGCGAACCGCGCTCACCATCCGCCGGGTCAAGGACGAAGGCTTGGTCTCGTTCACACAGCCTTGAGCTGGTTGAACCGCAACCGGCTTTCGCCGATGCGGCTTGAACGCCTCGCCATATCAGCGCCGCTTTAGCGTTCGATAGGCACTTCTGTGAGGCCGGATGTCCTGCCGTAGCCGCCTTGCTGGTTTCCTAGAGCAATTCCAGAAAAAGTGTGTAACGGTTTTCCTGGGAAAAGCGCATAGCGCTTTCGGGATTGCATAATACAGGTGGCGCAGGGCAGCCCAATTCCGAGAACAGTGTGCCGTGGGGTGGGACGATGACTCGATTTTCTAGCCCGGTTTCGGCGCTGGTCATCTGTATGAACGAGGCCGACATGATCGGCGAATGCCTGGAAAGCGTCGACTTCTGCGCCGAGATCATCGTCGTCGATTCAGGCTCGACGGACAGCACTCTGGACGTCGTCAATGGGTTCATCGCCAAGGGCTACCCGATAAGGCTGTTTCACAATGATTGGCCGGGCTTTCCTCGTCAGCGGCAATTCGCGCTCGATCAGGCCACGCAACCGTGGTGCCTTTCGATTGAAGCCGACGAGGCCATCGATGACGTTCTCAGGCAGTCGATCATGAGTGTGACGCAGCTTGGGAATGACGCTTTCGACGGATGGTATATCAGGCGCCGCGACAAGCTGAAGGGTTACGGCTATGCGCACCGCTGGGTGCTTCACAACAGGCTGCTGCGTCTTTTCCGGCGCGACAAGGCGACCATGGACCTCAATCTGCGGGTCCATGAGTCGTTCGAGGTGCCGGGCGAAACCGGCACCATAGAAAATGGCGTGCTGCTGCATCGCCGCGAAATGACTATTGCCGAGGATCTGGCGAGAGCCAACACCTACTCCAGCCTCAAGGTCGCCACGCTGGTCGAACGAGCCAAGAAGCCTGGCCTGATAAGACTGGTGCTGTCGCCGCTTGGCAACTTCCTGAAGTTTTACCTGGCCAAGCGCTACTTCCTGTGCGGCCGGCACGGGTTCGTCTATTCGATGCTGGTGATGGTGTATTCGTTCGCCACCGAGGCCAAGCTCTATGAAGCCTGGCGGGACAACGATCGGGTATAAACCGTTAGGGCGCGCCCGAGGCGGCCCCAAGTGCAGCTATTGCGGCGAGCAGGCCGTCGAAGTCCGCGCGGTCGCACCAAGGCCGAATTGTGAAGCCCCGTCGGACAGCCGCTTGCCCGTCCACCAGCCAGCCCTGCGAGAGGCCGGCGCGTTGTCCCGCCTCCATGTCGGCCTCCTTGTCGCCGACGATCAGCGAACGCCGCAGATCGAGCCCGAAGCGCCTGGCCGCCTCCAGCAGCATGCCCGGATTGGGCTTGCGCATCGGATGATCTGCGGCCGCGAGCGGGCCGGAGCCCGCCTCGTGATAGGCGCAGGCAAGGACCATGTCGACGAACGCATTGTCGGCGCGTAGCAGTTCGAGCACGCGGCCATTGACGGCGGCGAAATCGCTCCAGCCGAAATAGCCGCGCGCGATGCCGGACTGGTTGGTGACGACGATGACGGGAATGCCGGCCCCGTTGGCGGCGGCTATCACCGCGGCTATATCCGCGCGCAGCACCATTTCGCCAGGATCATCCGGATAGCCCGTATCGATATTGATGGTGCCGTCGCGGTCGAGGAACAGCGCCGGAGAGCCGGCGGCGAACACCTTTGAGCCGACCTGCTCGACCCACAGGCCCGGCTCAGCCAGCGGATAGCGGCCAGAGGTCGTGGGATCAGCCATTGCTGAGGCGCGCTTCGACCACCTCGCACAGATGATGATAAAGGCACAGATGCCCCTGCTGGATGATCGGCGTCGAGGTCGACGGAACGTTGAGCAGGATATCGGACAGAGGCTTCAGCTTGCCGCCGGTATCGCCGGTCATGCCGATCACCGTCATGTCCATCCTCCGTGCCTGTTCGGCGGCGGCGAGGATGCTCGGCGAATTGCCGCTGGTCGAGATTGCCAGAAGCACGCCGCCGGCCGCGCCATGTGCCTCGACCTGGCGCGAAAACACCGTGTCGAAGCCATAGTCGTTGCCCCAGGCGGTCAGCACCGCCGCATTGGCCGGCAGCGCGATGACATTGTAGGCCTTGCGCTCCTTGAGAAAGCGGCCGACCAGTTCGCCGGCAATGTGGATGGCGTCGCTGGCCGAGCCGCCATTGCCGGCGATGAGCAAGGCCTTCCCCGACGAAAGCGCCGTCACCACCGCGCTCGCTGCCCGCTCCATCTCACCGGTCAGGTCCCGTTCGACCATGGCTGATATGGCAGCCGCCGAGCGGACAAGGTAATCGTTCAAGTCGGACATGAAACCCTCAGTTTGTGGTGCCGCCGGCGCGTAATTTGCCAATGGTGTTGGTGGTGCTTTTTCCAGCGACGAGATCGACCAGCACGACGCGTCCGCCGGCCTTCTGCACCACATCGGCGCCGACCACGGTATCGAGCGTGTAATCGGCGCCCTTGACCAGTATGTCGGGCAGCAGCGCTTCGATCAGCGCCAGCGGCGTATCTTCCTCGAACACCACGACCGCGTCGACCGAGGCGAGCGCTGCCAGCACGCAGGCGCGGTCGTGCTGGTCGTTGACCGGCCGGCCGGCGCCCTTCAGGCGCCGCACCGAGGCATCGCTGTTGAGGCCGAGCACCAGCCGGTCGCACTGGCTTCGCGCCGCGTGCAGCAAGCTGACATGGCCGGCATGCAGGATGTCGAAGCAACCATTGGTGAAGCCGACGCTCAGGCCCTCTTCCTTCCACGCCGCCACCATGCGGGCGGCCGATGTGGCGTCGAGGATGGCGTCCTTGTGGGCGGTCGGCCCATGTGAACGGAACAGCGCGCCGGTGAGTTCCTCGACCGTCAGCCGCGCTGTGCCGCGTTTTCCCACAACGACGCCACCAGCGGCATTGGCGATCGAAGCGGCCATGACCGTATCGGCGCCTACGGCCAGCGCCAGCGCGAAGCTCGCGATGACCGTATCGCCGGCGCCCGAAACGTCGAACACTTCGCGCGCCTGGGTGGCGATGTGGCGCGCCTCGTCGGGGCCGACCACGCTCATGCCCTTTTCGCTGCGCGTCGCAACGACGAAATCGAAACCATGTGCCGAAATCAGCTGGCGCGCGGCAGCCACGATCTCGTCATCGGCGAACACCGCATGGCCGACGGCCTCGCCGAGTTCCTTGCGGTTGGGGGTGATGGCGGTCGCCCCGGCATAGCGCGCGTAATCGCGGCCCTTCGGGTCGACCAGCACCGGCTTTCCAGCCTCGCGGCAGATGGCGATCAAGTCGCCGGCGACGCCGTCGAGCAGGATGCCCTTGCCGTAATCGGACAGGATGACGATGTCGGCGTGCGCCAGCGCGGCGCGGAAATGCCGGATCAGGCCGGCTCGCTCCGCGGCGCCGAGCGGCTTGATCTCCTCTTCATCGAAACGCAGCACCTGCTGGTTGAGCGCGCTGAAGCGGCTTTTGGATGATGTCATGCGACCACGCTCCTGCGCGAGGCCCGCCGTATCGGCGCCAAGTTCCCGCAGCATCCGCACCAGACTGTCGCCCGCCAGATCGGCGCCGATTACGGAAACGGGGACAGCGGCGGCGCCGAGCGAAACGATGTTGGCCACGACATTGCCGGCGCCCCCCATGGTCGAGGTCTCGCCGCGCCCATGCAGCACCGGGATCGGCGCTTCCGGCGAGATCCGCTCGATGACGCCGTTGACGAAACGATCGCGGATGAAGTCGCCGACCACCAGCACGGTGGCTTGGCCGAACCGCGCAATGGCACGGTGCAATGGTTCTGGAGAAAGCGGATTGTGCTTGATCATGTCACTGGCAACGCGAGGGTGAGGCAAATCTCAATCGTGATGAAAATTGTCAATTTACGGGCCGGATCGTTCATGCCTGCCGATATACCGCAAATCCACGCAGCGCAACGTCAGGACATGACCCGCGACTGTCCGATGCGTCAGCTCTTCTGCAGGGCAACATGGACGCCCAGCCCGACCAGCACCGCCCCTCCCGCCCGCTGCATCAGCCGCTGGGCGCGGCTCGAACGCCGCAGGCGGCCGATCACGGCGCCCGCCAGGAACACGCAGACGATATCGGCCGAGGAGAACATCAGATTGACTATCGTGCCGAGCACGACGAACTGCAGCCAGACCGGAAACGCCGCCGAGGCGTCGATGAATTGCGGCAGGAACGCCATGAAGAAGATCGCTGTCTTCGGATTGAGCACCTCGACGGTGATGCTCTCGAAAAAGGCGCGCCGCGCCGATTTGCGCTCGATCGCGGGCAGCGCCGCATCGCCGTCTGCGCGCTTGCGAAACAGCGAGATGCCAAGCCAGATCAGATAGAGCGCACCGACCAGCTTGACCGCCAGGTAGAGCGTCGGCACGGCATGAAACAGCACCGACAGCCCGGCGGCCGCGGCGAAAACATGCACGTAGCCGCCCAGATGAATGCCCAGCGCCGCCGTCAGGCCGGACCAGCGGCCGCGCGCCATCGTCTGCGCGGCGGCATAGAGCATGGCCGGGCCTGGAATGTAGGCGAAGATCGCCGTGGTGGCGAAAAACGCGATGAGCAGTTCGGTCGATGGCATTTTTGGTCCCTCACGATCGTGCTCTGCCCTGTCGATTCAGTCCGCGCGCGGGATTGCTTTGGACTGACCCGTGCGGACAACCGCAGTAAAAGCGAACATAATTTTCTTGTGAAATGACGGGCTGAACGCGCCAATTCGCGCACCCGGCTCGAAATAGGCCGACGCTTCCAGGATATCATGATTGTACTCGTCGACCATGACCCAAAGGAGCATAGGATCGAGGCCCGCACGGTGGCGTTCAATTTCCGGGATGCTGACGGCAACGCGATCACGGCCCGGCTGTGTGGAAGTGATTGCAAGTATGAAGAGGTTGGTACCCCCGGCCTTCCCAGGAAGGACAGCCACAAAGGCCACAGGCCGTGACTTCCGGCCTTCGGTCTCGCCGTCTCCGTGTTGGCGATGCCAAAGATATGGATATCGCCAGACGTCCGCAGCAGCGGGTTTAATCACGGTCCAATTCCGCGGCGTACTCCTCGAGCATCTCGACATGTTCGGTCGGGGCGTCCTTCGCAGCGTAGACGCGGCGGCTGTCGTTGCCGAAGCGCGCTTCGTAGGCCTCGATGCTCATCAGGACGTATCTCGGCTTGTTGTGGCGAGTGATGGAGACCGGCTGCTGGCTGGCAGCTGCAAGCACATCTCCAAGATTCTGTTTCAGATCGGTCGACGGATAGTTTTTCATGGGATACCCTGTTTTGTCCATAATAGACAAAATGGACAAAACAGACAAGCGCATAAAATGGCAGGACAGGCGCATGCACCTGGCTTTGTCGACAGCCCGGCTAGCCTCCCCTATAAGGACCGGAATCGCAAAGCAACCAGAGGTCCTTCATGATCATCGTCACGGGCGGCGCCGGCATGATCGGCTCCAACATCGTCGCCGCGCTGAATGCCGAAGGGCATGACGACATCCTCGTCGTCGACGACCTTACCGACGGTCACAAGATCGTCAATCTTGCCGATCTCAAGATCGCCGACTATCTCGACAAGGACGATTTCCTGCCCCGCATGGAGGCCGGCTCGCTCGGCCGCATCGAGGCCGTGTTCCACCAGGGCGCCTGCTCGACCACCACCGAGTGGAACGGCAAATTCATGATGGAGGTGAATTACGCCTTCTCGAAACGGTTGCTGCATGCAAGCCAGAGTTTGCGCGTGCCTTTCCTTTATGCCTCCTCGGCTTCCGTCTATGGCGGCGGCTCGGAGTTCCTCGAGGATCCCGCGTTGGAACGGCCGCTCAACGTATACGCCTATTCCAAGAAGCTGTTCGACGACCATGTCAGGCGAACCGTGTTCGCCGGGCAGGCCGACCATTCACAGGTCGTAGGCTTGCGCTACTTCAACGTCTATGGCCCGCGCGAAGCGCACAAGGGCGCCATGGCCTCCGTCGCCTTCCATCTGTTCAACCAGGTCGAGCGAGGCGAGAACCCGAAACTGTTCGGCGCCTATGACGGATTCGGACCCGGCGAACAAAGCCGTGACTTCATCCATGTCGGTGATGTCGCCGACGTCAATCTGTGGCTGTGGAAACGGGGCTCAAGCGGCATCTTCAATTGCGGCACCGGCCGTGCCCAGCCCTTCCGCGCCATCGCCGAAACGGTGATCGACACGTTGGGTAAAGGGGAGATTGAATTCATCCCCTTTCCCGACCATCTCAAGGGCAGCTACCAGAGCTTTACGCAAGCTGATATGTCCCGTTTGCGCGCGGCCGGTTACAATGGCCAATTCCGGACAGTGGAAACCGGTGTCAGAGACTATGTCGAATGGCTGAAAGCCCAACGATCCTCGTGATCGGCCCACGCTGGGTGGGCGACATGGTGATGGCGCAGTGCCTGTTTTCGGCGCTGAAGGAGTTGCATCCCAACGCCGCCATCGATGTGCTGGCGCCGGCCTGGGCAGCACCGCTGGTCAAGCGCATGCCCGAAATCCGCCAGCAGATCGATTTTCCGCTCAAACCCGGCGCGCTCGAATTCACCCATCGCCGCCGCTTCGGCCGCCTGCTGCGCGGCCGCTACGACATGGCCTATATCCTGCCGGGCAGCTGGAAGTCGGCGCTGATTCCGTTCTTTGCCCGCATTCCGCGCCGTGTCGGCAATCTGCGCGAGATGCGCTATGGCTTGTTGACCGACGTCGTGCCATTGCCCGACAGCATCAAACGACGCACCGCGCAGGCCTATTTCGGCCTTGCCCAGGGCGGCAGTTTCCGGGCGCCCCGGCTTAGCGTGGACACGAAAAACCAGGTCGACCTGCTCGGCCGTTTCGGGCTGGCGCCGCAGAAATTCGTGGCCCTGATGCCCGGTGCGGAATTCGGCCCTGCCAAGCGCTGGCCCAGCGAAAGCTATGCCGGGCTTGCCAGCGGTTTCATGGGCAAAGGCTTGAAGGTTGCGCTGTTTGGCTCGAAGAACGACCGCGACGTGACGGCGGAGATCGCAGCCCTGGCCCCCGGCGTCGTCGACCTCGCCGGACAGACGCGGCTGGAGGACGCCATCGACCTGATATCCGCCGCCAGGCTGGCCGTGTCCAACGACAGCGGACTGATGCATGTCGCGGCCGCCGTCGGCACGCCGATCGTCGCCGTCTACGGCTCGACCTCGCCCGAAAACACGCCACCGCTGGCGGAGCGCCGCGAGCTGGTCTGGCTCGGCCTGTCGTGCTCGCCCTGCCACGAGAAGGTCTGTCCGCTCGGCCACCTCAACTGCCTGAAGACGCTGGAAGTCGGCCAGGTCGCGGCAGCGGCGGACCGGCTGCTGGAAATTCCGGCCGCGGCATGAAGGTGCTGATCGTCAAGACGTCGTCGATGGGCGATGTCATCCACACCTTTCCGGCGGTCGAGGATGCCCGTCGCCACCGCCCGGACCTGACCTTCGACTGGTGCGTCGAAGAGGCATTCGCCGGAATCGTCGCGCTTCACCCGGCGATCGACAAGATTCATACGGTGGCGATCCGGCGCTGGCGCAAGGCGCTGCTTGACGGCGCCACCTGGCGCGAGGCGGCCGCCCTGCGCCGCACCTTGCGCAATTGCCGCTACGATCTGGTCATCGACGCGCAAGGCCTGCTGAAATCGGCCCTGGTGGCAAGACAGGCGGGCTCCCCCATTGCCGGCTTCGACCGTTCGAGCGCGCGCGAACCCTCGGCCACGTTGTTCTACGATGCCACGTATGCCGTCCCGCGCGATCTCCACGCCATCGAACGGACGCGGCGGTTGTTTGGCCTGGCGCTCGCCTATCAACCCGATCTTTCGACGCTGGACTCCGGCATCGTGCCGCCCGCCGGCACCCTGGCGGGCATTTCTGGAAAAACCGCCTTCCTGCTGCACGGAACCAGCCGCGAAGACAAGAAATGGCCGGCCGAAGACTGGATCGGAACCGCCCGCCTCCTGATTGAGCGGGGGATGACGCCGGTCACGACCTGGTCGAACGAGCGTGAGAAAACCGTGGCCGAGGCAATCGCAGGCGCCGTGCCGTCAACGATCGTGGTACCGAAATCGCCGCTGTCCGAAATCGCCGCGACTATCGGCGGCTCGACGCTGGTTATCGGCGCCGACACCGGGCTGACCCATCTTGCCAGTGCCTTTGGCCTGCCGACGGTCGCAATTTTCCTGGCAACAGAGCCGGGTCTGACCGGCCCGCGCGGACGCTACGCATCGACACTGCTGGCCTCGCATGGGGGGCGTGTTGTGCCGGTGGAGGTAGTGGCGGAAGCAGAAAAGCTATTGGCACTTAAACTACAAGCGCCGGCATAGGACCTTTCAGAATTCGCTCTGGCGAGTCGAATAGCGTGGTTCTTCGAGAACCGGAGCGGCGCGTACTTAAAGTACGTGAGCACCGGAAGCGCAGAAAACCGCCCGCGCATGACCCCGAAAATCGTAATTGATTTTCGGAAAGGGATCATGCGCTAACTGAAAATCCTACAGCGTCCTTTGCGCGTCCGAGAGGACGCGCGGCGCTGTAGTCGGCCGCCACAGTAGAATTATCAAAGGTCCTAGATGAACTGCACCTGGACGATCTCATACCCCCTGGCGCCGCCAGGCGCGTTGACCTCGATGGCGTCGCCGACTTCCTTGCCGATGAGCGCACGCGCGATCGGCGAGGAGATCGAGATGCGGCCGGACTTCACGTCCGCCTCCTGGTCGCCGACGATCCGGTAGGTCTTCTTTTCCTCGGTGTCCTCGTCGACCAGCACCACGGTGGCGCCGAACTTGATCTTGTCGCCGCTGAGCTTGCTGACGTCGATCACCTCGGCGCGCGCAATATAATCTTCAAGCTCGTTGACGCGGCCCTCGTTGAGGCTCTGCGCCTCTTTGGCGGCATGATATTCGGCATTTTCGGACAGGTCGCCATGCGAGCGCGCTTCGGAGATCGCCTCGATGATGCGCGGCCGCTCTTCCTGCTGGCGCCAGCGCAGTTCTTCCTTCAATGACGCGAACCCCTCGCCTGTCATCGGGACCTTGTTCATGATGCCTGCCTTTCCTGCTGCCACCCCCGCGTATCGGGGAAAGCCTTGTCGATGGGTACAAAAAGAAAACGGGTCCGGCAGCCTCGAGCTTACGGAACCGTTTCACCGCAATTTCCCTGAATATAGCAATGTCAGCGGGTTTTTCACGCCCAAAAATCGGTTTTGCTAAAATCATCCCCGTTTTCATCAGTCGGGGGCGATGAATGAGACGGGGGGCAACAAAAAACGGCCGCGATCGCTCGCGGCCGCTTGGAAGAGCCCTGGGATCTTTTCAGCTTCTCATGAAATGGTCGATCTGCTCGGCCAGCATGCCATATTCACGCGAACCCTTGCCGGTCCGCTTCTCGATTTCCATCAACTGCTGCTGGGCGCCGGCCAGATCGCCGATCTGCAGATGCGCTTCGCCGAGATATTCGCGCACCAGCGTGTAGTTCGGATCGATGCGCAGCGCTTCCTCGTAATAGCCGAGGCCGACGGTGACGCGGCCGGAATGGCGGTGCGAATAGCCGAGATAGTTGAGGATGCGCGGATCCTGCTTGTTGGCGGCGAGGCTGAGCACGGCAATCGCCTCGTCATAGCGCCCGGCCATCGCCAGCGCGTGGCCTGCATCATAGATGCTGTCGTCGTCGAGCATGCCTTCCTGGGGCGCGACGCACTTTTTCTTCTTCTTGTCCCAGACCTGGCCCTTCTTGCACTGGGTGACGGTTTCGTCACCGCCGCTGCCGCCGCTGCCGGCGGCGTACACGGGAACAGCGAGGAACTGCAGCGCGAGAAGCGCGGTCGCAGCCTGGATCAGCATTCTTTTATGCATCGAAACCTCCTGGAGGGGTGAGAATGCAATACTAACGCCGGTCGGCTTGCGTTTCATCCCGGAAAAATGCGGGCGGGAGAACATCAGGTGACGGATGCCACGAATCCGCTATCATCCGGCAAACGACCTGAGGGAGACGGCCCTTGCAGCGGCGGCTTGAAAAGGACTGGGAGCTTTCGATCGGCCCCGACACGGTGCGCCTGTTCATCCTCAAGGCCAAGGCACTGAGTGCGGCCGTCAATGAAGACTATGCCGATGGCGCCGAGCACGAGGTCGAACTCGACGGCGAGTCCCATGTCAACCATCACCATGACGGCCTTGCCGAGGAAAGCTCCGAGAACCTGACCGAAGAAGAGCTGCGCGAGCTGATCAACGACCTCAATGTCGATGAAGCAGCCGAGCTGATCGCGTTGGCCTGGGTCGGTCGCGGCGACTACGACGCCACCGAATGGGCGGACGCGCTGGCCGCCGCGCGCGAACGCGCCAATAAGCGCACCGCGAAATACCTGCTTGGCATGCCGCTGCTCGCCGACTGGCTGGAGGAAGGGCTGGAAGCGATCGGTGCGTAACGGAGCGGTTACCGTTCGTGATGCGGCCAAGGCAACCACCTTGCGTCGGCGCCGTTGAGGGCGATGGGGTCGATCGTCTTTTCCCGAATATGCAGGATTGCGTTGACCGTGGCCGTCACGGCCTTGCTGGTGATGCCGGTCGAGGCGAGACATCGCCATTGGCATCATAAGCCCCCGACGCCGCGGGTCGAGCAGCCGCTGACACCACGAGCCGACCAGCCCCTGAAACCAAGGGGCGGAAAGCGTTTGAAACCACGGCGCCACCGGCAGGTCACGCCAAAGCAGACACAGCAGAAAACGCAGACATCGCTGCCCTCGCCTGCCGATGTTGCCGTGCCCGAACCCGGCACTCCGATAACCCAACCCGGCATTCCGGTGCCCGAACCACGCCCGGCGGACGCACCAAAGGCTGAAGCTGCAAAGACCGAGGAGCAAAAGCGCGTAGGGCCGAAGGCCGCGGAAGCGCCCGACCGTTTCAAGGAAGAAAAATCCCACCAGGAAAAGCAGGCACGTCCCGAGCCATTGGCTCCGGAGCCATCAACCGGGGAAAACGAGCCGGAGCCGCCGGACGTCGCGCCAACGCCGACACGAAAGCCTGACATTGCAGAACCCGAGGCCCAGCCGCCAACCGTCGCCCCGCAGCCACCGCAAAAGCCGGCGGACGCGGACGAGGAGAAGATGCTGCCCGATCCGCGCTCGGCCGACGTGCCAGATGAAAAAATGCCGGCCGAGGAAGTCGCATGCCGCGAACGGCTAAAGACGCTCGGCGTCGAATTCGAAGAGCACAAGGCGGAAAGCCAGCCCGAAATCGGCTGTTCGATTCCCTACCCCATCGTGCTGAAGACCCTTGGAAAGTCGATCGCGATTGCCCCAGGCACCGAGCTCAACTGCAAGATGGCCGAGGCGACGGCGCGTTTTGCCGCCGATGTCATCCAGCCGGCGGCAAAGGCCGAATTCGGTGCGGACCTGAAATCGATCGGCCAGGCATCGGCTTTTGTCTGCCGGCCACGCAACGGCACACGAAAACTGTCGGAACACGCGTTCGGCAACGCGCTCGACATCGCCAGCTTCACGCTGTCGGACGGCAAGAAGATCGAGGTCGGCCCGGCGCCGCCGGAGAAAGACGCCAAATTCCTCAACAATGTTCGCAAGGCCGCCTGCGGACCCTTCAAGACGGTGCTCGGCCCAGGCGCCGACGCCGATCATTCCCTGCATTTCCATCTCGATCTCGAACCGCGCCGTCATGGCGGAACGTTCTGCCAGTGATCATGGCTGATCCAGGCCGCGTGCCGCAATTCGGCCGCAGGCATGAACGCGGACGCTGAGTTTTCCTTTACCCTTGATCGTTAAAATGCCGGATATCCATCAACGGGATTCCGCCAATGGCCGGCAAATTTCGGGCCGTGTTTTTCGCCACCGCGCGCCAGTCAAAATATGCAGCAATGCTGACCGCCGGTCTGGCGCTGGCGGCGCTTTCCGCCTGCAACACCGGCAGTGTGCTGTCGCTGCAGCCGGCCGTCGACGTCGGCGCGCAGACGGCTGCCGTGCCGCAATATGCCGGCATGCAGAAGCTTGTCCCTTCCAATCCGTACATGACGCAGGCCGCTTATCCGCGCATGGACGAGCCGATGTCGCCCGTCGAGCAGATGCCGGCCAGCGAAACCGACTGCCGTCAGCAATTGAAGCGCCTCGATGTCGCCTACACCGATCTGGCGCCGATCCATGAAGGCCAGTGCGGCATCGATTATCCGGTCAAGGTCTCGGCCATCGGCAACATCCAGATGAAACCCGCCGCAACCCTGACCTGCGACATGGCAGCTACCTTTGCCGGCTGGACGAAGAACGAACTCGTTCCCTCCGCCCGCTGGCGTTATTTCTCCGGCGTCAGGACCATACACCAGGGCTCCAGCTATTCCTGCCGCCGGATTGCCGGCGAAGGCGTCCTGTCCGAACACGGCAAGGGCAATGCGCTCGACGTCATGAGCATCGAGCTCAACAATGGCGACGACATCGACGTGCGCAAGCCCGGCCTGTTCGCCTTCCGCACCCGTGGCTTCCTCAACAATGTGCGCGCCGACGGCTGCCAGTACTTCACCACCGTGCTCGGCCCCGGCTACAATTACGACCACCGCAACCATTTTCATTTCGACATCAAGAACCGCAAGAACGGTTATCGCGCCTGCCGTTAGATCGGTGCCGGGTATCCTTTGCCTGAATGCCATGACAACGCCTAATGTGATGCCGGAACATTTGAGCGGCATTCATGAGTCAACGAAGCGTTCGGCGACGCATTATGATCTGGGCGGCGACCTTGTTGGCCGCGTATCTGGCGCTCGCCTATTTCGCCGCACCGGAATTCTGGACGTTTCGCGATCGAGGTTTTCGCACGCATCGGTTCGAGATGCTGACGCACACGCCGCAAGGCATTCCGGGCGACCCGATCAATGTCGGCCTTGTCGGCACGCAGAAGGAGGTGGTCCACGCCTTTGCCGTCGCCGGCTGGGACACCGCCGACGCCGTCACCCTGAAGACCGCGATCGAGATCGGTGAAAGCGTGCTGTTCGACCACCCCTATCCCGATGCGCCGGTCAGCAGGCTGCTGTTCGATGGCCGTGCCCAGGATCTCGCCTTCGAAAAGCCGGAGGGCATCAGCGCCGACCGACGGCATCATGTCCGCTTCTGGCAGACCGATGCAAGCGGCGACGATGGCCGGCCGCTGTGGCTGGGCTCGGCCAGCTTCGATCGCGGCGTCGGCTTCAGCCACGACACCGGCGCCGTCACCCACCATATCGGCCCCGACATCGACGCCGAGCGCGATTTCCTGATGCGCGACCTGGCCACTGCCGGCATGCTGCTCTCGACCAGCGACATATCGGGCGTCGGCGCCACCAAGGCGGGACGCAATGGCGGCGGCGATCCCTATTTTACGGACGGCGAGGCAATTGTCGGCGTGTTGAAGCAGTTGCCATGACATCGCAAAAGTCAGGTCGTGGTGATCACGATCTTGCCGAACGGCCCTTTCTCCAGATGTTGCAAGGCCTGCGGCACCTCATCGAAGCCAAAAACCTTGTCGATGACCGGCTTGATCGCCAGCGCCTCGATCGCCTGATTCATGCGCTCGAAAGCACGGCGATGGCCGATCGACAGGCCCTGCACGGTGATGCGGTTGCGCATGAAGGGCAGGATGGGAAAGCTGAGCTCCATCGCGCCCAGCAGGCCGATGATCGACAGCCGGCCGTCGGCGGCCAGCGCGTTCAGCGATCGCCGTGCATTGTCGCCGCCGACCATTTCCAGCACGTGGTTCACGCCCAGCCCGTTCGTCAGCTCACGCGCGGCATCGTCCCAGGCCGGTTGCGTGCGGTAGTTGATCCCTTGCCAGGCGCCAAGCTTTCTCGCCCGCTCAAGCTTTTCATCACTGCTTGAGGTGACGATGGCGCGCAGGCCGAACGCAGTGGCGAACTGCAGCGCAAACAGCGACACGCCGCCGGTGCCCTGGATCAGAATGGTCTGACCCGGCACCGGTTTGGTCGCCTCGGCCATGGCGAACCAGGCCGTCAGCGCCGCGATCGGCAATGTCGCGGCCTCGATGTCGCCGAGCGACAGCGGCGCCAGCACCGCGGCGTCCTCGCCGAAGATGACATGATCGGAAAGCATACCCGACAGCGACGACCCCAGCGTGTGCTTATGCAGCACCGGCGGTGCGTCGCCATCCGGCCAATCGGCGATCACCTGGCCAAGCACGCGCTGGCCGACCTGAAAGCGGCTGACCGCACTGCCGACGGCCACCACTTCGCCCACCGCGTCGGATGTCGGCACGAAGGGAAAGGCAAGGTCGGGGATCAGCACGCCGTCCACGATCATCTTGTCCTTGTAGTTGAGCGATACGGCCTTGGTCCGCACCAGCAAATCGTGCGGCCCTGGCTCGGGCACCTTGCCTTCCACCTGGCTTAGCCTCGACAGGCCAAAACCGCTCATCTGCCAGGATCTGTTGATTGGGGTGCTCATGTCGTCTCGCGCTCCGTGCATTGATGCCAGGCGGGACATTTATGCCTTTCGACTATAGAAAATAGTGCTTCCGTGCGGTATAATTTGACACTGATTGCGGACTAAAAGTCGACAATAGGGAATCGCCATGGAAACGGCCGACCTGCAAGGCACCGTCGCGTTTGTTCAGGCGGTGGAGGCCGGCAGCTTCACTAGCGCCGGCGAGCGGCTGCATGTGACGAAGTCGGCGATCGGCAAATCGATCGCGCAGCTGGAGCAGAGGCTCGGCGTTCGCTTGTTGAACCGCACCACCCGCAGTCTCAGTCCGACCAGCGAAGGCATCAGCTACTATGAAGCCTGCGTCCGGGCCCTGGCCGAGATCGAAGCCGCACAGTCGCTGCTCGCCTCGCGTCGGCAGGTCCCGTCTGGCCGGCTTCGGGTCGACGTGCCGCTGGCCTTCGGCCGACGCTGCGTCGCTCCCGTGCTGTTCGAGATTTCGAGGAAATTTCCGGACCTGACGGTGGAAGTCTCCTTCAATGACCGCCGCGTCGACCTGATCGAGGAGGGTATCGACCTGGCGATCCGCATGGGCGAACTCGACGACAGCCTGTCGCTAGCGGCCAGGCGCCTCTACGCTCAGCGCTCGGCCATATGCGCGGCTCGCGACTATCTCGACAGGCATGGCCGGCCGCAATCGGTCGAGGATCTCGCCGATCACAGCGTCATTGGCTACGGTCGCGAGGGCATCGTCCGCCCCTGGGTGATCAGACATTCCGACGGCCATCTCGCAACCTTCGTGCCCAAGGCGCGGCTCGTTCTCGGCCATGGCGAACCGATGCTGGATGCGGCGCTCGCCGGCTGCGGCATCGCCTTCCTGCCGACATGGCTGGCCGCCGACAGCCTCAAAAGCGGCGATCTCGAAATGGTGCTGTCGGAATGCCTGGTCGAGAACATCGTCGTGCATGCCGTCTGGCCGGTGACGCGCGCGCTCACGCCAAAGGTGCGGGTTGTCGTCGACGCCCTCGTCGAACATTTTTCGGCGCCGCCCTGGGATGCCGCGTGAGCGAAATACCGGTCATTTCTCAAAAATCACGCCGGACTATTTTCGAAGACCGCGCCACAATGCTATTGACCGCTCATGTTATACGTCGAAATCGCTATCGTGGTCGTCCTCATCTGCGTGAACGGCCTTTTGTCGATGTCCGAGCTCGCCATCGTGTCGTCGCGCCCGGCCAGGCTGAAAGCGATGATCGACCGCGGCACCAATGGCGCCGGCCGCGCCCTTGATCTTGGCTCAAATCCCGGCAAGTTCCTGTCCTCGGTGCAGATCGGCATCACCTTGGTCGGCGTCCTCTCCGGCGCCTTTTCCGGCGCCACGCTCGGCGAACGGCTGGCGCAGTTCCTGGCTTCGACCGGCATCCGCGAGACTGTCGCCGACCCGCTCGGCGTCGGCATCGTCGTTGCTATCATCACCTATTTCTCGCTGATCGTCGGCGAGCTGGTGCCCAAGCAGATCGCGTTGCGTGATCCCGAGCGGGTCGCCGCCAGGGTCGCTCCGGCGATGACCATCCTCGCCACGGTGTCGGCGCCGCTGGTCTTCCTGCTCGACTTCTCCGGCCGTACCATATTGTGGCTGCTCGGCCAGCGCGGCGAAAGCGAGGAGAAGGTCACCGACGAGGAGATCAAGATGCTGGTCGCCGAGGCCGAGCATCACGGCACCATCGAATCCGACGAGCGGCGCATGATCGCCGGCGTCATGCGGCTTGGCGACCGCGCCGTGCGCGCGGTGATGACGCCGCGCACCGAAGTCGACTGGATCAATCTGCAATCCGACGAGGCGGCCATCCGCAAGCTGCTCATGGAAACCCAGCATTCGCGCCTGCCGGCAGGCGACGGCGGCGTCGACGTCATGGTCGGCGTCGTCCAGACGCGTGATGTGCTGGCCGCACTGCTTGCCGGCCGCGTGCTCGATCCGCGCAGGCATGTGCGCGCAGCCCCCATCGTCTACGACCAGGCCGACGCGCTCGATGTGCTGCAGAAGCTAAAGGAATCCGACGTGCCGATGGCGCTGGTGCATGACGAATACGGCCATTTCGAAGGCATCGTCACCCCGGCCGACATTCTGGAAGCCATCACCGGCGTGTTCCGCGCCGACACCGACGCCGGCGACGAGGAAAACGCGGTCAAGCGCGAGGACGGCTCGTGGCTGCTCGCCGGCTACATGCAGGCCGACGAGATGGCCGACATTCTCGGCATCGACCTGCCGGAAAACCGCGATTACGAAACCGTCGCCGGCTATGTGCTGTCGCACATGCACCATCTGCCGGCGACTGGCGAGTGCGTCGACGCGCAGGGCTGGCGCTTCGAGGTGGTCGATCTCGACGGCCGCCGCATCGACAAGCTGATCGCCACCCGCCTGGCCGGCGCCCCTCGCGAGGCGGTGCGCTGACGGTCGACGCGATTTGCGGCATTTCGCTCTATCGTTCCCAGAAGGACTTGGCGATCTCTCCCTCGACCTGCTGTATCGTCAGGCCGATATCGTCGATCAGATGCGGATTGTCCTTCGACATTTGCCTGAGCTGCCAGCGAAAGCGTATCCGCTCGCGCCAGGTCCGATCGTGCCAGCTCGCGATGATGCTTCGCAGGGTCTTTAGGAGCCGGCGCGATGCCGGCCGCACGGGCGTTCCCGGCCGCGCTGCACAAGTGAGGGTATTGGTCATGGCAACCTCCATATGGTTTGAGGGCCTAGGGCTCTCGATGAGGTTGAATTCTGCGCGATACGGACGGCGCCGTAATTAAGCCCTCCCAAATAGTTCCCAAAACTTCCAAACGAGCTAGAGCGGCCCTATAGATGCGCCTATGCAGGGATCGCGTTTTGCCTTTGGTCCGTTCGTGCTTGATCCGCATGCGGGAACGCTGCTTCGGAACGATGTCCCCGTTGCCGTCGGCTATCGCGGGCTGAGCCTGCTTGCGGCACTCGTCGGGCGGCCCGGCGAAATCCTCGGAAAAGCCGAACTGATGGACGCCGCGTGGCCGGGCACGGCCGTCGAGGAAGGCAATCTCACCGTCCAGATCGCGCAGCTGCGCAAGCTGCTTGGCCCCGTCGGCGACAACGGCGAATGGATATCCACCGTTCCGCGCGTCGGCTACCGTTTCACTGGGGCCGTCGAACAGCTGGGCGAGGCCAGGCGAAAACCCTTGCCGCTGCCCGACAAACCGTCGATAGCCGTGCTGCCCTTCGTCAATTTCAGCAACGATCCCGAGCAGGATCCCTTCGTGGATGGGTTGACGGAAGACCTGATCACCGACCTGTCCAGAATCTCCGGCCTGTTCGTCATCGCCCGCAACTCGACCTTTGCCTACAAGGGAAAAGCGATGGACGTGCGCGAGATCGCCGGGGATCTTGGCGTGCGCTACCTGTTGGAAGGCAGTGCAAGACGCGCCGCGGGGCGCGTGCGCATCAACGCACAGCTGGTCGACGCGATGAGTGGCGATCATCTGTGGGCGGAACGCTTCGATCGCGGCCTGGAGGATATCTTTGCCGTTCAAGACGAGGTGACGGCCAAGATCGTGGAAGCGCTGCTTGGCCGGCTGCGCGCGCCGCCGCCGCGCAATCGGCCGCGAAATCTGGAGGCCTACGACCTCTGCGTGCGGGCGCGAAAGCTGATCGACGACTCGCCGCAGATGGCGCAGGAAGCGCATCTGATGCTGACGCGCGCGGTGTCGCTCGATCCTGATTATGCCGAGCCCTATCGTTGGCTTGCCATGAACCACTGGATGGGACAGGTGCATTGGGGCGGACCAACCGAGGCTGCCCGCAGCGTTGCCCTGGAGCTGGCGCGCAAGGCGGTGGCGATCGATCCCAACGATGCCGGCTGTCGCTGGATCCTGGCTTATCTGCTTGCCTATGAGCGCAGCTTCACTGAAGCGGATGCGGAATTCGCCAAAGCGATCGAGCTCGACCCGAACGAGGCCGACACCTGGGCGGCATTGTCCGACATCGCGGTCCTGGCCGGACGGGTCGAAGAGGGCCTCGAGCACATCGGCAAGGCGTTCCGGCTGAACCCGTTTCCGGCGAGCTGGTACTATCTGACGCTCGGCCAGGCGCAATATGCGGCGCGCGACTACCAAGCCGCTATCGAGACGTTGCGCCGTGACGAGACCTATCGCACAAGCTCACGCCGTTTCCTGGCGGCAAGCATGGCCCAACTCGGCCGGCTCGACGAGGCGCGCGCAGAGGCTGAACTGTTCCTCGTCGGCAACCCGCATTTCACAACCCATCACTGGGCGACGACCGAGCCATTCCGCGACGCCGCTACGCTCGAGCATTTCGTCGATGGTTTTCGCAAGGCCGGTCTTCCGGAGTGACGCGCCGGCATCCGGCCCGCCCGCAGCAAAGGCGACGTGGTGCGCTAACCCAGTCTAGACGTCGGTATGATCTCGGTGGCGCGACACCTTCTCGCGGTTGCCGCAGGTGCGCATGCTGCACCAGCGCCGCTTGCCGCCTCGCGACGTATCGAGGAAAAGCCAGCCACAGCGAGGGCAGGAATGCAGCCTGTCGCGCGGCAGGGTGAAGAACGCTTCGATGGACAGCATGGCCAGCAACGCGGTGACGGCGTCCGGATCGCGCCACCGGCCAAGGGCAAGCTCCGGCCTGGTGCCATCCAGCTCGATAGACCCGGCGGCAAGCGAGCTTGCCGTGCGCGAGAACAACACGCCGAGCGGTTCGACCGCAGACGGTTTGCCCGCGGCGATTGGATCGAAAACCTGAAATGACGCCTCCCGCATTTCGCGGACCCCTTCCACGAACCGCCCATCCGCTATCTCGGCAACGGCCTGCGCCTGACGATCGTCGGCAAGCCCTGAGGCGCTGAACCAGTTCGCAACATCCCGGACGGACTTGAAGAGTTCATTGTCTGTTGCCGGCGCCCGCCGGTCGAACACGGCGTTCGACAGGTCCAAAGCGGGATGCCCGCCTATGAAGCGATCCGGTACCCATTCGGTGTATTCATCGCCCATGGAACATAACCTCATTAACCGGATTATACGGTTACATGATGTAACCACTATCATACGGATACGTGGTGTCAAAGCCAGCGCGTCGCCAGATCGGCGCGGAACCCCTGGGAGGGAGAGGATGTGCAGCAATCGTTACAAGACCCGCCACGAAACCATCAATGTCGACGGCCTCGACATCTTCTACCGTCATGCCGGCGATCCCGGCAGACCGGCAATCCTGCTGCTGCACGGATATCCGACTTCGTCGCACGTCTATCGCAATGTCATCGAACCGCTGGCGGAGACAGCCTATGTGGTGGCGCCGGATCTGCCCGGTTTCGGCTTTTCGTCCGCCCCTTCCACCGATGCCTATGACTACACGTTCGACAACCTGGCCAGCACGATCGAAGCCTTCATCGAGGCCCTCGGCCTCCAGCGATTCTTCCTCTACATCACTGACTTCGGCACGCCCGTCGGCTATCATCTCGCCACACGGCGGCCGGATTGCATCCTCGGCCTGATCGCCCAGGACAGCAACGCTCATGACGAGGGGCTGGGACCGGAATGGGACGCGCCGAAGGCGTTCTTCGCCGAACCGACTGAAGAAAACCGCGCCAGACTGCCGGACTGGATGAATTTCGAGGGGACCCGAAATCAGTATATCGGCGGTCTCCCCGAGCGTCTGAAAGTGTTGTTTCCGCCCGAGGGTTGGTATCTCGATACGGAGCGCCTGGCGAGGCCCGGCAACACCGACATTCAGTTCGAACTCTTCACCGATTATGGTTCGCACATCGCGCGCTTCCCGGCCATCCAGGCCTATCTCCGCGACCAACAGCCAGCATGCCTGGTGCTGTGGGGGCGCCACGACGCCTTCTTCGCGCTGGACGAGATCATGGCCTACAGCCGCGATCTCGACGCCGTCGAAATCCATGTCTTTGAGAGCGGGCACATGCTTCTCGAAACGCATCATCGCCAATGCGCGGCTCTCATCGCTCACTTCATGCACGAGGTGGAGACTGGGGTACTTCGCGATCCTGCGGGGCGTTGAACGTCGACGTTCAAACCGCCACTTCGATGGGCTCGGCAAGCCTGGGATTGGCCCGCGCGGCGATCAGGCAGCCGGCGACGATCAGGCACGCTCCCGTCAGCGTGGTCCAGGTCGCCTCCTCGCCGAAGAAGAACCAGCCAAGCGCGACCGCCCAGATGAAGGCCGAGTATTCCGTCGGGATCAGATATTGCGCTTCGGCGCGGGCGTAGGACCAGCTCATCAGGAATTGCCCGGCGAGCGACAGCACCGTCACCCCGGCCAAAGGAAGCCAAAGATCGCTCGGCAGGGCGACGGCAAGCCAGGGTGCCGCGAGGCCGAGCAGGATGGCAACGCAAAGGTTCTGGAACAGCATGATCTCGATCGGCTTGGCCAACTGCGCCTGTTGCCGGGCGAGGATCAGATTGTATCCGTAGAACACGGTTGATACGAGCACCGCTGCCGTGCCGAGCATGGCGTCCTGCGAATAGTCTGCCTGCCCGAACTGGCCGGCCATGATGATGGCGACGCCGGCGATGCCGGCCAACGATGCCCAGACAGCCTGGCGTCGGATCCGTTCGCCCAGCAGCAGCGCGGCGAGAAACAGCGCAAACAAGGGCGCCACGAAGCTGAGCCCGATCGCCTCCGCGAGCGGCAGCCTGGCCAAGCCCCAGAAGAAGGATATCAGCACGACGCCGACAATTGCGGCACGCAGCGCATGCAGCCTCAGCACCGGAATGGTCGGCTTTAAGCGTGGTCCCGCCAACCAGGCTGCGCCCGCGACCACGGCCGCGACCATGCTGCGCCACAGCAAGGTGTTGTAGACCCCGACCGCGATGACCAGGATCTTCATCGCCGCATCCATCCCGGACAGCAGGAAGATCGCAAGCGCGCATACGAGCACCGGGATCATCGGGGAAACGGCGCCGGTCGGGCTGGATGTCTTCACGGCTTCACTCATGTGACGGATCGCAGCCGGATATATCAGGGCAAAGGGCGCGACCAGATGGCAGCCCGGTCGATGTAGCAGTCCAACCCCGATTGGGCCGAGGCTATCGTGACATCAGGGTATCAGCACCATGCCGGCGAGTTGAACGAAACGGACCGCCTCGCCGACTGCATCATCCGGCCACGGCAGGCGACGCACGCACACATGGCACAGATCGAATTGACGGGGCGGGTTGCCGACGCAGCTGGCCCGTCGCATGTTGTCGATTGTCTACAGACGGATCGGAAAAAATGCACCGCATAGCTTCAGGCGGCCTTTATCAGACCTACAATCTTGGTGACTTGCGCATCATCTCCTTGCGCGATGGCTATGTCGACATGCCGATCGGACGGCTTCGGCAACGCGGCGACAAGCCATTTGGCGATGAATTGCCGCAACAAGTCACGTTGGTTGATGGTCAACTCAGGCTTTCCGTCAATGCCTTCGCGATCGACGATGGAAACGGGATCATCCTGATCGATACCGGCGCCTCGAACGCCTGGCATCCGACCATGGGCCGACTTCCCGAGGCACTGGACGAAGCTGACATCGATGCCGGACGAGTCCGTACCGTCTGCTTCACCCACACGCATCTCGACCACATCCATGGTCTTGTGCTTGCCGACGGCCGCGACGCTTTCCCGCGCCTGACGCGCTTGCTCGTTCCCGCGGAAGAGCTCGGCTTTTTTCGTGCCGAAGCGCGGCTCGAACGATTTCACGGCATGGCGGAACCCTTCGAAGCCGGAGACCGTATCGGGACACATGTCGACATTGTCGACGCTCATGGCCATGAAGCGGGACACAGCTGCTTTCGTGTTTCTGGCGGCGGCGAACGCCTCCTGATTTGGGGCGACACCGTTCACGTCCCATCGCTTCAGTTCGATCGACCTGAGGTGACGTGGGAATTCGATGCCGATCAGGACCAGGCGCGCGAAAGCCGGTTGCGGTTGCTGGCGCTTGCTGCCGACGATCATTGTTTCGTTGCCGGCGCGCACCTGGATTCGCCCGGTGTTGGCCGCGTCGTCCGATCCGGCGCCAGCTTTCGATTCGAGCCGCTATAATTGAAAAGGGCGGCGCAAGCGCCGCCCCATATCCTTGGGAGGATAAATCGAACCGGCGGTCAGGCCGCCTTGACTTCCTCGGCGACGGCATCGGCCTGACGCGCTGCCTTGAGCACCTTGGCCCACCACGCAACATCGTTGACCAGCGCCGTGGCGGCCTGGTTCAGATGCTCGAGATCTTCCAGCTTCTTCTCGCCCTGGCGCACGGCGAGGAAATCGCCCCAGGCGATGTGGACGGCCGACTTGACCGGCGCCATCTGCAATTCGACGGCATGAAGGCGGAGCTGTTCGACGGCGCGAGCGCCACCGACGCTGCCATAGCCGACGAAGCCGGCCGGCTTCTTGTTCCATTCATTGGCGGCGTAGTCGATGGCATTCTTCAGCACGGCGGTCGGGCCGTGATTGTATTCGGCGGCGGTGAAGATGAAGCCGTCGAATTCGGCGACCTTCTTCTGCCAGCGCTGTGCCACTTCGTTCTGCGACGGCGCCCAGGCGGAGGATGCGACCTCGTCGAAGAACGGCAGCGGGAAGTCGCGAAGGTCGACGATCTCGACATCGATGTCGGCATGCGACTTGGCGATCTTGGCGATCCACTGGGTTGGCACATCGGCGAAACGAGCGGCGCGCGTCGATCCGACGACGATGGCAATTCTGGGTTTGGACATAAGGGCTCTCCTTGCACGAAGTACTGGTATCATTTGGATACCTGCGCTATATGAGATACTGCAAACGCGATGCACAAGAAGGCACTTTTTTGTTACCGAGGCACCCACACCGCTCTGAAGACTGCCGCGCCATCTCGGAAATCCTGCAGCGCGTCGGCGACAAATGGACCGTTCTGGTCGTCGGCAAGCTGGGCGACGGACCGCTGCGTTTCAACGAATTGCGCGCAGCCGTCGGCGGCATCTCGCAGAAGATGCTGACCACCACCTTGCGCGGGCTGGAGCGTGACGGCTTCGTCACCCGCACCGTGTTTCCAACCATTCCGCCGCGCGTCGATTATGAGCTGACCGAGCTCGGCCACGAGCTGCTGATCCCCGTCAGCGCACTGAGCGAATGGGCGCGCGCCAACACCATGCGCGTCAAGGCGGCGCGCGAAAAATTCGACGGCGCCCGCGTCTGAAACCCTTTCGCCGCAAGGGATTCAGCCCCGCACGCAACATCCGGCTTGTCTGATCGGAAATTCTATCTCGGCTGCGCGGATCGTTGAACCGAATGCACGCGCCGGTTTGGCTGGCGGATTGCCGCTCATGCGGTCCCCTGACGGCTGCCGCTCAGGCTCCTGATGCGCGCACATCGCATCGCGCGGCGGCACAGGTATCACACCGTGCGCCCCGCTCGCCAGGAGCCTGTCCTCCACGCGTGCAGGCGACGCGCGAGATGTCTTCCTTCACCTCCGCGTAAGCGGTCACGCCGAGCAGGCAGGTCGTCGCGACCAGGGCCGCCACGAGCCAACCGTTCAGCAGATGTTGACGCATTGTCTCTCCTCCGATTGCAGCAGGATCGGGCATGGAGGCAACCGTTGGATGTCGCGAAAAGCGCCTCCCGCACGGGCGCTGTTACAAACGGCCATACCCGGCTCGCTCTACCTGATCCCAGCTATGTCGGCGGCAACCGATCCATGGCAGACTGGGTACGATCGGTTGGGTATTTTCCGCCCGGCTGCTACAGGTGAAAGCCGCCATTCGCGTCGAGGTTCATGTCGTCCAAGGAACATCCCGCCATCGACCTGCCATCGGAAGCACTGCTGCCGAGCCCGCTGCTTGTCGTCGAGGACGAGCCGATGATGCAGGTGCGGTTGCGCTCGATCCTGAGGGGCCTTGGCTACGCTCAGGAGGAGCTGTTTTTCGCCGGCTCGATCGCGCAGGCCAAGGCCCTGCTCGTCGACCAACCCTTCGCCATGACGCTGGTCGATGTCGGCCTGCCCGATGGCAACGGCATCGACCTCATCGGCTCCCTGCACGAGCACGACGCGGCGCTGCCGATTCTCGTCATCTCGGCCTGGAGCAACGAAAACACCATCCTCGAAGCCCTGCGTGCCGGGGCGACCGGCTATCTCTTGAAGGAGCGCGACGACGTCGAGCTTTCGCTTTCGATTCGCAGCACCATTCGCGGCGGCGCGCCGATCGATCCCTTCATCGCCCGGCGCATCCTGGAACTGGTGTCGGCGCCGGCGCCGTCCGGGCGTGCCCGTTCTTCCACCGACAGGCCGGGGCGCGGCAAGCCCGCCGCGGCCCCGCCTCTCTTGACGCCGCGCGAGGTCGAGATCCTGAACCTCGTTGCCAAGGGGCTCACCAATCGAGAGATTTCGGGAGTCCTTTCCCTCTCCAGGTTCACGGTCGAATGCCACATTCGCAACATCTACAAGAAGCTGTCGGTCAAATCCCGGACGGAAGCGATCTTCGAGGCGCGGTCGCAAGGCTTCTTGCCCTGATATTCCTGCTCCTCGCGCCGGGCGGCATCGCCTTTGCCGCCGACGGGGCCGTGCCGTTCAAGACGATCGAGGCCGTGCGATCCGGCTGGGACGCCGCCGCGCCGCCGGCCACCGGCTGGACCAGCGTGACCTTGCCCGACGATTGGACGACGCGCTGGCCCGGTTTCGACGGCGTGGTCTGGTACCGCCTCACCTTCGACAGGCCCGACGCAGCCGAACCGCTGGGCCTGGCGCTGAACTACTGGACACTGGCCGGATCGATCTCCGTCAACGGAGCGGAACTCGGACGCGACGAATTCCTCGTCGAGCCGTTGACGCGCTCATGGAACGTGCCCCGCTACTGGCAGCTCGCGGACCCGGTCCTGCATGCCGGCACCAACACGCTGCTGATCAGGGTCTCGGGCCTGGCGCCATACCAGCCAGGCCTTGGTCCGGTCCTGATCGGCCCGCCTTCCGCGACGCGTGCCCATTTTGTCCAGCAATTCTGGATTCGCCGCGAGCTGCCGGTCTTCTATCTCGGCGTCACCGCGGCGCTTGGCACTTTCTTTTTCGTCGTCTGGCTGCTGCGCCGAAGCCTGAAGGCCTATGGCTGGTTCGCCCTGATGACGATTGCGTGGTTTTGCTATTCGCTCAATTCGTGGTGACGAGCCCCTGGCCGTTCGGGACGACCGACACATGGCAGCGTTTCATCATGCTCTCTTTCATGGTCATGGCCGCCGCCTTCGTGCTGTTCGTCATCCGTTTCGCCGAGCGCCGCTTTCCCCGGGGCGAAGCAGTGCTGTGGACCGCGCTGGCAATCGGTGCCGCAGCCCTGTTTGCCACGCCGCATTCGTGGCTCGGCCCGATGCTCAACCTCCTGGCCTTGTCCTGGTCGCTGCTTTACATCGGCGCCTGTTTCCTGTCGATCGGCCTGACCTGGCGCAGCAATCGGCTGGACCACATCGTCCTCCATATCGTCAACGCGCTCACCGTCGTGGCCGCGGTGCATGACCTGATGACCTATCTCGGCATCCTTCTTGGCAACGTCTACTACATCACGCTGACATCCCACTTCCAGATGGTCGGCATGGCGCTGGTGCTGGCCTGGAACTTCGTCGCCAACATGCGCCGCATCGAAGGGTTCAACGACGAGCTCACGGCCAAGATCGAAACCGCCAGGGAGGAACTTGCGCTGACGCTGCATCAGCAGCATGAGGTCATCCTGGCCAACACCAGGCTGGCCGAGCGTGTGTCCCTTTCCCACAATCTGCATGACGGCATGGGCGGCACCCTGGTCAATTCGATCGCCATGCTGGAGCATGCGCCGCAGAACCTTCCGGCCGATCGCTTCCTGTCCGTGCTGAAGGAACTGCGCGACGAGTTGCGGGTGATCATCGACACCGCCGCCGACGACCCGACGGGCGGCCAGTCGCTGGCCGAGTGGATCGCGCCGCTGCGCCGCCGCCAAACGCTGGCATGCGAAAGCCGCGACATCGATTGCGTGTGGAACCTGACCGGGCTGGAGGACTGCCACCTGGCGGCGGCGCGAAGCCTCGATCTCGTCCGTATCCTGCAGGAAGGCCTGACCAACGTGCTCAAGCACAGCCAGGCAAGCCGCGTCGTCATCGACCTGCACCGGCGCGGCGAGACGCTGAGCCTGGCCATCCAGGACAATGGCGTCGGCTTCGATGCCGCCTCGGAAGCGCCCGTCCCGGGCACCGGCCTGCGCTCGATGCGGGCCCGGGCCGGACGGCTGGGCGGCACGCTCGACACAAGGTCGCGGCGCGGCGAAACCGTGCTGGCCCTGCATGTGCCCGCGGCCTACCGGCGGATCGCGGCGCCGCTGGCATAGCTAGTTTCAACGATACCCGCCCTTGGTGTCAGGTGCTATGCCCCGGGAACATGCACGACTGCGTCGGTGCTGATCTGGGGAGCCTGGCCTTGACTCGAATTGCCATCGTCTCGAAGCGCGGCCTGCTGCGCTCGACCGCCCTCGCGGGCTGCCTGCTGGCCACCCTGGCCTGGAGCCCCGCCATGGCCGACGGCACCGGCGGGAATGGCGGCAACGGCGGCGGCCAGGGTGGTGGCGGGAACGGCGCAGGCACATCGGGAACCGGCGGCAACGGAGCGATAGCGGGCAATGGCGGCAGCGGCAGCGATGGCAGTGTGGCCGGCTCCGGCGGAACCGGCGGCTCCCCCGGCGTCGACGGTGGCGACGGTGGCGTCGGCAATTCCGCTACCACCCTGATCAACGATGGCGACTCCATAACAGGCGGCGGTGGCGGCGGCGGTGGCCGAAGCGACGGCGGAGACCCAAGCGGCGTCGGCGGCAATGGCGGCAATGGCCTCGCCTCATCAGCAGACAATGCTTCTCTCGTCAACAGCGGCGGTCGTCTGGTTGGCGGCGGCGGCGGCGGCGGCGGCAGTATCAATGGCAACGGCGGCGACGGCGGCGACGGCGCCATGTTCTCTGGTGCCCATATTGTCCTGACCAACAGTGGCACCATTTCCGGTGGCGGTGGTGGCGGCGGCGGCATCGCGAATGGCTGTGGCTGCACCGACGGTAGCGGTGGCGTCGGCGGCGGCGGCATCGTCATGTCGGGTGGCGGCACGATCGAGAACAGCGGCACCGTGCAGGGCGGCACGGGCGGCGCCAGCGGCTATGGCGATCCACGCTACCTCGCCGGATCCGGCGGGGTCGGCATTGTCGGCGCCGATCTCACCGTGACCAACAGCGGCACCCTCGCTGGTGGATTCTCGATCGACGGCGGCGGCCCACAGGCGGATGCGATCCAGTTTACCGGCGGTGCCAATACGCTGGAGCTGCGCGCCGGCTCGGCGATCAGCGGCACTGTGGAGGCCTTCAGCGCCGACGACACGTTGAGGCTCGGCGGGAACGTCGACAGCAGCTTCGACGTCTCAGGCGTCGGACAGCAATACCAGGGTTTCGGAATTTACGAAAAGACCGGCACCGGCGCATGGACCCTGACCGGCAGCACCAACGCGGTGACGTCGTGGACCATCGATCAGGGCACATTGTCGGTGTCGTCGGACGCCAATCTCGGAGCGGCCTCAGGCGCCCTGACATTCAACGGCGGCGTGCTGCAAGTGACCGGCACCTCGTTCAAGTCCACCACCCGCACGATCAACTGGGGCCCCGGCGGCGGCAGCTTCGACATTGCCGACAGCGCCAACACCTTCACCGTGAGCCAGGCACTGACGGGCCAAGGAGGGCTCACCAAGCTCGGCGCCGGAACCCTGACGCTGACCGGCACCAACACCTATTCGGGCGGCACCTTCGTCAACAGCGGGACGTTGAGCATCAGCCGTGATGCGGCCCTTGGCGATGCGGCGGGAGCGCTGACGCTGGACGGCGGCACATTGAAAGTAACGCCCGTCGCGCTATCGCTCTATATGAGCCGCGGCATCACCCTGGGCGCCAATGGCGGCACCTTCGATGTCGGCGCCGGCAAAGGGCTTTTCATCGATTCCGCCAATGGCGACATCAACGGCGCGGGCTCGCTGTCGACGACCGGCAGAGGAACGCTGCACCTGACTTCCGCCAACAGCTATAGCGGCGGGACGATCATCGGCGGCGGAGCAACCGTGGTGGAAGCAACGGGCGGGCTCGGCAGCGGGCCTGTCCGTGTGGACGCCGACGGAAGCGGCTCCGGTTGGCCAAAACTCTATTTCTCCGGAACCGATGCCGCCAATCCAGTCAGCGCCCAGGACCTCTCGATCACCGTCGGCCGGGGCGACCTCAACTTCCAGGGCAATGCGACCGCCGGCGCGGCCACCATCGTCCTGGCGCAGGACGGCTATGGCGGGCTCAATTTCGGCACCGGAACCGATGCCGGCACAGCCAGCATCACCAACCAGGGCGGCGGTTTCATCGCCTTCACGGGGGCAAGCGCGGACCAGGCGACGATCGTCAATGACGGGCTGGGCATACCGTATTATTTCAGCAGGACGACCTTCGACGACGATTATTCGAGCAATGAATTCTCCTCCGCCGGAGACGCCACGATAACCAACAGGAATGGCGGCTCGACCACTTTTTACGGACATTCGGACGGCGGAGCGGCAACGCTGGTCAATGAGGCCGGCGGCACGCTCGATTTCCAGCAGGCATCACAGGCGGCGCACGCAACCATCCTCAACGGCGCCGGCGGCAGCGTGCTGGTGCGCTTCCGGGACCAGGACTCGGTGCTCGATGTCGGCTCGCTGTCGGGCGATGGGGCCATACAAATCGACGATTCACAGCTGGCGCCACAGCTTTCGCTCGGCTCGCTCGGCCATGACGACGTCATCGGCGGCACCATTTCCGGAAACGGCTCCCTGACAAAGACCGGCACGGGCAAGCTGACGCTCAACGGACAGAACAGCTATGCGGGCCTGACCACGGTCGGCATGGGAACGCTGGTGGTCGGCGACGACGGCCATGGCACAGCGAGCCTCGCCGGCGATGTCACGGTCGATTCCGGCGCGCGCCTTGGCGGCATCGGCACCATTGGCGGCAATGTCACCATCCTCGGCACGCATGGCGTCGGCAATTCCATCGGCGTGCAGACGGTCGGCGGCAACTATGTCAACCACGGCATATTCGAAGTCGAGGCGACCCCGGCCGGCGCCGACAGACTGATCGTCGGCGGCACGGTCGACATATCGGGCGCGACGCTGAACCTGGTCCTGACGCCGGCGACGGCCGAGAGCTGGAACCTGCTCAACGGGCCGTACACGATCATCCAGAACAATGGCGCGGCCGATGTCGCCGGTACCTTCGCCTCCGTCGGCGATCTCAACGACCTTCTCTTCCTCGACCATCTCCTCAACTACCAGGGCGGCGACGGCAACGACATCACCCTCACCCTGGCGCGCAACGACGTCGCGGTCGCCAACGTCGCCACCACCCGCAACCAGGTCGCGACCGCCGGAGCGCTCGATCGGCTCGGCGAAGGCAATGCGCTTGCATGGGCCATGCTGCTGATGACCGACGAGGATGCCGCGCGCCTGGCGCTGGATGCCGCGTCGGGCGAGGTTCATGCGTCGGCCAAGGGGATGCTGATCGAGGACAGCCGCTTCGTCGCCGATGCCGCAACCGCCCGCGTCCGGGCGGCCATGGGCGACGTTGCCGCTCCCGCCATGCCAGTGATGGCTTATGGCGAGGGCGGCCCGGAGCTGGTCGAGGCTGATACCAGCCGTTTCGTCGTGTGGGGGCAAGCTTTCGGCTCCTGGGGCACGGCGAGCGGCGACGGCAATGCCGCCGGCCTCGACCGCTCCACTGGCGGCTTCCTCGCCGGCGGCGACACCGCGATCGGCGAAGCCTGGCGGGTCGGCATGCTGACCGGCTACAGCCACGCCAGTTTCGACGTCGACGATCGTGCCTCGTCCGGCTCCAGCGACAGCTATCACATCGGCCTTTATGGCGGTGGACAGTGGGACGGCCTGGGCCTGCGCGGCGGCGTCGCCTACAGCTGGAACCGGATCGACACCAGCCGCAACGTCGTCGTTCCAGGCTTCGCCGATGCGCTGACGGCGAAATACGATGCCGGCACCGCGCAGGTCTTCGGCGAGGCCGGCTATCGCGTCGAGACGCGCATGGCTGCCTTCGAGCCCTTCGCCGGTCTCGCCTATGTCAACCTGCACACCGACGGCTTCACGGAAAAGGGTGGCGCCGCCGCACTCACATCCGCTGCCTCGACCACCGAGACCACCTTCACCACGCTGGGCCTCCGTGCCTCGGCCGGCTTCGACCTCGGCGGGGTGCAGGCAAGCGCGCAGGGTACGCTCGGCTGGCGTCATGCCTTCGGCGACACCACGCCGACCGCGGACATGGCCTTCGCCGGTGGCGACCTCTTCACCATTGCCGGCGCGCCGATCGCCAGGGATACAGCCATCGTCGGAGCCGGGCTCGATTTCCGGATCGCCGACAGCACCACGCTGGGGATCAGCTACTCCGGCCAGTTCGGGACGAAAGCGGCCGATCAGGGCGTCCGCGCCACGATGCAAGTGCGGTTCTGATTTTTCGGCTTGCGTCAGCCTTCGGCGGGAACCGCTTTCGGTTTGCCCTCGCCATCCAGCGCCACCATGACGAAATCGGCATGGGTGACCTTCTCCATCAGGTCGGAGAGGTAGCGCTGCGCCCAGGCCTCGACCTTGAGCGTCATCGAGGTGCGGCCGACGCGCTCGACATGGGTGTAGATGCACAGCGTGTCGCCGATCTTCATCGCCTTGGCGAACGACATCTCCTTCACCGCCGCCGTCACCACGCGGCCCTTGGCGCGCTCGGCGGCGCGGATGCCGCAGGCCAGGTCCATCTGCGCCATCACCCAGCCGCCGAAAATGTCGCCGGCCGCATTGGCGTCCGAAGGCATGGCCAGGGTGCGCAGCGTCAGATCGCCAAGCGGCCGTCCTTCAGCGTAGTGCACCATGCGAGAAATCCTTCGAGACCGGCTGCCCTCGATCCCGTATCGTCACGGCGCCCGAAGGTCAACGCGCCACGGCATGGCCACGAGGCCCCGGAGCTTCTCCCGATAGGAATTTTTTCTTGACTCGGTGACCTCAGCTATGGTACATTTTTGCCTATGGTGCTGATTTGCGCCAGTGACCCGCCGCACAGGCGGGTTTTTCGTTTGATGCACCGTCAGCCAACGCCCGGCAAAGGTTGATCAGAAATAGCGCCTGAGATTCGTGCGAATGCGATCGAGCACGCTGTCTCCGGAAAGATCCGGCGAGAATTCCTTGCCCGTGATCGCCTCATAGGCCTGCGCGTAAACCCGCGAGGCCTGTTCGACGATCTCGTCGGGTATTTTGGGGATCGGGTCGCTATAGGGATCGCAGCGCGCCGAGACCCACGAGCGGATGAAATCCTTGTCGAAACTCTCCGGCCGGCTGCCGCTGGCGAGCGCCTGTTCGTAACTCGATGCGATCCAATACCGGCTGCTGTCCGGGGTGTGGATTTCATCGGCAAGAATGATGGTCCCATCCTTGTCGGTGCCGAATTCGTACTTCGTGTCGGCGAGGATCAGGCCGCGTTCCGCGGCGCGCTGCTGGCCGCAGCCGAACAGCCGCAAGGCGTAGTCCGACACGGTGTCCCACTGCGCTGGCGTAAGCAGGCCCTGCTCGATAATCTCCGCTTTGGACAGCGGTTCGTCATGGCCGCCATGCGCGGCCTTGCTGGTCGGCGTGATGATCGGCTCCGCCAGTCTTTCATTGTCGCGCAGGCCATCCGCCAGGCGGATGCCGTACATGTCACGGTCACCGCGCTTGTAGCGAGTCAGGATCGAGGTGCTGGTGGTTCCCGCCAGATAGCCGCGCACGACGATCTCGACCGGCAGGATGTCGAGCCTTGTGCCGACGACGACGTTCGGGTCGGGGTATTCGAGAACATGGTTGGGGCAGATGTCGGCGGTTTCCTCGAACCAGTAGCGCGCCGTCTGGGTCAGTATCTCTCCCTTATAGGGGATCGAGGTCAGGATGATGTCGAAGGCACTGAGCCGGTCGGTGGCGATGATGATGCGCCGGCCATCCGCCAGATCGTAGTTTTCGCGGACCTTGCCGCTGTAGTGGCCCGGCAGTTCGGGGATGAACGCGTCAGGGAGGGTCCGCATATGATTTCCTGCCTTCCGCAGAGTGGGCCAGAGCATAATTCCGAAAAGTTATGCGCCAAGATAATGCCATCGCATAGGCTGTCGGGACGATAGATATCAAGCGCGATTGTCGGGAATCCCCGCAAACCTGATCGGTTCGACGGTCGCTTTTTTCACAACTGATGCCGGATGGCGCGGCGACTTCGGAATGCCGTCGCGTCTAGGCTGCAGCCAATCTTTCGGAGCCTCCCATTTCCATCATGCAGACCTATGATTTCATCATCGTCGGCTCCGGCTCGGCCGGCTCGGTCCTGGCCGAAAAACTCTCGGCCTCGGGGCGCTTCTCGGTGCTGGTGCTGGAGGCCGGCGGCACCGACCGCCGCTTCTACGTGCAGATGCCGCTCGGCTACGGCAAGACCTTCTTCGATCCCGCGGTCAACTGGAACTACAAGGCAGAGCCGGATCCCGGCCTCGCCGGCAATGCCGACCACTGGCCGCGCGGCAAGCTGCTTGGCGGCTCAAGCTCAATCAACGCCATGGTCTGGATCCGGGGTGCGCGCGAGGATTTCGATGCCTGGGCGGCCGCCGGCAATCCAGGCTGGGGCTATGACGATCTGCTGCCCGCCTTCAAGGCGCTCGAGGACAACCAGGCCGGCGCGGACCAATGGCGCGGCGTCGGCGGCCCGCTGCATGTCACAGACTGTTCGGGCGCCGTCCACCCGCTGACCAAACGCTATCTCGCCGCCGGCCAGCAGGCCGGCTTGCCCTTCAACCCGGATTTCAACGGCGCTGCCCAGGAAGGCGTCGGCGTCTACCAGATCTCGACCCGCAACGGCCGCCGCATGTCGGCGGCGCGCGCTTTCCTGCGCCCGGCGATGAAGCGCGCCAACGTCCGCGTCGAGATGAAGGCGCTGGCGACCAGGGTGCTGTTCGAGGGCAAGCGCGCCGTCGGTGTCGAATACCAGCAGAACGGCGAGACGAAGTCGGCGCGTGCCGGTCGCGAAGTCATCCTGTCGGGCGGCTCGGTCAACTCGCCGCAATTGCTGCAGCTGTCCGGCGTCGGGCCTTCCGCGCTGCTGAAAGGCCTGGGCATCCGGATGGTCCACGCCAATGAGAATGTCGGCGCGCATCTGCAGGATCATGTCGGCATCAACTACACCTTCAAGGGCAAGCTGCCGACGCTCAACCAGACGCTGCGTCCCTGGTGGGGCAAGCTGCTGGTCGGCATGCAATATATCCTGACCCGTTCGGGCCCGCTATCGCTGTCGATGAACAATGCCGGTGGCTTCTTCCGCACCGACCCGGCGGCGACGCGGCCCAACATGCAGCTCTATTTCCAGGCGTTCTCGACCGTCATTCCCAAAAGCGGCGAGCGCCCGATCCTGACGCCGGACCCATGGCCGGGCTTTTCCATCGGCCTGTCCAACTGCCGCCCGTCGAGCCGTGGCGAGATCATGATCCGCTCGGCCAATCCGCGCGAGTACCCCAGGATAACGGCCAATGCCTACTCCACCAATGCCGATGTCGAGGAGATGCTGGCGGCGGTGAAATTCGTCCGCAAGATCGCCTCGATGTCTGCCATGGCCGAGATCATCGAGGAAGAGGTTTTGCCAGGCCCGTCAATCACTTCCGATGCAGACCTGATTCAGGATTTCAGGAAGCGCTCGGGCACCGTCTATCATCCGGTCTCGACCTGCCGCATGGGGCCCGATCCGGCGCGCGCCGTCGTCGACCCGCGTCTCAAGGTGCACGGCATCGACGGCCTGCGCGTCATCGACGCCTCGATCTTCCCCGACAACATCACCGGCAACACCAACGCCGCCTCGATCATGACCGGTTGGAAGGGCGCCGAACTGGTTCTGGAGGACCAAAAATGAAGATCACCGACGTCAAGACCTGGGTTGTCGACAATCCGCCGCCCGGCATCGGCGGCAAGTATTTCATCTTCGTCAAGTTGACCACCGATGGCGGCGTCGTCGGCTATGGCGAAGCCTACAACGCCACCTTCTCCGCCCATGTTACCGCCCGGATGGTCGAGGACATGGCCGAGCGCTATCTCGTCGGCCGCGATCCGCACGACATCGAGAACTTCTTCCGCCGCGCCTATTCGTCCGGCTTCACCCAGCGGCCCGACGTGTCAGGCATGGGCTGCTTCTCGGCGCTGGAAATGGCCTGCTGGGACATCATCGGCAAGGAGGCCGACAAGCCGGTCTACAAACTGCTCGGCGGCCAGGTGCACGAAACGCTGCGTTCCTACACCTATCTTTACCCGCACACCGGCAGCGTCCACTCCGAGGATGCGCACGGCAAGAACGTCTACAACGACCCCGATCTCGCCGCCGCCTGCGCGCTCGAATATGTCGAACAGGGGTTCAACGCCGTCAAACTGGACCCGGCCGGCCCCTACACCGCCTTCGACGGCCACCAGCCGCGTCTTGTCGATATCGACCTGTCCACCCGCATGATCAAGGCGATCCGCGAGGCGGTCGGCACCCGCGCCGACATCCTGTTTGGCACGCACGGCCAGTTCACAGCGTCCGGCGCGCTGCGCATGGCGCGCGCCATTGAGCCCTATGATCCCTTGTGGTTCGAGGAGCCGGTGCCGCCTGACATGCCTGAGGTCATGGCGCAAGTGGCCCGCGCGACCTCGATCCCGATCGCCACCGGCGAACGGCTGACCACCAAGTTCGAGTTCGCCCGCGTCATCGAGAACCGCGCCGCGACCATCCTGCAGCCGGACCTCGGCCGCTCCGGCGGCATTCTCGAAACCAAGAAGATCGCGGCGATGGCCGAGGCCTACCACATCCAGGTCGCCCCTCACTGCTATTGCGGGCCGATCGTCGGTGCGGCCAACATCCAGCTGGCGGTGACGCTGCCCAATTTCCTCATCCTGGAATCGCTGAAGCAGTGGGACGGTTTCCACGCCACGCTCTTGAAGAAGAAGATCGAGTGGCAGGACGGCAATGTCATCCCCTCGAAGGAGCCCGGCCTCGGCGTCGAGTTGAACGAAGCGGTCTGCGACGCGCACCCCTATACGGGCAAGGACCTGCATCTGCAGATGATGCAGACCCCGCTGATGCCGTGAGCAAGAGCTACGCCTTCATCGGGCTTGGCCATCTCGGCGGAAACCTTGCCGCCAGCCTGATCCGCAACGGCTTTGCCGTCACCGTCTTCGACCGCGATCCGGCCGCGGCCGAGCGCCTGGTAGCGCTCGGC
>NZ_JAIUGP010000024.1:0-55499 GCF_020164655.1 Mesorhizobium sp. AD1-1
CCGGCAGGACAGAGGGGGGCGCGAAGGATCGCGGCTCCCTAAGTTGCCCTCACCCCGCCATGGCCAGCGGCACGGCGCTCTTGTTGGGGATCTGGATGTCGATTTCCAGCGTCGACATGGTCTCGCCGCGGTCCATCGAGACCTGCAGATAGTCCTGGTCGATCTGCACATGCTTGGCGATGACGGCCATGATCTCCTCGCGCAGGATGGAGACGAGGTCGGGCTGGCTGCGGTTGCGGCGCTCATAGGCGAGCAGCACTTGCAGCCGCTCGCGCGCCACCGGGGCGCTGGAGCGCCGCTTGAAGATGTCGAGCAGGTTCATGCCGCCCTCCTTCCCAAAAGACGATCGAGGAAGCCCTTGCGCTCGAAGGGCACGATGACGGGCAATTCCTCGCCCTCCAGCCGCCTGGCGGCGTCGATATAGGCCTTGGCAGCGGAATTGAGCGGCTCCGACAGCGTCACCGGCGAACCGAGGTTGGAGGCGCGCAGCACGTCCTGGCTTTCCGGAATGATGCCGAGCAGCGGCACCGACAGGATTTCCAGCACGTCGTCGATGGACAGCATCTCGCCGCGCGAGGCGCGCGCCGCATCGTAGCGCGTCACCAGCACATGCTTGGCGATCTGCTCGCCCTGCTCGGCCCGCAAGGTGCGGGCATCGAGCAGGCCGATGATGCGATCGGAATCGCGCACCGACGACACTTCCGGATTGGTGACGATGACCGCCTCGTCGGCAAAGCGCATGGCGAGCTGCGCGCCGCGCTCGATGCCGGCCGGGCTGTCGCAGAAGACGTAGTCGAACACCGAGCGCAGCTTGTCGATGACTTCGCCGACGCCTTCCTCGGTCAGCGCATCCTTGTCGCGCGTCTGCGAGGCCGGCAGCAGGAACAGCGTCTCGACCCGCTTGTCGCGGATCAGCGCCTGCGAGAGCTTCGCCTGGCCCTGGATGACGTTGACGAGGTCGAACACCACGCGCCGTTCGGCGCCCATGATCAGGTCGAGGTTGCGCAGGCCGACGTCGAAGTCGACGAGCGCCACCTTCTTGCCGGTCTTGGCCACGGCCGCCCCGAGGGCCGCCGTCGAGGTCGTCTTGCCGACGCCCCCCTTGCCCGAGGTGACCACCACTACCTTGCCCATTGAAAAGCCTCCGTTGTTGTTGTTCTTGGTCGGGCGGCCCTCGGCCGCCCCAATATCGAAACGAATGTCAGCTCAGCGTCGAAACCCGCAAGGCGTCGCCGTCGAGAAACGCCTGCACCGGCTTGCCGCGCGAAACGCCTTCCATCTCCTCGGCGGTGACGTACCAGCCGTCGACCGCCAGCAGCTCCGCCTCGTTCTTGCGGCAGAAGATGCGCGCGCCCCTGTTGCCCAGCGCACCCGCCGAAGCGCGCCCGCGCAGCGTGCCGTAGACATGGATCGAGCCCGCCGCGATGATCTCCGACCCGGAAGCGACAGAACCCAGCACGATGACATCGCCATGCGGATGCACGATCGCCTGGCCGGAGCGGATCGGCGCCTTGATCATCAGCGTGCCCGAAGCTTCAACCTGCGGCTCGCTATCGCCCGCCTTGCTTGCGCCAGCCTTGCCGTCGCCGGCCTTGGCCGCGCTGCCCGCATCCGCATGCTGTTCAGCCGCCCTGCCCTCGGCCTTGTCGAAACCCTCCGCCCGCGCCTCGCGGGGCAGCAACCCATCCGTCGTCGCCTCCTTGGCGCCGACCAGCACCGGCGGCAGGTTGGGCGCGAGTGCGGCGTGGCCGTCGAGCTCGATGGCGTAGACGCGGATGCCGCGATGGCCAAGCACGTCGACCAGCGATTCGATCGCGGCGACATCGGGCTTCAAGGTGTTGAGATCAAGCACCACCGGCCGCCCGGCAAAATAGCCAGGCGAATTGCCGATCCAGTGATCCAGCCCCTCCAGCCACACGTCCAAAGGCGCCTCCGGCGTCAGCGTGAAAGCGACGAAAGAGCGGGCACGAAAGCGAATGGATTTGGCCTCGAGGGGGGCGGCAAAGGTCACGGCTGGCGAATCCTTACTGAGAGGTAAACGCTAGCGAGGGAATGGTTAACGAATGGTTAATGCCAGGGGTGGGAAGGCGGTAGGACGACAATTCCTGTTCCCGGCGACCCTACCCGAAAGAGCACTCGGCTACGGTGATGTTTGCTTGCCCAGCACTAGGCCGCATCACGGTCCTGCGGTTTCATGCGTGCTGGCACGTTTGCTCTGCGAATAACGTCCGCGATATGGCTAGTTAGGCCAACTTCGCCCTGCAATTCCACACCATGGTGCGGCTCAAGGCTGTCAATGACGTCGCGTAACTTCTCAAGTCCTTGCGAGACGTCAAAGACTATCCAATGCTCTGCTTTTCCCGGGACAAGCACGCCAGCAGCACTCTTAGTTGCGCCATGATGCATCTGCACCACCCATGCCCGTTTGCCATCGTGAACCCACTCGAAACGCACCGGGCCCAATTCGGCCGCACCCGCATGCAGGCGTTCAACGTCCGCGATAATTGACGACGGAAGTATCTCTGCCTTGGCAGTGCCTAACATGAACCTGTCACCCACACCGCGTAGCCCCTCGGTGACGATCTCCCCGCTCTGGAGCACTATCGACGCACCGGAATAGAGCGGCTCAACACTTGCTTGTCCCAGAATCGAAGCGATTAACTTGTGGTCCGGATCTTCTTCCTGCATGATCCTAAAGGGGTCGCTCCAGCCGCGCGTTGTCGTGAATTTGCCCGGTGTCTGCTCGATTGGTGCAGTGCGACACCAGACCTCCGACGAACCCGTTGCTTGGCCGAACGTAAACGGTGCCACCCGCCGATTGACCACAGTAGTGCGCGGTACTGGCAGGCCAATGAGGTGTGCGACAAGAAGCCCGAAGACCTTATCGCCAAGCATATGACTAAATCTGTTGGGCCACTGCGCTACCGGAAACAAATCTAACCCTTTGTGTTCAGCAATCTCCCATCCCAACGTGTGCATGCGACGCCAGCCACGTGGCCGGGGATGCAGACTGAATTCCAGGCGCGTGTTTTCGGGAACTGCCAAATCCGGTTCGAAACCGTAAACCGTAGCGAGGAGTCGGAATCCCCAACCGAGAGGTAGAGAAGCTGTGCCTGCCTTCTCTACCGCGCGAGGCGTATCGTCGGGAGCAAACTCGATGATCTTCCCAAGCACCACCCCGGAAACGCCACCATCGTGGATATCGACCGTTTCATTTACGATGGTATGCAGACCTTCGCGCGTGAGGCGTGCGATCGCATCGACAATATCGTTAACTCGAGTCAGACCGTATATGAATTCGCGGCTAAGCGGGCTTTCAGGTGTAAAGCTTCTCACATTCACGGAGCCGTCAGCGCTTCGCGCAAGGAGTGTCTCGGCAACTTCGGTAACGTTGGAGAATATGCGGTTAGGGCTTTCCCCAAGGACGCGTGAATACGCCTGCTTTGGTTTCCCACGATGCGGTTCATAGCTGACGAATTGCGCTACGTTGATAAGTTCAGCGAGCCGATCGAGCGAAGCGTCTTTTCGCGGAATGCCACCACCCGGCACGTAGACTACAGTCGCCACTGTTGTTTCGAGTTGGCTATATGCAGCACGCAATGTGTTCTGGAGAGCGAGCGGCGGCACAGCCAGTGCATCAACGCGAGCGAGTGCGCGGCTGATTGCGGCGACACCATCTCGTGCGACGATGGGCGATCCGTCAACACGAGCGGTGGGGATGCCTTCGAGATGTGCACGGCAGAATTCAGAGGCACTACCCGCGCTGTATTCCCATCCGTCCATTAACAGGATGCGGCTCGCGTGAGCTGAGATGAACTGCTGCCACAACTCTAGATAATCTTCTTGGGTCCAACCGTTAATGAATAGGCTCGCTGGCTCAACCACCGGCTCCGAGCCCCTGGCGCGGAGCAGTTCGGCTGTCGCTTTGAGCTGGTTCTCGTTCGGAATAATCACCTGCTCGACAAGTTCGGCACGATAAGCGCTCGCATCGGCCTCAAGCTGATATCCGATCTTGCTCCACCAATCTATGAACCGCAGTCCCGACGTGATCGGGCCGCTGAGATAGACGACCTTTCGTGATCCGAAGGCAGAACGCCAAGCTTGACGGATGCCGCTTAGCGGCTGGGGGGATTGAGCTGTCATTTCCTAACGTATTCCGGACTGCGCCGCTTAACGAACCTTAAGGATTCTTCTCTGAGCTTAAGTTCACTAGCGAACGAAGCCAGCTTGCCATTCTTTTCATCAGCCTTAAATAAAGCCGCGCAATCGAGAGCCGGATTTTTCTTTTCCTTAAGGACTGCGCCCTCCCGCGCTGCCATCTCGATAAGGGGCAGGAACTCGCGTTCAATTGCCTCCCGATCGTCTATTTCGTCGAATGCGCCATTGTAGAGGCGAAGAGTCGTTGTGCGTCCCCATTCCAAGAACTCACTCTCAAGTTCCGTCACACTTTGACTGTTACCAACCTGGCGAACAACACGCGCCACTGCAGCCTCGATATCCTTATAGCCCAAGAAGAATGAAGCACTCCGCAGGATACTCCATTTACCGGATTTCTCGATATTGTCAGGATTCAGCGCATGGTCGGCCGGGAGATTTCCCTTTTCGATCGCATCTTTCAGAAAATTCTTTATCATCTTCTGCCTTGAAGTAGCATCCGGCGGAAGCAGTAGGTAATTCTCGTCGATACGCCCCGTTCTACGGATCGCCGGATCGATGCGATATGCGTAATTGGTAGCCATGATGAAGATACCGCGCTTCGCTCGGCGCAAGTTATTAAACTTGGTCAGCATGCCAGGCGTCATGAACTTGAATACGGTATCTTGCTGGCCATGCCGCTTCGAGCTTCGATCCAGCACGAGTTCGTCAATCTCGTCGAAGAGGACCACGACGTCCGCCTGCGCCTCAAGCACCTCAAAGATCATTTTAGCGCGCGCTTCCACCTCGCCCCCGCCACCTGCCAGAAAGTCGCTGACGGTAATCGTTACGAGCGGAAAGCCGAGCGCATCCGCTAAATTTTCAGCAACGCTGGTTTTGCCGGTGCCAGGCGGGCCATAAATTAACATAGAATAATTTCGGGGACTTCCGCCGAGCCAAGGCAAAAGGAACTCCTCTTCTACCTTACGATAGGTCTCGAAGTATGGCCCGAGTGAGGTTATCGGCTCAAAGCTCTCCCTCAGATCTGCTTTGTCATCCGGGGCCGCGGCCGTTGTCGTCTTTCGAGCTAGTTGCATCGCTTGGGTCGCAGGACTCCAAGACTGTTTGGCACGTTGAGGCTTTCGAACGTTGAAGCGAGACAGTCGCAGCGTGGTGCGAGCTATGTGGCCGTGGAGGCTACGCCGGTATCCCAGAAGAAAATCGACTACCTGCGCGGTATCCCAAAGTTGGATCGAGTCAGGATCCGCGACATGGTCCGAGTGCCAGCCTGAAACTCGGCGTGGCGTTCCTTCAACATCGATTGTGACGCGCCTCGCCGCAAGCCAACTCCAGAAGCGGCGAAACAGAGCTATGTATCGTTCCGAGCGCCCATGAAACCGCTCGTCCTTATCTAGTCTCTGGCAGCACCGCAGAAGTGAATTTGCGGCCTCCACACTTATTGGGAAAAGTACAAACCCCTTTACGGTGCGCAGGAAGGGCTTACTTGGGCGCCAGTGAGCACTAGTCTGCTGCGCTTGCTCGAGGACATCAAGAACACGGTCGAATAGACGCACATCTATTGTCTGCTCCGAGAGGAGCAGCACGCCCTCCAAAGAGAAGATCAACTCGGCAGGATCGAAGCGGCTGTCCGGGATATTTGAGTACGAAAGCTGATCGTGAAGTGTACTCTCAAAGTAGCGCAGATATGCAGCTCTGCCTTCTATCTCTTGCCCCAGCGTATGAGCTGCACGCACGACTAACAAAGGAACGAATGCGTTGGGTACGACTTTTGATTCCGTCAAGCCTCTGTTCTTAAAAATAAAAAAACTGACGAAGCTGTTCGTCGGATCAATCTTTACGAGTTTCTGAACGACGATCCTGGCATCGGCCATGAGATCATCGGTCCCACCAGGTGTCGCCGACAAAACCTCGGCAAGAAACGACATGGTTAGCGGGTCATTGGTCCCGTAGGTAGGAGAAATCGTTGTTATGGTTTGGGCTCTGGTCTCAGAACGGGCTTCTCTAAGCTCAGCGACCAACCTGTCAAATGCCTTCTTTCGCGCTTCATCCAGCTTTTTCGCGTATTGACCGCCAACCTCAAATGCATAGCCTGGACGAGATGTGCCAACTCGTTGCGACTCGCGAAGAAGATCGATTGCGCGGATCATCATTGTCATCGTGCTATGCGAAATCTTGTGCTTGTCATTTTCTTTTCGGCGATCGGGAATTTCATAGGGCCAGTTGGGTTTCTCCGAATTGAACGTTCCCGCAATCGTTTCTCCTGTTTCTAGAAGCACTCGATCGATGGCGGCAATGTCTTCCCGATCACGTTGGATTCCATCACTGAGATAGGATTCGAGAGTATGCAAAATGACCTCTGGAGTTCACTGTTCCTGTGCCGCAAGCGACCGATTCGGTATAAGGGCACTGTAGTGTTTAGGAAAGGGTGACCGCATCACTCAACCTGAGCCTAACGCATCCATACTAAGCGATACGCGCCCAGGGAGCTGTGATCCACCGCAACCCGCCCCTCAACTGAAAGCTTCCCTACCACCCATTCGCCACCATCAGCACGTTGCCCGTCTCCTGCTCCGCTGCTGGTGCAGCTATATTGCGCCGATGGCGGCAATTGCCAGTAGGAACATGCCCGCCGTGATCGCTGTCTTCTCGGAATGTTCTGCCGGGCGAAGTTTGGTGTGAAAGAGGACTCCCGCCGGGCCATGCCCAGGTATCCAGCCTGCAAGGAACGTCCCACTATCCCCTCAATGCCGCTTAAAATACTACACCTCGCGCTCATGCTTCTCCATCGCCTCACGCGTCTCGAACGTTCCCAGATTCCGCCTTTTCCCGGTCTTCTCATCCTCCTAGCGCGAATAAAGCCGGTATTTTCCGCATTTCATTTTCCGGATCATTTCGCTCTCCCTGGCTGATAGTTTCCCCTTGCCCTTGAGGTCCGCGCGGCTGCCCAGATTCCTCCTCGACCTCTCAAAACGGATGCACGACCCAACGACACAGGCTATATTGCCCCGTCTGGCCGAGGTCATCGAAGGGGAGGCATGACATGCAGGCAATGCCGATAGCGCATCAAGCCGCGCAACCCGTGCGCCCCATATCCTCCCTGGCCGGCTATCCGGCCGCCGTCCTGTGCTGGCTGCTTTCGGCCGGTGTCTACATCGCGGCCAAATGGGTGGCGCCTGAAATGCCGCCCTGGGGTCTCTGTTTCTGGCGGCTGACGCTTGCCTGCGCCATCCTGCTGCCGATCGTGCACCGTCATCACGAGGCGATGATCGGGCTTTTGCGAACGCGCGCCGTGGAGGTCGTCGCCGTGGGGGCGATCGGCCTGACGCTCTGCCAGGGTATGATCTACCATGGCCTCAACCACACCGACGCCACCACGGCCGGCATCATCATGGCGCTGTCGCCGGTCATGACGATGGTGCTTGCCCGTTTCGTGCTTGGCGAGCCGCTCGGCCTGTGGAAGTCGCTTGGCGCGCTGGTTGCGCTTGCCGGGATGATTTTCATCGTTGCCCACGGCAACCTGACGGCGCTGCTGCAGCTCAAGCTCAACGCCGGCGAGCTGTGGATCGTCGGCAGCGCGTTCTGCTGGGGCCTCTACACCGTGCTTTTGCGCCGTGCCAAATTCGGCATCGAACTCCTGCCGATGGTCGTGCTGCTGCTCGGCGCCGGTGCGCTGGTCGCCTTGCCTTTCCATGCGTGGGAATTGTTCAACGACGAACGCTCCGCCATGAACGTCCACAGCCTTCTCGCGCTCGCCTATCTGGCAGGTCCCGGCGGCGCCCTGATGTACTACCTCTACAACAAAAGCGTGCAAACGCTGGGTGCTAGCCGGGCAAGCATGCTGCTCTACCTGCAGACGGTGTTCGTGGCCGTGCTCGCCTATCTGCTGCTCGGCGAGGGCTTGCACGATTACGACCTGGTCGGTGCGGCCTTCATCGTCGCCGGCATCGTGCTCGCTACCGTAGTCAGGCCAGCTCAACCACGCGTGGCGTAGACATCTTGCGGGTGACGGCTGTATTCAGCGCCGGCCGCATTGGCGTTTGGTGAGTCACCATTGCGACAGCCAGAGGCCCCCTCTCAATGCCGCTTGAAATACTGCACCTCCTTCTCGTGCTTCTCCGCCGCCTCGCGCGTATCGAACGTTCCGAGGTTGCGCCGCTTGCCGGTCTTGTCGTCCTTCTTGCGCGAATACAGCCGGTATTTGCCGTCCTTGAGTTTTCGGATCATCTCGCTCTCCCTGGCTAGGATTGGCCCTGATCAAGGTTTCCGCTTACCGGGCGGCGGCCTGCCGACCAGCGCCTGCGTCTTGTCGCCATGCTCATTCCCCGGTTGTGTCAGGGATCAACGCCGTTCCAATCCAAATGATCCACCCGTTCGAAGGCAGCACTCTACGGCGCCCCCCCTCTGGCCTGCCGGCCATCTCCCCCACAAGTGGGGAGATTGGCAGCTTTGGCGTCGGCGCTTTCTGGCAACGTCGAAATTCGGCGAGCGCCGGCCAAAACGCAAAAACCCGCCTGGGCGGCGGGTCACTGGCGCAAATCAGCACCATAGGCAGAAATGTAGCATAGCTGCCCTCACCCCGTCAAGAAAAAATTCCTATCCCATCGACGCAAGCTGCCTGCCGGCGGCCACCAAGGCCAGCGGCGCAATTGCGGTGGCAGCCGACATTCCAACGCAGTAAATTCAGATCCAACTTGACGGAACATTAGCCAAAGCTAATTGTTAGTGGATGCGGCAGGTGGTGCCCTCCATCGCCTGCCGAAGATCGGCCCTCCGATCGGCCCGCGTCCTCCGCCAGAGGCGCGGGCTTTTCGTGCCGATCAGCCGTCGCAGCCTAGCCGGCATTTTTCGTCCTCCGACTATTTCGCCAGTCCCTCATCGGGGTTTCGCCGCCCTTTGGCCTTGAGGCTGCGCGCGGCTTGCTCGACCGCGGCGCGGTCGTTGCCCAGGCGGTCGAGCAGTTCCTGTGCCTCGTCGCCGGAGATGCCGGTGCGCACCGCCAGCGCCTCGACCTCCAGCACGTCGGAGCTGGCGATCTCGCCGGTTTCAGGCAGCGCATCGTCCGCCGTCAGCGGCAGGGCTCCCTCGCGGTCGATCTCGGCCTCGGCCTGGTGCCAGTGCCGTTCGGGGTCGCCCTGCATGCGGCCTTCCCGTTCCCAGATCTGGTAGGCGCGCTCACGAATTCTGTCGTCCCGGTCGTCGCTCATGGTCAGTCCTCCTTGGGGTCAGGGTTGAACGTCGCGCCAATGCGGACGCTCCGGAAAATCCGCGCGATCGGATCGCCATGCCGGCGGCGCGCGGGGGCTACTGGCATTGCCGTCTCGGGCCGCCGGAATAGGGCTGGTAGGAGTTGTCTTCCGGGCGGTAGGAGCGGTAACGGCTGAAGCAGGAATCGACATGGTCGGCCGAAAGCGCTTCGCCGTCATCGTCGGCAAGGTAGACGCCAAGGCCAGCGCCGTTTTCCCCGCCATCGGCGGCCGGCTGGCCGGCCTGACCGGCGGCTTCGAGATAGGGCGAGATGCAGGGGCGCAGCTGCCCGCTGTAGGAAAGATAACTGTTGTCGTCCGGGTGGTAGGAGCGATAGCGGCTGGCGCACCAGGCGAGATGCGGAGACGGCAATTCCGCCGCCTTGGGCGCGATGGCGCCGGTGACCGTCGGGTCGGGCGGTGTTTCCTGCGGTTTGGCGGGGACGTCGGGCGGCGCCGGCTGGGCGGCCGGCAGGCGTTCGAGGCCCTGCCCGGCTTTGTTCACCGGCCGCGCCTTCTTGGTCCACAGCTCCGCCACGCTGACGGTGGCCGTTGCCTGGCGCGGCGGCTTTGCGGCAAGCAGCCAGGCGGCGAAGCCCAGTCCGCTGCCGAAGACCGCAAGGGTCAGCACGAAGCCGCAGACCAGTCCCAAAACCGCTTTCACGACACGCTCCTTCAGTCCCTGCTCATAGAATGCGGGGCCTCAAGGCTGGTTCCAGAAAAACGCCGGCGCGCGCGCCGGCATTGCCGCCGGGCGCAGCCGCCAAGGGAGGCTCAGAAACCCCGCCCAGACACAGTTCAGAAACAATATTCAACAGTTCGGAAAAACTGCCGAAAAGATCGGATGGCATAAGCGTCCCACAACAACTGGAAAAATGGCCGTGCCGGGCAATGCCCGGCCTGGACGGGAAAGTATGGAAATGGATCACGGTGTCGATATCGCCGAACTGGACGCGGAACGATCGGGGCTGGAAAGCGGCCCGGCAGGTGTCGCTGCGCTGGTAAAAACGGCTCCCGCGACAGCCAGGCGCGGGCAAATCCTGACGGGCGCGGACTTTGCCCGCCATGGCCTGCCCGGCGAGCGGCTCGACACGGTCTTCGAACAGCTCGCCGAAATGTTCGCAGCGCTGCCGGCGGTGATCTCCGACGGGCGTGTCTGGACCTATCGGGAGCTGGACAGGCGGGCCAACCAGTTCGCCCGCCTGCTGGTCAAGCGCGGCGTGAAGCCGGGCGACCGCATCGGGCTCATCCTCGACCGCTCGGCGGAGACCTATGTCGCGCTGCTCGCCGTGATGAAGGCGGGCGCTGCCTTCGTGCCGCTGGCGACCGCCTTTCCCGAGGAGCGGATGGCGCTCATCATCGAAGACGCCGGCGTCAGCCTGATCGTCACCATCGCCGCCTATGCGTCGCGCGCCGGTCAACTGCCGGTCCCGCATCTGCTGATCGACAGCACTGCTGCCGAAATCTCCAGACAGCCCGACGCGCCGCTGCAGCCGCATGCGAAGGCCGCTTCAGCGGACGACACCTGCTACATCCTCTACACCTCGGGCACCACGGGCAAGCCCAAGGGCGTCGTCATCAAGCACCAGAGTTTCGTCAATTTCATCCGCGTCGCCGCTGCCTCCTACGGCTACCGGCCGGGCGACCGCGTCTACCAGGGCATGACCATCGCCTTCGACTTTTCCTCCGAAGAAATCTGGGTGCCGTTCGTCGCCGGCGCGACGGTGGTGCCCGCTCCTGGCCAGATGCCGCTGGTGGGCGAGGAACTCGCCGATTTCCTGCGGCTCCATGACATCACCTGCATCGCCTGCAGCCCGACGCTGCTGTCGTCGATGACATCGGATGTGCCCAGCCTGCGCACGCTGCTGGTGGGCGGCGAGGCCTGTCCGCACAATCTGGTGGTGCGCTGGTCGAAGCCGGGGCGGCAGATCCTGAACACCTATGGCCCGACCGAGGCGACCGTCACCGCCACCATGGGCGCGCTGACGCCGGACAGTCCCGTCACCATCGGCGCGCCGCTGCCGACCTACTCGATCGTCATCCTCGACGCTTCGCTGCCGCAGCTCGCCGAACCCGGCGAACTGGGCGAGATCGGCATTGCCGGCATCGGGCTCGCGGTCGGCTATCTCAACCGGCCCGACCTGACCGAACAGAAATTCATCGCCGATTTCGTCGGCCTGCCGAACAACCCGTCCAAGCGCATCTACCGCACCGGCGACCTTGGCCGCATCAACGACCAAAGCGAGATCGAGTATAACGGCCGCATCGACACCCAGGTGAAGATCCGCGGCTACCGCATCGAGCTCGGCGAGATCGAGGCGGTGCTGCTCGACCAGCCCGAGATCGCGCAAGCCGCCGTCACCACCTGGGAGATCGAGCCCGGCCGCGTCGAACTCGTCGCCTATTTCGCAGCCAAGGCCGGCCAGACGGCGATCTCGCGCGCGGACCTCGCCAGGACGATGAAGCGGCGGCTGCCGGACTACATGGTGCCCTCCTATCTCGAGGAGCTGCCGGCGATCCCGATGACGGTCTCCAACAAGGTGGATTTGCGCCAGCTGCCGAAGCCGACAAGCGTGCGGCTTTCGGGCGATCGCGCCATGGTCGCGCCCGCCAATGACGACGAGCGTTTCCTGGCCGACGCGCTGGCCGCGGTGCTGAAATTCGACGAAGTGTCCGTCGAGGACAATTTCTTCGACGATCTCGGCGCCAACTCGCTGCTGATGGCGCATTTCTGCGCCCGTGTGCGCACCAGGAAGGAATGGGCGACGGCGTCGATGCGCGACATCTACCTCCACCCGACCGTGGCGCGGCTGGCGCTGCATCTGGGCGTAGCGGACGAGATGACGACGGCCACCAACGAACCCGTCCTCACGCGGCGGGCCTCCAATCTTGCCTATTGGACCTGCGGCGCCGCACAGCTGATGTTCTACGGGCTCTACAGCTATGGCGCCCTGTGGGCGATCAATGGTGGTCTCAACTGGATGTACGACGCGCTCGACGATCCGCTGCAGCTCTACATCAGGTGCGTGGCGCTTTCGGCCGCCGTGTTCTTCGGCATGTCGGGCTTTGCCGTCCTCGCCAAATGGGTGCTGGTCGGCCGCTGGAAGGCGGAGGCGTTTCCCATCTGGGGCGTGCGTTACTTCCGCTTCTGGGTGGTCAAGACGTTGATCCGCACCGCGCCCGTCGTGCTGTTCCGCGGCAGCCCGCTCTACAGCATCTACCTGCAGCTTCTCGGCACCAGGCTCGGCAAAAACGCCGTCATCGAATCGAAATCCGTGCCCGTCTGCACGGATCTCATCTCGATCGGCGCCAACACCATCCTGCGCAAGGAATCGATGATCCTCGGTTTCCGGGCGCAGTCCGGCTATATCCACACCGGGCCGCTGACCATCGGCCGCGACGCCTTTGTCGGCGTCGGCTCGACGCTCGACATCGACACCAGGATCGGCGACGGCGCCCAGCTCGGCCATTCGTCCTCGCTGCACCGCGGCCAAAGCATCCCCGACGGCGAACGCTGGCATGGCTCGCCGGCCGTGCCGACCACGGCCGACTATTGCAAGGTGCGCAATGTCGATCCGTCCAACATCCGGCGCTTCCTGTTCGAAGCGGTTCAGCTGATCGGCCTGTTTGCCATCGTCACCCCCTTGCCGCTCCTGTTCCACAGCTATTGGGAAAATGTCGGCGACGACTACCAGGAAACCATCGGCGTCGTCGCGATCGGCACCACGGTGACGCTGTTCGGCTACATGGCCGCATCCTTCCTGGCGGCGACGCTGGTGCCGCGCCTGGTCAGCCTGCTGTTGAAGCCCGGCCGCACCTACACGCTGTACGGCTTCCGCTACTGGCTGCAGACCGTCGCTGAATTCTCCAGCAACTCGCGCGTGCTCGGCCTGCTGGCCGGCGACAGCTCGGCCATCGTGCACTACATGCGAGCGATCGGCTGGAACCTCAACAAGGTGGTGCAGACCGGCTCCAATTTCGGCTCCAACCAGCAGCACGAAAACCCGCTTCTGTGCGAGATCGGCACCGAGACCATGGTGTCGGACGGGCTGTTCATGATCAACATGCACAAATCCGCCGCCGCCTTCAGGCTCGAGCCGACGAGAATCGGCGAGCGCAACTATCTCGGCAACAACATCTACTATCCGCCGGACGGCCGCACCGGCGACAACGTCCTGCTCGGCACCAAGGTGATGATCCCCATCGACGGGCCGCTGCGCGAGAATGTCGGGCTCTTGGGTTCGCCTGCCTTTGAAATCCCGCGCATGGTGAACCGCGACAAGGAACTCATCGCCGGCATCGACGAGGACGACCGGCGCCGGCGCATCCCATTGAAGAACCGCCACAATCTGGTGACGATCCTGCTGTTCGTGGCGACGCAATGGATCATGCTGTTCGCCACGCTGGCGATCTGGGACCGGGCGCTGAACTACTATACCGAATGGGCTGAAGTCGCACTCTTCGTCGCCGTGCTCCTGACCTCGGCGATCACCATTCCCTTCTACATCTTCGTGGAACGGGCAAGTCTTGGTTTCGGCAGGCTGAAGCCGCAGATGACGACGATCTACGACGTCGCGTTCTGGCGCCATGAACGCCACTGGAAGCTGGCGGATTCGCCGATCGTGCGGCTGTTCGCCGGCACGCCGTTCCGGCCGATGATCCTGCGCATGCTGGGCGTCAGGATCGGCAGCCGTGTCTATGACGGCGGCAGCAATCTGACAGAACGCTCGCTGGTGGAGATCGGCGACGACGCCACCCTCAACGAGGGCTGCGTCATCCAGGCCCATTCGCTGGAGGAAGGCGCCTTCAAGTCCGACTTCATCCGCATCGGCAAGGGCTGCACGCTCGGACCCTCCGCCTTTGTCCACTACGGCGTCGTCATGGGCGAAGGCTCGGTGGTCGATGTCGACTCCTTCGTCATGAAGGGCGAAGAGCTGGAGCCCAACTCCATATGGCGCGGCAACCCGGCCAAGCTGCATCGCTTCGTCGAGCCGATCACCGAGTCCTCGGCCAAGGCATCGGCTTGAACACCGAGGACATCCGTCTCGTTGCCGTGACCAGGGCCAACCGCGCCCTGGTCGCGGCCCTGGAACTGGCTCCGGAGCAGAGGGATTTCGTCGCCGGCAATGCGGAGTCCCTCGAAGAAGCCGAAACCGACGAAGACGCGCGGCCGCGCGCCATCATGGCCGGGACCCGTGTCGTCGGTTTCCTGATGTACGATGCGTCGGACAACGAGGCGCTGGTCTACCGCTTCATGATCGACCGCGCCCACCAGGGCAAAGGCTATGGCAAGGCCGCATTGCGCGCCTTGCTCGACGAGATCGGCAATCTCGACCATATCAGGGAGGTTTCGATCTGCTACGAGCCCGAGAACGAGGCCGCACGCCACCTCTATCGCGCAGCCGGCTTCGTGGAACAAGGCATCGACGAGGACGGAGAAATGATCGCCGTCCTGCCGATGGTCGATCGTTGACGCCGCCCGCTGCGAATTCATCGGAGGAAACGACCCTGCTGGAGGCTATGGCCGCGATCGCGCCGAGCGGTGTCCGGATCGGATGCCGCCTGATCCGCGAAGGCGATGAAGCCCATCTGCTGCCTGGGGAAGCGCATTCCATCCCCGCGCGCCAGCCTGGCATGCGGCGCGCCAGCGGCGCGGCCCGGTGGATCGCGCACGGACTGCTGGCGGAGCTTGGCGTCGGCGACGCCGCCATCCTGCGCACGCCGTCCGGCGCGCCTGTCTGGCCCGAGGGAATAATGGGTTCGCTCGCGCACGACGACGACATGGCGGTAGCGGCGGTTGCACCGGTTGGCGATATCGCCTCGCTCGGCATCGACGTCGAGCCCGCGCAGCCTCTCCCGGATGACATTTTGGCGCTCGTGACAACACCCGCGGACCGCACCGACGCAGCCGACCGGCATCTTGCCGGCCGCATCCTCTTTGCCGCCAAGGAAGCCGTCTACAAGGCCGTCTATCCGCTCGATCGCGAGGTGCTGGGCTATGAGGACATCACCGTCGACCTGAACGCAGGCCGCGCGACGACGAAGACAGGCCGCAAGGCCAGGCTCGCCTACTGCGTTGTCCCGCGCGTGGTGGTGCTGGCGTTTATCGAGAAAGACAGGGGTTAGCGCGCAGTCCTATTCGCCAACGATCTCCGTATACGCCCTCACCTCGCCATCGAGCCCGCGCAGCCGCCAGTTCTCGCCGTCCCGTCCCTCGACATGGCAAGGTCCGATCGGCACCTTGCCGCCGCCTTCCGGCAGGTCGAGCACATAGACGGGGTTGCAGATGCCCGACAGTCGCGCGCGCAGCGCTTCGGTCAGCGCCTGCCCCTGCGCAATCGTCGTGCGCCGGTGCGCCATGCCGCGCGCGAGGTCGCCATGGTGCAGGTAATAGGGTTTGACGCCGAGGCGATACATCAGCTCGCGGCAGAGCTCCTCCAGCGCCTCGACGCTGTCGTTGACGCCTTTGAGCAGAACGCTCTGGTTGAGCAGCACGAAGCCGGCTTGCCGCAGCGTGCGGCAGGCGGTTTCCGTGGCCTGAGTGATTTCCCGCGCGTGGTTGAAATGGGTGACGATGGTGACCATCAGCCGGCCCTGCAGGGCCGCAACCAGCCCCGGCGTGATGCGCGACGGCAGCGCCACCGGAACGCGCGTGTGGATGCGCAGCAGCCGCACATGCGCGATCGCTTCGATGCGCGCGCGGATTTCGGCCAGCGCCTTGTCGGGCAGCGACAGCGGATCGCCGCCGGTCAGGATCACCTCGCGGATTTCGGGGTGATCCGCGATATAGGCCAGCGCCGGCTCCAGCGCCTCGCGCGTATAACCCCTGCCGATCGAGGTCAGAGATTCCTTGCGGAAGCAGAACCGGCAATAGACCGCGCATTGATAGGTCGGGAACAACAGCACCCGGTCGGCATGGCGATGCGTCAAGCGCGGCACCGGGCTGAAGTCATGGTCGGCGATCGGATCGTCGAGTTCGCCTTCCACCTCCTCCAGTTCTTGCGGAGAGGGGATGACCTGCGCCCGGATCGGATCGGCCGGGTCGTTCCAGTCGATCAGGTCGAGATAGGCTTTGGGCGCGCGCACCTTGTGGTTCGCCGCCGCGGCCTGGGCGGCTGCGCGCTCGGCTGACGACAGCGGGAGGCGGTCAAGGTCGCGGACGTGGCGCACCCCGGCGCGGACGTCCGCCTGCCAGGCGGTGTCAGGATCGGCGGAGCGTGCATCGTGGAGATTCGTGTCTGAAGTCATCAGGGTTCTCGGGGCAGTTTCTGGCGGAGCTATCGGCCGGATGGCCAGGCGGGTCAACCTTCTGGGGTGGTCGCCGCCATCAAATCCACCGCCTGCAAATCCGTAGGTATTTAGCCAAAATGGCACTATTCTGCGCAGTCTGGGCTTCAGGGAAAACGAATGGACTTCAGCACAGGCCATGGTTACCTGCTCATCGGCGGCCTCATCCTCGTCGGTGCTGGGCTGCTCATCCTGTCGCTGATCGTCAATCTGCGGGTCGCCCACAGTGTGCGCGACGACGTGCGTCATCGCGAAAAGCTGCTGGAATACTACCGTAACATCTTCTCGCAGTTGGGCGTGATCCTGATCGGCATCGGCGTGTCGCTGTTCATCTTCTTTTTCCAGCAGAATTACCAGGACCAGCGCAGACGCGAAACGGATCTCCAGCAGGTTCTGGCCAAGCTGGCGGCGCGCATCGCTCGCGGCGCTCCCCTCGTCGAGTCACTTGGCGAATTCGACGCGCTGCTGGATGACGGCGGGGCCTACGTTAGTCCCGAACTTGGTGGAACCAACGCCGCCATCGGCGCGCAGGGAGCGGAGCTTGGCAAGCAGATCCGCGAAATCCTGCTGGTTGAGCGCGACGTCGACATCCGGGACTTCGACATCCTCAACCTGTCGCGCGATTTCGAGTCGTCGTTCGTCGTCAACCAGCTCGATCCGACGCTATGGTTCGACATCGTGCGCGACGAGAGCGAGATCAAATATGCCATCACCCAACTCACCCTCGACTACAAGGACCTGCAGGATGCGATCGGCGGCGAGCCGATCGAGGTTGCGATCGCCAATCCTGAAACCGAGCGCAAGATCAAGCACGAGGTGCTCGACATCTTCTACGATGCCGACCTCTTGCGCCAGCGCAGCAGGCGATTTCTCGGCCGTGCGTGCTGGCTTCTCAGCCACGGACGCAGCTTTGTCAGTCTTGCACCGGTCGACGCGATCGAAGCCGACGCGAGGTCACATCAGGAATGGATCGACAGATCGAAGCCCTTGCTGGCACAGACGAAATCGGGCAACGGCGATTGCTTCAAACTGCTCCGATACGGCCCGGCATCCTGACTCCCGGCGGGACCGGTCGATTTGGAAGTCAGTCCCCCACACGTTGCAGCGTGCCGAGATGATTGTCGTCGAGAAAACCTACAGTCATGGCCGACGCCTTGCCGTCAGCGCCGACCACGAAACTTACACCCGAGGGGCTGTCCGGCGTCTCCGCGTCGGGGAAGGTCAGGAAAAGATCACCGTCGAAATGCCTCAATGAATAGGACCGGCCGGCGGCCGGGCCCACCTTGAGTACAAGGTCGTCTCCCGCTTTCGACACAATCGCGTCGCCGATGAAGTCGTTGGCGTACCGGCCAGCATAGACACTGCCCGGCCCGGCTCGCCGTGACGGAGACGGCGGCGCGGCGTAGGCGGCCTTGGCCGCCGCGACCACCGGACCGAACAGGCCCGCATAGATATCATTCCACGCCTTGACCCAGTCCTTCTCGACCTTACCGTCGAAGACGAGATCGGCGAAGCTGTCGGACAATCCCTCCGGCAGGCCAGTCGGAAAGGCGTTGGCGACGATGACTATGCCCAGCTTCTCCTTTGGGAAGACTGTCACCAGGGTACGCGCGCCGACGCTGAAAGCGCCGGCGTGGCCCCAGCTCAGGCCGTGTCGGCCGAATTCGACATTCCAGCCGAGGCCGTAGAACGATGCGCCGCCGGAGACGGGGTTGTTGCCGCGCGATATCAGCGGAACATGCGTCTGGCTTAGCGCATCGGCGGCAATCAGTGTCTTGCCGGCATAAACGCCGTTGTGGAGGATGAGGCGCACCCATTGCGAGAGGTCACGTGCCGTAGAGCTGACGCCGCCGGCGGGCGCCTGCGCATCCGGATCGCGCTCTATCCTCGCTGCCCAGGCGCCATCGACCTTGACGTGAAGCGCGGCGCGGTTGGTTCGCTTGACGAAGTCCGAATGGCGGGAACTCGTGGAGGCCATGCCCAGCGGACGGTAGAGCTTCTCCTCGGCGACCTGCTCCCAGGGCTTTCCCGTCGGTGTCGCGGCTGCCACGGCACCCTCTGTCAATCCGAAATTGCTGTAAGAATACCCGGCCCGAAAGCTCGACGATGGCGGCACGAACCGCAGGCGATGCAGGATCTCGACGCGGTCGTAGCCAATGTCCTCGAGGTCGTCTCCGGCGGTGCCTGGAAGCCCGCTGCGATGCGAAAACAGGTCACGGACGGTGAGCTGGCTTGCCGGATAAGGATCGGCCAACCTGAAGGCCGGATCGAGATCGGCGATCTTCGAATCCCAGGACACGATCCTGTCGCTAACCAACGCCGCTACGACGGTGGCGGAAATCGGCTTGGAAAGGGAGGCGATCTGGAACACCGTGTCGGCGTCGACGATCTCAGGCTTGCCGGCCTCGCGATGCCCAAAACCCTTGAGGAAGATCACCTCGTCATCGCGCACGACGCCGATGGCGAGCCCGGGCACGGCACCGTCCGCGACGGCGGCTTCGGCAAGCGCTTCGAGCTTCGACAGGGCAGCAGTGATGCGCTCGGGCGTGAGGCTATCGGCCGGCGCCGCGTGCGGCCAAAGCGCCATTGCGGCGATGAAGACCCAAACCCTCCACTGGCAGAGATTCCGATTCAGCCGCATGCACAAGCCTCCTCCCAGGAATTCACATGACCATGATACAGGCCCGCACGGGTGAGACCAGCCCTTCTCGGGCGGCTCACGCCGCGAGCCGGATTCATCGGCCGCGCCGACGACGTCAGCTTCAGCGCCGCGCTCCTGTTCCTACCGCCCAGCGGCGTCCGCCATCGCAACAAAGGCGCTCTCGATGGTCTCGAAAGCCAGCTCCGGATACAGCACTCCGGCTTCCGGCGTGGCCGTCTCGAGCGCGGTCTCGCCGCGTATCCAGAATGCCCGCAGCAGTCCGAGCCAGGGGGCTGACGCGATCATCGCCTCAAGCTCCGCCGCACTCTGAGGCACGATGCGCGGCGAGCGGCCGCTCACCCCGCGCCACAGATCGATCATTTCGTTCTGGGTGATCTTGTTTCGGGCGATGCGGATCTCGCTGCGGATGGCATTGGGGTCGTTCAGCGCGCGCAAGGTCACGGCGGCGATGTCCTTCTCGCTGACGAACGTCGCCGGCACATTGCCGTCGCCATAAAGTGTCACCTCTTCGGGCGGCAAGGGCGACGAGCCGAAGCGCATCAGATCGCCCAGCGTCGCCACCCATGTCGAAAAGAAGCCATTGGTGTAGATCACCGTATAGGGCAGATCGGCCTCCTTGATCGCGTCGAACACTGCTCGCTTGAGGTCGAGTGGCGGGATCGAGCCCGGTGCGGCGGCGGCGAAGTCGAGGCCGAAGCCGGCGGAAGGCACATAGCGGGAAACGCCGGCATCGCTCAGCGCCCGCACCAGCGTCATCTCGCTGGCCGAATGCACATGCACCGAGCTGATGACGCGGTCCACCGCACTGGCGGCGCGGACAAGGCTGTCATAGTCGTCGAGATCGCCGACGTGGATTTTGGCGCCGAGCTCCTTCAGCGAATGCAGCCGCTCTTCATCGCCGGCTGTTGCCGGACGAACCAGAACGTGCAGGCGATCGCCATTGCGGGCGCTGGCCTTCGCCATCTCGCTGCCCAGCAGCCCCGTCGCGCCGATGATCAGGGTGCTGGTCATATCGACCTCCCATTGCGCAGGATGGAGCCGTCCCAGTCGCGCTCGAATCCGATGTCGTGCAAGCGATGGTTCGAGAAGCGTGAAACTTGGCGCAGCATGCGGCGGCGCTCGACGACTGCAGAGGCTCTGAGTGCAAGACCGCTCGTCGCGGCGCTGATGGATTCGAGAATCGGTTTCATGGTTCGTCTCCTGTGGTTCAGTAGGCGCAAGCGTGCCGACGCCGTCCGCAAGGGGACAAGCATGACGATTGCTCACACTGTTTCTGGTCGTTCAGCGCAGCGGCGAGATGGGAAAGCCGATCAAGATCCGCTGCTACCCCTATAGATTGGACATTTTCGGGCTGGACGACAAACGACTCTTTGTGCATGATTTGTGAGCAACACTCACAGGTGGACCATGCCGCGCAGACTGCCGCCCCTCACTGCCTTGCCCGCCTTCGAGGCCGCCGCCAGGCATCTGAGTTTTTCCAAGGCGGCGGGTGAGCTCAACGTCACCCATGGCGCGGTCAGCCGCGCCATCCGCAACATCGAGGACAGACTGGGCATCCAACTTTTCGATCGGGGAACGAGGTCCGTGCGCCTGACGTCGGTCGGCGCGGCCTACGCATCGGAAGTCAGGACGGCGCTGGACCAGATCGCCGCCGCCACCATCGCCGCCACGCCCGACCGCACGGCAGGCATCCTGAATGTCAGCACATCGGACGGTTTTGCCGGCCGCTGGCTGGTGCCGAGGCTGCATCGCTTCCACCGCGCCAACGCCGACATCGACGTGCGGCTGTCGACCTCGGGCGTACTTTCCGATTTCGTCAGCGACGGCATCGATATCGCCATCCGCTACGGCAAGGGCGGCTATGCCGGCGTGACCGCGGAATTTCTCGCCGACGAAGAGGTCTTCCCGGTCTGCAGCCCGGAACTGCTGCAAGGCGAACATCCGCTGCGCCAGCCCGGGGATCTCCGGCATCACAAGCTGATCCACGACGCCTTTCGCATCGACTGGGCAACATGGCTGCAACAGGCCGGCGTGGACGGCATCGATCCCAAGCGCGGCGTGCGCTTCGATTCCGCCACCTTCGCCGTCGAAGCCGCGGTGCATGGCGAAGGCGTGTTGCTCGGCCGAAGCGCGCTGGTCTCGGCCGACCTCGCTGCGGGGCGGCTGGTTCGTCCCTTCGATCTCGCGCTGAAATCCGCCTCGCGCTACTACGTCGTCTACCGTGACGGCGCGCTGCGCCAGAAAAAGATCAAGGCGTTCCGCGACTGGCTGTTTGCCGAAGTGGCCGCCGACTGGGTCGGTGCGACGAAGGATGGCTGATGCGGCAAGGGTTCAATTTGTGAAAGGCACCTCTTCGAGGTCTAGCCCTGCACTACTCCTTCGCGCGAAAAACTTCCGGCACGACGAACACATCGTCGGCCCGGCCATAGCCTCCGTCGGCGACCTCCTCGACCAGCACCATCGTGTAGGGGCGCACGCCCTCACCGAAAAAGTCCACGAACATCGCGGTCGTTCGATGGATGAGGTCTTCCTTCTGCGCTTTGGAGAGGGCCGCTTGCGGTAGCTTGATGTTGGCGAATGGCATGATGTTTCCTTAGCTTTTCGAGTGTGGAAGTCAGGCAGTCAGGAGAGCCAAGCCGGCCTGGTTGCCGCCTCAGACCACGCCGCCATTGGCGCGGATGATTTGCCCGTTGACCCAGAAGCTGTCCGGACCGGCCAGGAACGAGACCAGCCCGGCAATGTCGTCGGGCTGGCCGAGCCGGCCGAGCGGGATCATCTTGCCGATGGCCTCGATCTGCGCCTCGCTCTTGCCGTCCGTGAACAGCGCGGTCTCGATCGGTCCGGGCGCCACCGCGTTGACGGTGACACGGCGCGCGCCAAGCTCCTTGGCCAGGATGTGGGTCATCGCCTCGACACCCGCCTTTGTGGCGGCGTAAACGCCGTAGCCCGACTGGTAGAGACCGACGACGCTGCTGGAAAAATTGACCATGCGGCCGCCGTCGCGAAGCCGGCGCGCACCTTCCCGCATGCCGCGAAACACGCCGCCGAGATTGATCGCGATCTGGGTGTCGAAGGAAGCATCGTCGGTCTGCGCGATCGGCGAAATCTTCATGATGCCGGCATTGTTGACGAGGATGTCGATGCCGCCGAACGCCTTCTCGCCGGCGTCGAACAGCACGGCGATGCCGTTCGGATTGGCGATATCGGCCTGCACGGCGATCGCCCTGCCGCCGCCGGTCTCGATCGCGCGGACCAGTTCTTCGGCCTCCGCGCGGCCCCGTGCATAGTTGACGACAACGGCGACGCCGTCACGGGCGAGCCGCTGTGCGATGGCGGCGCCGATGCCTTTGGAGGCGCCGGTCACGATCGCGGTTCTGGTTTGATTTGTCATCGAAGTCTCTCCGCGTTGTTGGTGACACGGATATAGGCCAAGCCGAATTCCGGATAATCATCCACCCATTGACATCACTATTCGGGAACTGCGAACAAAGAGCATGGATCGGCTGGACACGATGCGGCTCTTTGTTCGCGTTCTGGAGCGGCGCAGCTTCACCGCTGCCGCGGCCGATCTCGGCCTGCCGCGCTCAACCGCGACGGAAGCCATCCGGCGGCTGGAGGAGCATCTCGGCGCGCGGCTGCTGGAACGAACGACGCGGCAGGTGAACGCCACCCAGGATGGTGAAGCCTACTATCGGCGCTGCCTGTCGATCCTGGCCGAGATCGAGGATGCCGAGGCCGCCTTCCGCAACGCCGAGCCTTTCGGCCTGCTGCGCATCGACGCCAGCACGCTGCTCACCCGCACATTCCTGTTGCCGCGCCTGCCGGAGTTTCTCGACCGCTATCCCCGCATCGACCTGCAGATCGGCCAGAGCGACCGGCTGGTCGATCTCGTGCGTGAAGGCGTGGACTGCGTGATCCGCGTCGGCGAGCCGCCCGACAGCGGCATGATCATGCGGCGGCTCGCGATGATCCGCGAGATCACCTGCGCCAGCCCCGCCTATCTCGAGCGCCACGGCACGCCCGCCTCCCCCGATGCGCTCGACGGTCACCAGGCGGTGGGTTTTGTCTCGTCGCGCACCGGAGAGACCCTTCCGTTCGAATTCACTGTCGCCGGCAATATCCGGGAGGTGCGGCTGCCCGGCCGCGTCGCCGCCAACAATTCCGATACCGCCGCCGACCTGGCGCGGCTTGGCCTCGGCCTCATCCAGGCGCCGCGCTATCGCTTCGAGAAGGATCTTGCCGATGGGACGCTGGTCGAGGTGCTGGCCGACTACCCGCCATCGCCGACGCCGCTGTCGGCGCTCTACCCGCAGAACCGTCAGCTCTCGCCGCGCCTTCGCGTCTTCCTCGACTGGGCCTCGCGCATCTTCGCCGAGGCAAACCTGTAGGCTGCAAAACGCGCCACTCGCGATCAACTCGGTTTTGCAAACCCGGCCAGGGACGCATAGCCGCGTACCACGCTCTTGCGTTCTTCGCGCGAAGCGACGGCGTCGATGTCATCAAACCCATGCGGCGCCCGGGCCTCGACCATGTCTATGACCGCTTCCGGCCCGCCTTGCCGATTGGCCAGCACGATGGCCGATGTGGCCGGCCGCCGCTCCCCGTCATACCGTGTTAGCGCGGCTTCGACGGTCGGTCCTGCGGCCAGATGCATCGCAAGGCAACCAGCGTCGAGTATTGCCTGGCTGGCTCCGTTCGACCCCACCGGGTACATGGGATGCGCCGCATCGCCGAGCAGCGTCACCCGCCCGAACGACCATCGTGGCAGCGGGTCGCGGTCGCAGTTCGGATATTCGTAGAAGCCATCCGTTGCCTGGATGATCGAGGCGGGGTCGACAAAATCAAGCTGAAACCGGTCACGCACGAAGGGCAGCACATCGTCGATCACGCCCGGGCGGCTCCAGTCGCCGGGACGCAGCGGTGATGAGCCGCTATCGCCGGTATTGGCCATTACCGCCCAGTTCGTCAGCCTGGTCTCTTCGCGATCCGGCTCGATCGGATAATAGACGAACTTGGCGAAATTGCCGCCGGCAACCGCCATGGTGCGCCCGTCGCGCCAGACCGGCCACGGCGTGGCGCCGCGCCACAGCATCGTGCCGTTCCAGATCGGCGGCCCTTCTTCGGGATAGAGCACGGCCCTGACGGCGGAATGGATCCCGTCGGCGCCTATGAGCAGGTCGCCATGGGCCTCGCCACGCGAGCCGTCATGCCAGCGGAAATGCGCCACGACCTCGCCCTCGTTCTGCTCGAAGGCATCGACACGGCTTGCCGTGCTGATGACGTCGCCGCCAAGCCTGTTCACCACGGCCCGGTGAATCAGCCCCAGCAGCCTGCCGCGATGAATGCTGATTTGCGGAACCTCATAGCCGGCATCGATGCCCCGCAATTCCTGCCATACGATCTGGCCGAAGCGGTTGGTGTAGACAAGCTCGCGTGTCCTCACCCCCTCCGCGTCGAGCGCCGGCATCAGCCCAAGCCCGGCCAGCGCCTTGACAGCGTGAGGCAGCATGTTGATGCCGACGCCAAGTTCGCGGATGTCGTCGGCCCGCTCGAAAAGTTCGACCTCGATGCCTGCCTCATGCAGGAACAGAGCAGTGGTGAGGCCGCCGATACCGGCCCCGGCGATCAATGCTTTCATCAGTCACTCCCTTGCCGTGAAAAGTCCCCCCGAGACGGCCACATCTTCGCGTCGCCACGGCGATGCGCGTGGCCGGGGATATTCGAGTTGCATGGCGACGAAGTCTGCCGTGCGGGCACCATGGCGGGCAGCGATGGCACGCAGCGTTTCGTCCAGGACTTTTGCCGGTCTCCAGATGGCTTGACGACGAGGCTACCGGCGTTAGGTTTCGTCCGAAATGACATAAATCGGGCGAATACTGCCATGCGCAGGCACGTTGCCGTCGTCGTTCACCCCGGTTTCCAGCTTCTGGATGCGGCCGGGCCGACAACCGTCTTCGAGATTGCGGAGCGCTGCCGCCCGGACAGCTATGAGTTGGTTTTGCTGTCGCCCGGCGGCGGCGACGTTGAAAGCTCCTCTGGCCTGAAGCTTCTCACCAGACCTCTGCGCGACGGCCCTTTCGACACCGTCATCGTATCGGGCGGCGAAATCATCCGTTCCATCGAGGCGATGGACGAGATCGTCGCCTGGTTGAGGCGCGTGCCGGCGCGGCGCACCACCAGCGTCTGCACCGGCGCGTACCTGCTGGCACGGGCGGGATTGCTCGACGGCCGCCGCGCCACCACGCACTGGGCCAGCAGTCACGACTTCCACCGCCGCTACCCGAAGGTCAGGCTGGATGCCGAGCGTATTTTCATCAGGGATGGCGACATCTGGACGTCGGCCGGCATCTCGGCCGGAATAGACCTGGCGCTTGCCCTCGTCGAAGATGACCTTGGCGCTGAAGTGGCGCGCCGCACCGCACAGCAGATCGTCATGCACCAGCGCCGGCCGGGCGGCCAGTCGCAATTCTCGGCCTTCGTCGAACTGGGCGGGCGAACCGGCCGCTTCGCCGCGCTGAGCGAGTGGGTGCGGGCAAACCTGGCCGAACCGCTGACCGTCGAATGCCTGGCCGATCACGCGGCCATGAGCCCCCGCAACTTCGCCCGCGCTTTCACGTCCGAGACCGGCGTCACGCCGGCAAAGGCGGTAGAGCGCATGCGCCTCGAGACGGCCCGCACGGCGATCGAGACCAGCCATCTCCCGCTTGAGCGCATCGCCGAAGCCGCCGGTTTTGGCGATCCCGGACGCATGCGGCGCGCCTTCCTGCGTACCCTTGGCCAGCCGCCGCAGGCGTTTCGGGCGGCCGCCGAACACAGGGAGCTTCAGCCGGGGCGGCCAAGCAGCGGCTCTGCCGGCTTAAGGGCCGTTCCGGTCCAAAAGCGGACAAAACCGAATGAGCGCACTTGATCCAGACCGAAGTTTCACGAAATCATTCCAAAGCCGGTTGCTGCCATTCAGTGCGCCACTTTCGGCCTGGTGGACTGGATATTGCTGCGCCTGGCCCAATCGCCGCAGATGACGAACCGGATAGCCATTATGAGGAGACTGTTTATAACGGTCGCTGAAATCGCGATGACCAAGGGGAGACGATGCGCTACATACGTCCGCTTTCAATAGAAGATGCCGTTGGCCAGTTGGCCGGGTCGGCTGGTACGGCCGCCATCCTCGCCGGAGGCAGCGACCTCCTGGTCAGGATGAAGGGCGGCTTTGCCGAACCAGAGTTGATCGTCGACATCAAGGCGATCGATGGCTTGAGCGAGATCCGGGAGACGGCTGAAGGCTTCAGCATCGGCGCCGCGGTCCCTTGCGCCGTCCTGGGAGAGAACACCGCCCTCAAGAAGGCATGGCCTGGTGTCGTCGAGGCGGCCAAGCTGATCGGCTCCAAGCAGGTGCAGGGCCGCTGCACCATCGTGGGCAATCTCTGCAACGCCTCGCCGGCTGCCGACAGCGTGCCGGCGCTGGTTGCCGCCGGCGCCAAGGCAGTGGTCGTCGGGCCGGCGGGCCGGCGCACGATCCCCGTACAGAGCGTGCCGACCGCGCCGGGCAAGACGTCGCTGGCCAAAGGCGAGATCATCGAGGCGATCCTGCTCGACAAGCGCGAGCCGCGGTCTGGCGATGCCTATCTGCGTTTCATTCCACGCACCGAGATGGACATCGCGGTGGTCAGCGCCGGGGTGAACCTGACGCTCGACGAGCACGGTGTCGTCAAATCGGCCCGCGTGGCGCTGGGCGCCGTGGCGGCGACGGTGCTTCTGGTCGAAGAGGCGGCGGAGGTGCTCATCGGCTCCAGGCTGGACGAGGCGACGCTGGAGCGGCTCGCCAAGGTCTGCGCGGGCGCCTGCCGTCCCATCGACGACAAGCGCGGCACTATCGAATTCAGACGAAAAGTTGCGGGTGTGCTGGCCCAGCGGGCCGCCACATCAGCCTATGCACGTGCAGGAGGCAAATGATGGCTGGAATTGCAGTTTCAACGACAATCAACGGCGATGCTGTCGAGTATCTGTGCCAGCCCGACGAGACGCTGCTCGACGTCCTGCGCGATCGGCTGGGGCTGACGGGCGCCAAGGAAGGCTGCGGCACCGGCGACTGCGGCGCCTGCTCGATCATCCTCGACGACCGGTTGGTGTGCTCATGCCTGGTGCTCGGCGCCGAGGCTGAAGGCCGTCGCGTCGAGACCATCGAGGGCATGGCGCATGGCGATACGCTGCACCCGCTGCAGCAGAAATTCCTCGAGCACGCCGCATTGCAATGCGGCATCTGCACTCCGGGCTTCCTGATCGCGGCCAAGGACCTCCTGGCCAAGAACCCCGACCCGACCGAGGAGGAAATCCGCTTCGGCCTTGCCGGGAACCTCTGCCGCTGCACCGGTTACGACAAGATCGTGCGCGCCGTCCAGGATGCGGCCATCGTGATGAAGGGAGCCTGAGATGAATTTCGATCCACGTTTTTCCGGACGTAAATTCGCCTCCGTCGGCACGCGTCCGATCCGTCCCGACGGCATCGACAAGGTGACGGGCCGCGCGCGCTACGGCGCCGACTTCAACATGGCCGGCCAGCTGGTCGGGCGCGTTCTGAGAAGCCCGCACGCCCACGCCAGGATCGTCAAGATCGACATTTCGAAGGCGGAAAAGCTCGCCGGCGTCAAGGCGGTGATCACCGCGGCCGACCTGCCGGACCTCACGGATGGCGATGCCGCCATGTACGACGTCCTCGACAATTGCATGGCGCGCACGAAAGCGCTCTATGACGGCCACGCGGTGGCCGCGGTCGCCGCGATCGACGCCCGCACCGCCAGGCAGGCGCTGAAGCTCATCGAGATCGAGTACGAGCTTTTGCCGCACGTCACCGATGTCGACGAGGCGGCGAAGCACACGGCGCCCTTGATCAATGATGCCATCTTCACCGAAGGCCTTGAGGAAAAGCCGGTCAAACCCTCCAACGTCACCAAGCGCAGCCAGTTTGGCCATGGCGATGTCCATCAGGGTTTCGGGCACGCCGACTTCATCGTCGAGCGCTCCTTCAAGACCGAGCAGACGCACCAGGGCTATATCGAGCCGCATGCCTGCGTGGCGAATTTCAGCTCCGACGGCACCGCCGACCTCTGGGTGTGCACGCAGGGCCATTTCGTCTACCGCCAGCACTGCGCCCAGTTGCTTGGCATGGAAGCCTCGAAACTGCGCGTCACCTCCTCGGAGATCGGCGGCGGTTTTGGCGGCAAGACCCATGTCTGGGCCGAGCCGGTGGCGCTGGCGCTGTCGCGCAAGGCAGGACGGCCGGTGAAGCTGGTGATGACCCGCGACGAGGTGTTCCGCGCCTCGGGCCCGACCAGCGCCACCTCGATCGACGTCAAGATCGGCGCCCGCAAGGACGGCACGATCACCGCCGCCGAAGCGACGCTGCGCTACAGCTGCGGCCCGTATGCCGGCTCCTGGGCCGAGATCGGCGCCATGACCGCGTTCGCCTGCTACAAGCTCGATAACGTCAAGACGGTCGGCTACGAAGTGCTGGTCAACCGGCCGAAGACCGCGGCCTATCGCGCGCCCTCGGCGCCGATGGCGGCGTTCGCGGTGGAAAGCGCTGTCGACGAGCTGGCCAAGAAGATCGGCATGGATCCGGTCGACTTCCGGATCAGGAACGCCGCGCAGGAAGGCACACGGTCCTCCTACGGTCCGGTCTACGGCCCGATCGGCATCGGCCCGACGCTCGAGGCGGTGAAGAGCCATCCGCACATGAAGGCGCCGCTGGGCAAGAACCAGGGCCGCGGCATGGCTTGCGGCTTCTGGTTCAACTTCGGCGGCCAGACCTGCACCGACCTCAACATCGGCATGGACGGCTCGGTCTCGCTTGCCGTCGGCACAGTCGACGTCGGTGGTTCGCGCGCGTCGCTGTCGCTGGTGGCGGCGGAGGAACTGGGCATCGACTATTCTCAGGTCAAGGCGATCGTCGCCGACACGTCCAGCCTCGGCTACAACGACATGACGGACGGCAGCCGCGGCACCTTCTCCTCTTCCATGGCAACGATCTCGGCCGCTCGCAACGCGATCAAGATCCTGCGCGAGCGCGCCGCGCAGATGTGGGACATTGCCGTCGACGACGTGGTCTGGGAGAAGGGCCACGCGATCGCCAAGGGCGAGAAGCACGGCAATCTCGGCAAGCTGTCGCTGAAGGAGATCGCGGTCGAGTCGGGCAAGACCGGCGGGCCGATCGCCGGCCACAGCGAGCTCGTCGCCGATGGCGCCGGCGTCTCCTTCGCCACCCATATCTGCGATATCGAGGTCGATCCCGATACCGGGGCCGCCAGGGTCATCCGCTACACGGTCGTGCAGGATGCCGGCAAGGCGGTGCACCCGACCTATGTCGAGGGACAGTACCAGGGGGGCGCCGCGCAAGGCATCGGCTGGGCGCTCAACGAGGAGTATATCTACGGCAAGGACGGGCGGCTGCAGAACGCCGGCTTCCTCGATTACCGCATCCCGGTCTGCTCGGACCTGCCGATGATCGACACCCAGATCCTCGAGATCCCCAATCCCAACCACCCTTACGGGGTGCGCGGCGTCGGCGAGACGTCGATCGTGCCGCCGCTGGCGGCGATCGCCAATGCGGTGTCGAACGCCGCGGGCGTGCGCATGACGCACATCCCGATGTCGCCGCCGCGCATCCTTGCCGCGATCGAGGCGGAACGGGAATGGTCGAAGTAACGCTCTGGGGCTCGCTCGCCGCGACCGCCGGAGGCAACAGCAAGGTCGAGATCGAGGCCAAGGACATAAGGGAGCTGTTCAGGAAGCTGGCTGAACAGTATCCCGGCCTCGAGCCCTGGATCGACAAAGGCATCGCCGTCGCCATTGACGGGACGATCTATCGGGATACGTGGTCGAAGAAGCTGCCGGAGGGGGCGGAGATTTTTCTGCTGCCGCGATTGGCGGGGGGATAGGCGGACACATGGCAGGGTAAAAGGTGCACTGTCACCGTAATTCTAAAAAGTACTCTGTCACCGTAATTCTAAGAAGGCCAAAAGCCGCTGTTGGATTCGACCGGGAGGAGGGTCTGATTTGCGCCCCATGCCGGTCATCGCCACGGCTCATCGCCTCTTCTCACGAGCGGACATCTTCGCGACTAGGCTGAAGCTCGCTCGGCGCCGAGAACCCGCAGCGGAATGTCATGGACTCGATGGTCCGCCCTCTCTTTCCGTCCGCCCCCTCATATGCGCGACGTCGAAACTCCGGGAAGGATTGCATTGGAGCGGCGCTGATCAGACTGGTTGCGCCTCTTCAGTGTGGCGTGCGTTCCAATGGCGCAGCAGGACCGGGACCAAAAGCGCCACGCCGAGTAGCGAGGAATAGAGTTCGGGTGCCACCAGAAGCAGGGCGGCGAACACGAGCAGCACGTTTTCCCATGGGCGTGTGCGCACCAGAAGATAGCGCGATAGCGCGGCGCCCAGGCAGGTGATGCCCAGCACGCAGCCGAAAAAGGCGAGGAAGAAGTTCGGCCAGGTGAAATCCTTCGTCACCAGCAGCAGGGACGGTGAGAAGACGAACACGAAAGGAACCAGTGCCTTACCCATCCCCAGCCGGAAGGCGGTGTTGCCGGTCTTGAACGGGTCCGCCCCCGCCATGCCAGCGGCGGCGTACGCCGCCAGCGCCACCGGTGGCGTGATGTCCGCCAGCAGTCCGTAATAGAACACGAAGAAGTGAGCGACGATCGGCTCGGTGCCGAGCATGACAAGCGCCGGCGCCGCGATCGTCACCATAATGATGTAGTTCGCGGTCGTCGGGATGCCGCAGCCCATCAGGATGCAGACGACGCCAGTCATGATCAAGGTGAACAATAGGGTCAGGCCCTGGGCCGAGAAGATCGCCTCGGGGATGAAGGTGCCGAAGAGAAGGGAAAGGTGTCCAGCCGTCGATGTGACGATGTAGGACAGCTTGAAGCCCACTCCGGTCAGGGTGACGACGCCCACGACGATGCCGACGGTTGCGGCGGCGGCTCCGACTGCGAGCGCATATTTGGCGCCGTCGCGCAGGCACGTCACGATGTCGGCGACCGACATGCGCCGGCGCGGATTGAGCAGGCCGACGAGAATACACAAGGTGATGCCCCAGAAGGCGGCCATGTAGGGCGTGTAGCCCGAGAGCAGCACGCCGATGAGAACGACGAGCGGGATGATCGTCGGCCAGTCCCGCTTCAGCGCCTCGACGACATCGGGCATCTCGTCCGGCCTGAGCCCCCTGAGGCCGGTTCGCTTGGCCTCGAAATGCACCTGCATGAACACGCCAAAGAAGTGCATGAAGGCGGGCACGATGGCGGCAAGGATGATGGTCGTGTAGGGCAGTTCGAGAAATTCGATCATCAGGAAGGCCGCTGCGCCCATGATCGGCGGCGTCACCTGACCGCCGGTCGAGGACGCCGCTTCCACCGCTGCGGCGAAATGTTTCTTGTAGCCGAGCTTGATCATCGCCGGGATGGTCAGCGAGCCGACGGTAACGGTGTTGGCGACCGACGAGCCGGAAATCATGCCGAACAGCGCCGAGCCGAAGATCGACACCTTGGCGGGACCGCCGGCGTAGCGGCCGGCGACCCACGCCGCGCAGTCGAGGAAGAGCTGGCCGAGGCCAATGCGGGTGGCGAAGACGCCGAACAGCACGAAGTGGAAGACGTAGGTGGCGACGACGCCGAGCGCGATGCCGTAGATGCCCTGCGTCGTCAGATAAAGGTGATCGACAAGCTGGGAGACGGACGCGCCGGGGTGCACCAGAATGCTCGGCATGTACCGCCCCAACAGCGCGTAGGCCATGAAGACGACGGCGATGATGGGCAGCGGGATGCCGACGGAGCGGCGCGTCGCCTCCAGCAGAAGCAGGATGAGGATAAGGCCGAACACCACGTCGAGCGCCGTGGGATTGCCGACGCGGAAGGCAAGGTCGTCGAGCGGGATCATAGGCACGTGCATGACGACGACGACCGCAGCGATCGCCAGCAGCCAGTCGAAAAGGGGTATGCCGAGCGGCCGCAGGAGGCTGGACCGCGCGGGCTGGTCGTAGCTTTTCTTCACCAGCGGGAAGACGAGGAAGATCAGCGCCAGCACCATCGACAGGTGGATGCCCCGGTGCAGCATTTCCTGCAGCAGGCCGAAACCGGCGGTGTAGTAGTGAAACAGTGACAGCGCCACCAGGAGGAAGCCGACCAGCCAGCCCGCGACACGGGTCAGTGGCCGGAAGCGGATTTCGGAGTCGAATTTCTCCTCCAGTTCGCGAGCGCTCTCCTCATCGAACTCCATAGCGGAAAGCTTGATCTTGTCGTCATCGCTCATGGCCGGTTCCGTGTCCTGAATTTCCAGACAAAAGAGGCGGAAAGCATCCCTTCCGCCTCGTTGTTGTCAGCCGGTCCAAATGCCTCTTATTTCAGGGTGCCGACTTCCTTGTAGAATTTCTCTGCGCCGGGATGAAACGGAATGCCAGCGCTGGTAACCGCGTTCTGGAGCGTGATCAGCTTGCCCTTGGCGTGGCCTGCCTGCAGGGCCTTTTGGGTTTCGTCGCTGTAAAGCGACTTGACGATCTTGTAGACGAGGTCGTCGGTCTGCTTGGCGCTGGTCACCCATTGAGCGGCGACGGAAATGGTCTTGGTTTCGCCGACATTTTTGTAGGTGCCTTCCGGCACGGTATCGGTGGAGAAGAACTTCTGCTCGGACAGCAGCTTGTCGGCCTCGGGGCCGGTGATCGGCACCAGCGTGATGTTGTTGGTGGTGGCAAGCTCAACGATTGCGCCGGTCGGATAACCACCGACGAAGAAATAAGCGTCCATGGCGCCATCCTGCAGCCGCTCTCCGGCCGGGCCAGGCTTGAGATATTCGGGCTGCACGTCCTTTTCAGCCAGACCGTAAGCGCCAAGCACAAGTCGCGCATCGACGATGGTGCCGGAGCCCGGCTCGTCAAGAGAGACGCGTTTGCCCTTGAGATCCGCCACCGACTTAATGCCGGCGTCGGCACGCGCGACCAAATGGATCGTCTCGGGATAAAGCGTCGCGATGAGGCGCAGGTCGTCAACCTTGGGCTTGCCCTCATAGAGGCCGGTGCCCGAATGCGCCCAGTAGGCGACGTCGGATTGCGTGAAGCCCGATTCGGACGCGCCCGACTGGATGGCGCTGATGTTGGCCACCGAACCGTTGGAGGACGTGGCGGTGGCGACCAAGCCTTCGACGCCGGCCGCCCCGGTTGCCGAGATGGCGTTGGCGATCAGGCCGCCCACCGGATAGTAGGTGCCGGACGTTCCGCCCGTGCCGATGCGGAAAAACGCCTGCTGCGCGCGTGCCGGCGAAAATCCGGCCGCAGCCAAAGCCAGAGCGCCCGCGCCTATGGAAAAGGTGCGGCGGTTGATCGAAATCGTCATGCTACCTCCCAGTCTAAAAACCGGCAGGATGTTGCAGCGGCCAAGGTGTTGTCAACCTGTACACGCTTTTTGAGAGCGGATCGGTCCTCGCGGGCTGGCCGTGGCGCATCCTCAATAGGTGCAAATTTTGAAGAAGCACCAAAATTCGATCTGAGCCTTTATCATTGGTTGAACGGCAGTAGTTCGCATCCTTGCGCCAAAAAGCTGCCTGTCTGAATTCGGCCCAAATGCAGCCATTCACCTCAACCCGCCCCTATCTCTCCCTCCACAACCCTCAAATAAGCCGCCGCCTTGCCCCCTCCGGCATCTGCAGGATGGTCAAGGGCGTCGTCAGCACGGTCAGGATCAGGGCGCCGAGGATGGTGCCGGTGTAGACACCGCGGCCCCCGAAGATCGAGGTGCCGCCAATGACGGCGGCCACCCCGGCGCCTTCTGCCGGAAGGCGCGGCAGGCTATGGATACTTGGTCGGCGGTACGGCAGGGTTCAAATCGCCCTGCAGTTCCTTCGGCTGCGGCAGGCTTGAGCATTGCAGGTGCACTTCGCGGGCGAACAGCTTTCGTTGCTTCTGCTCATGCTCCTTGATGGCTGCGACGAGCCCCATCGAGTATGGACCAAGCAGGACGCCGAAACCCCATCCCGGATGCTCTTTCTCGCGAGCCTCGTAATCCGAAGCCGCCCTGCGGGCCTGCTGGCATGCCGGGGAGGCCCATTTCTGGTCCTGCTGCGAAAGCGACGCCTCATAGTCGACCGGGGAGGTCGCGCACCCAGCCACTGCCGCAGTCAATGCGAGGCAGATTGCGTTTCTCATCCGAAGCCTCTCCTAAGCCTTGTGAAGGGCCTGCATAGACCTGTTCATCCCACAAGGCGATAGCTGCGGTCAGGTGCCCTCCCCACCCTCCGCAACCCGCCGCCCTCTCCCCGGCCTTCCCGCAGCCGGATTCGAACGATGCCTGGAACCAAATCACGGGGCCTGGAACCAAACCACGGGCGAGACTGTTCAGTTGTAGCTTTGATCCCACGCTGACATCCCGGCCGGCAAAGCGGCGACATTGAGGAGTTCTCACCATGAAGATTTCATCCGGATTTCGTTCCATCGCGGTTGCCGCCATCGCCACCGCAAGCATCGGCTTTGCCAGCGCCGCGCATGCCGACAGCGGCACCATCCGCTTCGCCGTCTACAAGGCGGCCTTCTTCGTCGGTGGCTCCGGAGGCGAAGGAACGCTGACCTTCCATGGCCGCCGCTATCCCATCTCGGTCGGCGGCGTCTCGGGCGGTCTCGCCTTCGGCGTTTCCAAGACCTATTTCCGAGGTACCGTGCGCCACATCAAACGTGCGCGGGATGTGACCGGGGTCTACGGTGCGGCGGGCGGTGGCGGCGCGCTTGGCAAAGGGGCTCAGGTGATCGTCATGACCAATGACAAGGGCGCCCAGCTCGAATTGACGGGCAGGCAGGTCGGCCTGCAGGTCAACGCCGACCTCAGCGGCATGAGCATCTCGCTGAGGTAGCCGTTAGCTCCTCAGGCCCGGCGCTTCCTGCCCCGTCCGCTCGACATATTCCGTATAGCCGCCGCCATAGGTGTGGATGCCTTCGGGCGTCAGCTCCAGCACGCGGTTGGAGAGCGCCGCCAGAAAATGCCGGTCGTGCGAGACGAACAGCATGGTGCCCTCGTACTGCGAAAGTGCCGTGATCAGCATCTCCTTGGTGGCGATGTCGAGATGGTTGGTCGGCTCGTCCAGCACCAAAAGGTTGGGCGGGTCGAACAGCATCAGCGCCATCACCAGCCGCGCCTTCTCGCCGCCTGACAGCACACGGCATTTCTTCTCGATCTCGTCGCCGGAAAAGCCGAAGCAGCCTGCGAGTGCCCTGAGCGGCGCCTGGCCGGCCTGGGGGAACGCGTCTTCCAGTGTCTGGAACACAGTGCGCTCGCCTTCCAGCACCTCCATGGCGTGCTGGGCGAAATATCCCATCTTGACACTTGGGCCCCGCGCGACCGTGCCGGTATCGGGCTCGGAAGCGCCGGCGACCAGCTTCAGAAGCGTCGACTTGCCGGCGCCATTGACGCCCATGATGCACCAGCGCTCGCGGCGGCGGACCTGGAAGTCGAGCCCCTCATAGATGCTGCGGCTGCCATAGCCCTTGTGGACGTTCTTCAGCGTCACGACATCCTCGCCGCAGCGCGGCGCCGGCAGGAAATCGAAGGACACGGTCTGACGGCGCTTCGGCGGCTCGACGCGGTCGATCTTGTCCAGCTTCTTCACCCGGCTCTGCACCTGCGCGGCATGCGAGGCGCGCGCCTTGAAGCGCTCGATGAAGGCGATCTCCTTGGCCAGCATCGCCTGCTGGCGCTCGAACTGAGCCTGCTGCTGCCTGTCGGCGATCGCCCGCTGCTGCTGGTAGAATTCGTAGTTTCCGGAATAGGCGGTCAGCGAACCGGCGTCGATCTCGACCACCTTGTTGACGATGCGATTCATGAACTCGCGGTCGTGCGAGGTCATCAACAGCGCGCCATCATAGTTCTTCAGGAAGGATTCCAGCCAGATCAGGCTCTCCAGGTCGAGATGGTTCGACGGCTCGTCGAGCAGCATGGCGTCGGGCCGCATCAACAGGATGCGGGCCAGCGCCACGCGCATCTTCCAGCCGCCGGACAGCTTTCCGACATCGCCGTCCATCATCTCCTGCGAAAAGCCGAGACCGTCCAGCACTTCGCGGGCGCGGCCATCCAGCGCATAGCCGTCGAGTTCCTCGAAGCGGTGCTGCGCCTCGCCATATTTTTCGATGATCTCGTCCATCTGGTCGGCCTGCTCGGGATCGGCCATGGCCGCCTCGAGGGCCGCCATTTCGGCCGCGACTTCGCTGACCGGCCCGGCGCCGTTCATCACTTCGGCGACAGCGCTGTGGCCTTCCATGTCGCCGACATCCTGGCTGAAATAGCCGATGGTGACGCCGCGATCGACCTGCACCTGGCCTTCGTCTGGCTGCTCCTGGCCGGTGATCATGCGAAACAGCGTCGTCTTGCCGGCGCCGTTCGGCCCGACGAGGCCGACCTTCTCGCCCTTCTGCAGGGACGCCGACGCTTCGATGAAGACAAGCTGACGGCCGTTCTGCTTGCTGATGCTTTCAAGTCTGATCATGCGGTGTCCGGGGAATTTTGCTTGCGTGAAACGATTTGCCCGGCGCCTTACGCGAAGGATAGCCGCAAAGGAAGAGGCGCAAGCGCCGCACACCGCCGATCTCCCCCCTCGTGGGGGAGATTGGCAGCTTCACCGCCAGACACACTCCAGAAACAAGATTCAACATCCGGGAAAAACTCGCGAAAACATCGCCTGTCATAACCACCCTCGCGGCGGTCACGCGGCCTGCGGCACAACGCGAAGAAATGGTCCCGAAACATGCAACGACGTTCGACCGGATGGATGGGTGCCCTGACAGGCATTTCGCTCGCCGTGCTTGCGGTCGCACAGTCGGATGCGGCGGTCACCCGGAGCGAATATTGCAGCCGGCTCGGTCTTCAACTCGACGGAGCCATCCAGACCAAAGCCAAACCCGGTGCCAGTGCGAGCCAGATCGCCGAGGCAACGGCACTCCAGGACAAGGCGAACCGGTTCTGTGCCGAGCGCAAGCAGGCGCAAGGCATCCGGACCTATGCCAATGCCCTGAAACTTCTTGGCGTGACACCGGTCGACCTGGACCAGTGACAGCAACCATCCATCCCTGAAAGACAGGCCGCCACTCTCGGATAGCGACGGCGGTTCTTCCAGCGCATAGCACCGCTGAAATTGCTGCCGGCTACTTCTCGCCCAGATACTGGAAGACGGCCTGCTTCCACCAATCGCTTTCGATGGTCTGCAGGAGGGCGACATCGAGAGACTTGCGCAACGGGCTGCCGAGCGGCAGCGCAATGGCATATTGCTGCTGGTCGAAGGTCGCATCGAGAACCTGCAGGCTTGTCGCGTAATTCTGCCCGACCAGCCAGCCAAGCAGCGGCTTGTCGTGCACCAGCGCGTCGATCTTGCCGGCGCGAAGCGCGTTGAGGCCTTGCTGGATCGAGGCAAAGTCCTGATGACGGATCTGGGTCGAATCCAGATAGGACGCCGTCGACGAGCTCTGCACCGCGCCGACCCTGACCGCGGCGAGATCGCTTTCGCCCTGCACCATGCCTTCCATCTGCGTCACCGTCAGCACCGATGTGACACCCGCAGTGAACACCGCGATCGCAATGATCGATCCCATCATCCAGAGCGCGGCCAGCACGCGCCCCGGCACGGTTCGCGGGCCGAAATCACCGGTGCTGGCCTGCGTCGCGGCGATGGTCGACCACCACATGCTGGAAAACAGTCCCTTGGCGACGCCGCCGCCGAAATCGTCATTGTGCCGGCGTTCGAACATCCAGATGAGGACGCCGACCACCACCGATATGATGACCAGCGCCAGAACCGCCTGCAGGAAGCCGAACGACGTCAGGGCATGCAGCACCGGCCGCCATGACGGCTGGTTGTTGAGCGGCGTCGCGATGCCGAGCCCGGTCGTGAAGAAGGGCTGCGTGAAGTCGACGGCCTTTTCGCGGTCGGCCGTGACCGTGATCGCGGCCATCGCCGCATCGAATCTGCCGCTGACGACGCCATCGATCTGGTCCTGCACGGCAGGCACTTCGACATAGTGGAAGCGCAGGTTGAGCCGCCCGGCCATTTTCTGCCAGAGGTCGATGCTCAATCCCGACCAGCTGCCGTCCTGCAGCTTGAACGCAAAAGGCGGCGCCTGTTTTATCCCGACCGAGATCTCTTTTGCCGGCGAGGCCGAGGGGGAAGCCAGGTCGGGAGAAGTCTGATCGGGCGAAGTCTGGGCAAGCGTGACCCCGGCTCCCACACACGCGACGATGACAATGAGACCCAGCGCCATCGTCCACGAAGCAACTCTTCTCAACGGCAACGACTCCCAGCGACCGGTCCGCCGCTCGATCGTCGCGGCTTTCGAAGGGTAGCCGCCGTGCCCTCCTCCGTCCACCGGCGATGTCGTTGCTGAAGCGGCCGCGCCACGCCGACCCCGAATTGCGCGAAAACAAGCAGTTGGAACAATTTCGCGATTCAAATCCTGAAGCGCTTCGCGCAACGAGGGATCCCGTGAGGACAGGCTTGCGGCGCCGAAGACGAATTCGCGCCAAACCCTCACTTCCTGCCTTGCGGATGGATCGTCTCACCGCGCTTCAGCATTGCCACAAACGCTTCGATCTTCCTCTTGCGCCCGGCCTCGGTCTTCATGTTGTGAATGCGGAAGGCGAGCGCGAAGCGGTTTTGCGCGTTGAGTTTTTCAAACATCGCCTTCGCAGCGGGTTCGGCGTTTATGGCTGCTTGCAAATCATCGGGAATTTTCATCTCCTTGCCGCTGCCATAGGCGCGCGCCCAGCGCCCGTCGGCCTTGGCCGTCTCGACCTGTTTGAGCCCATGCTCGGTCATGCGGCCCTCCTCGACCAGCCGCGCCACATTGTCGATGTTGATCAGGCTCCAGATGCTCTTCCTGCCGCGCGGCGTGTAGCGCTGCAGGAAGCTCTTGTCGTCCAACCCTTTGCGCACCGCATCGATCCAGCCGAAGCACAGCACCACGTCGATGGCTTGCTTGGGGGTGATCGATTTCAATCCCGACCCCACCTTGTGCACCTTGATCCAGACTTCGGTTTCCGTGGCGTGGTGCTTGCTCAGCCAGGCGTAGAAGCCGGCAGGATCCGCAAATTCATGAACCTTGTCGGGATCGACCTTGATCGGCGCCATCAGTCGGCCTGTCCGTTCGATGCTGTTGCCGCTCGCGTCATCGCTCTCACTGTCGTCCTGCCTCCGGCATCATGCCCATCGTCATTGGCCAGCATCGTGGCATGAATTGCTGTCAGTTTCCGGCAGCAGACTTGGCAGGCGCGGACGGCGTTCCTTCGCGCCCCTCGGCCCGAACATTTTTCTTCCCGCCCCCTGTAGAAAGTCCCGGAATACCTGCCATGCTCGTGCTCGGGCACGCCGTCTCGCTCCCGGGGGAATACGCCATGAAATCTCTGTTGCTCGCCTTTGTGTTGTTTCTCCCCACGGCCACCCTCGCCGAGCCGATCGAAACCCGGAAGATCATCACGGCTGTGACTGGCGATTTCAATGGCGACGGCGCCGTCGATCTTGCCATGGTGGTGGAGACCGAACCCGGCCATCCGATGGACGTCCACTTCTTCCTCAGGGACAAGGAGCACAATTACCTCAAACCCGTCGAGATCGTGCACGAGCAGATCCAAGGGGAATGGAACGGCTACGAGCGGGCGGGCTACGAGAACTCCGACACCGAGCCGGAACTGACGATGCTGCCCAACGGCTCGATCAAATTCTACCTGCCAGCGATGGAGATCGGCAGCGAACGGACCGACATGACGCTGACCATCGCCTGGCGCAATGATGCCTTCATCGTCGCCGGCTTCGCCTATGACCACTATGACTATTTGAAGGAGAATGCCGAAAGCGCCTGCGAGTACAATGTGCTGACCGGCAAAGGCACCAGCAGCGAAAAGCAGCCGGACGGCAGCACCAAGCACAGGACCGTCTCGGTCGAAGGCCAGACCATCGCCTTCAAGGACTGGAACCCCGGCACCACCTTCAGCGCTTGCGGCGCGTGATCGACGCCTCTTCGACCGACTTCAGCTTGGCGGCGGCGCTGCCGGCGTCAGCCCGTGGCGGCGCATGATGTCCATCATCCCAGCCTTGTCCGGCGGACCGCCGGCGGCGGCGTGGAACATGGCGAATATCTCGCGGAAATAGTCCGGACCGATCGCCGCTGGTGTGACGACGCACAGCGCTTTCGCATCCGCGCTGCCATTGTTGTCGAAGCGATGGACCGCGCCACGCGGGATGCACAGCGCTTCTCCCGGTCCGACCTCGATCGGCTTGCCGTCGACGGTCCAGGTCAGCACCCCTTCAATGCCGTAGATCGTCTCTTCGTAGTGATCATGGCTGTGCGCCGGCGCCAGCAGGCGCAGTCCGCTGGCAACCCTCAACTCAAAGGCGGCGATGCTGCCGTTCGAACTGTCGCCCGTCACCAGGAAGCGAATCGACAGCCCCTTGTCGCCGATGGTCTCATTGGCTGGATTGACCTGAAGATTCATGACCGACATTGCGCAAACCCCTCCGGTAAATTACATTTACTCGCTATCAGTAAACTCAATTTACCGGATCGTCAATGCCCACCTCAACGGAAGTTCTACAGACCAAGACCGAGAACCTGCTGATCGGCGCCCTGCTGCGCGTGCCGGCACAAGCGATCCAGCGGCGGCTGATCAAGGAGCTCAACGCCGCCGGTTTCGACGAATTGCGCCTGCCGCACATGGCGGTGTTGCAGTTTCCCGGACCGGACGGCGCGCGGCCCGGCACCATCGCCGAGCGTGCCGGCATGAGCAAACAGGCCATCAACCAGCTGCTCAGCAGTCTCGAAGGGTACGGCTACCTCGTCCGCTCCGACATTCCCGGCGATGGCGGTGCGCGCGTCGTACGGTCCACGGAACGCGGTCATGCCGCGTTCTGGAAAATGGTCGATATCCTGCACGACATCGAGGAGGAATGGCGCACCGAACTTGGGCAGGAGCGCTTTGCCCAGCTGAAAGCTCTGCTGTTTGTCGTCTGGGAAAGTCCGCTGGTGCGCTGAGCCAGAGACGGCGCTCGTCCGCCCTGCTCCATCGGCCTTTCCGATGGCACTATCGGTTTCTTCCGTTTCCTTCTGTCGCGCCGAACTGCCAATTCCTGCCCTTGTCCATCCAAGCAAAGGCAGAGCGATATGAACATCTCGAACCAGAAAATCCTGATCGTCGGCGGCGGCTCCGGCATGGGCCTGGCGCTGGCCAGGCGCTGCATCGAGGCCGGAGCCAAGGTGATCATCGCCGGGCGCGGCCAAGACCGGCTGCGGCAGGCGCGCGAGGCGCTCGGCAATCCCGCCGGGCTGGAGACGGCCGTCGTCGACATCGCGCGCGAAGACCAGGTCTCGGCGCTGTTCGCAGCGATTGGCGGACTCGACCACATCGTCTGCACCGCAGCCGACATCGAAGGCGCCTACCGGCTGCTGCCGGAGCTTGACCTGATGGCGGCGCAAAAGGTGGTGGAGAGCAAGCTGTATGGCCCGCTGCTGCTCGCCAAGCACGGTGCGCCGCGGCTGGCAGCATCCGGCTCCATGACCTTCGTCTCCGGTATCGCCGCCTATCGCCCAGCCGCACGCGGCTCCGTCGTTGCTGCTGTCAACGCAGCGCTCGAAGGCCTCGTGCGGGCGCTGGCGGTCGAGTTGGCGCCGATCCGCGTCAATGCCGTGTCACCCGGCTGGGTCGACACCACGATCTGGGCGCAAGTGGCCGGCGACAGGAAGGACGAGACGTTGGCCGCGATGGCCAAGCGGCTGCCGGTCGGGCGGATTGGCCAACCCGATGATATCGCCGACGCCATCGCCTTCCTGATCGGCAATGGCTTTACCACGGGAACGACGCTGCATGTCGAGGGCGGCCACCGCCTGATCTGAACCGCCGCTGCTTCCGTCAGGGGTTGTTTGCAAACAAGGCCTTGGAGCGGTTCGACGATTCAAGTCCTGAACCAGCCTTGGCGGGCTGCAGGGCCGGCACCAGCGTGTCGCGCGCGGCAGTGAGCAATTGCTTAAGCGCCGGCAGCTGGACGCGCCGGCGGCGCCAGATCATCACCAGCGGCGCTGTCCGCATCTGGCCGGGCCATCGCATTTCGACGATGTCGCCGCGTGCGAGCGCATCCGTGACGGCCAGGCGTGGAACGAGGGCGAGCCCCGCGCCGGCCGCCACCAGCCGCGCAATGGCGCCGATGCTGCCGACCTCGTTGGCAAGTCTGGGTGCGGCAGCGCCCGCCTCGGCAAAGGCCGTGTCGAACATGTGTCGGTAGATACATCCGGGCTCCGTTGCCACGAACTGCAGTTCGCCAAGCGCGGCAAGGTCGCCTGGCACGCTGCCCTGCCCCGGAGCCGCGACCAGCACCAGCGGTTCGGCTGCTATCGTGCGCCTGGCGAAGTGTTTATCCGACGCGCCCTTCGCGAAATCACGGCGGTCGAAGCAGAACGCGACATCGATGTCGCCATCCTCCAATTGGCGCAGCAGCGCGCCGCTGCCCGCCACCTTCATCCGCACGGTGATGTCGGGATGGCCGGCCTGGAACCCGGGCAGCCAAGGCGCCAGCCTGGCCGACGCGATCGTCTCCAGCGCGCCGATGGTCAGGTGCCCGCTTGTCGAACCTACCGCTGCCTGCACGGCCGCGCGCGCCTCGCCGTCGAGCCGCAACAAATCCTCGGCGATGGGCTTCAGCGCTAGGCCTGCCGGCGTCAGCTCGAGACCGGACTTCGCGCGCGTGAACAGGGCAGCGCCAAGCTCGGCCTCGAGCGCCAGGATCTGGTCGCTGACGCTCGATTGCGCGAGGTTGACCACTTCTGCGGCGCGTGTGATGTTGCGGCTCCGCGCCACCGCAAGGAAGGTTTTGAGCAGTCTTGGATGCATCGCGTGGCTGACGCGCTATTGCAGCTGCGGCTTCTTCAGAAAACTGCCGCGGTCGGCGGACTTGATGCGCAGCCAGGTTTCGCGGCCGTCGCGCAGCACCCGCATCGGAATCTCGGCACCGGCCGAGCCGCTCTCCCACAGCTTGCGATAGAAATCGGCGAGTCCATCGACCGCGCCGTCGCGGATGTCCGAGATGATGTCGCCCTGGCGCAGGCCAGCCTTGGCCGCCGGACCGCCTTCGGTCACGCTCATCACCACCACTCTGCCATCGCTTTCGGCCGACAGCGCGCCGAGCCATGGCCGCGGCGGCTTGGCCACCTGGCCGCGCGTCAGGAGATCGTCGAGTATGGGCGGCAACAGATCGATCGGCACCACCATGTTGATGTCGGCGACCTCGCCATTGCGGCTCATCTGCAGGCGCAGCGAACCGATGCCGAGCAGCGAGCCATCGGCGCCGAACAGCCCGGCACCGCCCCAGGACGGGTGCGCCGGCGCAATGAAGATCGCCTCGTCGAGCAGATACTCCCAATAGCCGGCGAATTCCTGCTTGGTGACAATCCTGGCCTGCACCGACTGGCCGATGCCGTCGGCCAGCACCACGGCGTCGCCGATCCTGGCCTTGCCGGCATCGCCCAGCGCCACCGCCGGCAGGCCGAGCGGCGCCAGCGCCTGCACCAGGCCGAAGCCCGATTCCTGGTCATAGGCCAGCGCGTGCGCGGGGATGACGCGGCCGTCATGGCTGGTCAGCCAGACCTCTTCCGCTTCGGTGATGAGATAGCCGATGGTCAGCACCAGCCCGTCATTGCGAATGACGACGCCGCTGCCTTCCCTGAGCGTGCCGAGCGCCCCGGCCGTAAAGGCATCTTCGGGAACAGTGGCCCGCACGGCAACGACCGAGCGCGGATTGGGATTGATGGTCATGCTTTTGTCCTGGGTGGGCTTTGGCGACATCTTCTATAGGTATGCCACGCAGGAGAAGGCGCAAGGGTAAGGAAGAACCCAATTGCCGATGTTGGCACTGCGGGCAGCGATAATAGTTCAACGCAAGTTGAACTTACACATCCGCAGCCCTAGTTAATGGCGACCTGCCATCCTTCCCCGACACGAGGCCACGAAATGACCGACTACACACCGCCGAAAGTATGGACCTGGAACAAGCCGAGCGGCGGAGCCTTTGCCAGCATCAACCGGCCGATCGCCGGGCCGACGCATGACAAGGAACTGCCTGTCGGCAAGCATCCGTTGCAGCTCTATTCGCTGGCGACGCCGAACGGCGTCAAGGTCACCGTCATGCTGGAAGAGCTTCTGGCGCGCGGCCACAAGGGTGCCGAATACGATGCCTGGCTGATCCGGATCAACGATGGCGACCAGTTCGGCAGCGGCTTCGTCGAGGTCAATCCAAACTCCAAGATTCCGGCCCTGATGGACCACAGTGGCACCACACCGGTGCGCATCTTCGAATCCGGCTCGATCCTGGTCTATCTCGCCGAAAAGTTCGGCGAATTCCTTCCGACCGAACAGCCGGCCCGCGCCGAGGTGCTGTCCTGGCTGTTCTGGCAGATGGGCTCGGCGCCGTATCTGGGCGGCGGCTTCGGCCACTTCTACGCCTATGCGCCGGAAAAGTTCGAATATGCCATCGATCGCTTCTCGATGGAGGTGAAGCGTCAGATGGACGTGCTCGACCGCCGGTTGGCCGAGACTGAATATCTCGGCGGCAAGGACTATTCCATCGCCGACATGGCGGTGTGGCCCTGGTATGGCGGGCTGGCACTCGGCCGCATGTACAATGATTCCGGCGAGTTCCTGTCGGTGCACGAGTACAAGCATGTGCAGCGTTGGGCGAAGGCCATCGACGCCCGCCCGGCAGTCAAGCGCGGCCGCATGGTCAACCGCGCCTTCGGTGAGCCTGCCATGCAACTGCATGAACGCCACGACGCCAGCGATTTCGAGACCAAGACGCAGGATAGACTGGCCGCCGAATAGGCCATCGCGGATCGCGGCAAAGGAAACCCGCCCCGACGCGATGTTCGGGGCGGGTTTTTCCCAAGGTCCAGTACTGCGGGATCCCTAGTGCAGCACTTCAACAATCTGGCGGGTCTCCGGATCGACGAGGACCGTCTGGTCGTTGATCACCGCGACGCGGTATTTGACGTCGGGCACCTCACGCAGTTCGACCGTATCCGGCACCGACGAGCCGAGCTTGAGCTCGACGCCCAGAAGGTTCACCGAGGCAAGCGGTTCTCTCTTGATGTATTCGCGAACGACTGTCTCCTGCTCCGGCTGGACGACGACGACGTTTTCCGCCAGCGCCGCACCAATCCCGCCCATCAGGACGACGGCGGTCGCCGCGCTCGTAAGATAAAGTCTCATGGCCATCTCCTAGTGATAACTGAATTCCGCCCTCCATAAAAACTCCACCGCTGCCAAGCGGTTCCATCGTAACTTCAGAATTGGAGATATTACGATTGCAGACTGGATATTGATTGGTTGCTGATCAAACGTTCGGCAGACAGCGTTCAAGAGTTTGAAAACTTGCACAGATATGTACGGATATTTAGAGGGAAAAAATTCAATCTGAGCACCAGTGCGCCAAATCGGCCGCGCATCCGCCTCTTCATCTGGACGATTTGAAAGGCTCCGGCACGAAAAGGGCTCGCCCCGCCGGGAGCAGAGCGAGCCATAACGGCACCGATGGAGGCGGCAACCTCATCGACACTGCCAGAGAACGCGAAGCATCAGCACTTGTTCCCAACCTGTCGGCCTGAGCACAATGCGGAGCGGTCGCGCATGCGTCCTGTTCCCATGATAACGCTGGGCCGAAATCTCCAGCAGGGATATGCTCAGAAGGCGCCGTCTCAGCGACCAAACACCTTGCCGTCGGTCGTGATCGCGCTGGTGGCGACGTTCCCCGAGTTTGCCCGGTCGCACGCGCTCGAGTGGACGGCCTGGTATGGAAACGCCATTCCTGATCGGTCCTGGTCACCCGGTCTCAAAGCTGGACACCGTCGCGATGCAATGGCGGAAAGGCGTCTACCGGATCCTGGCTCGGCACGATGTCATGTGCGCGCCTGAAGATCAGCCTCACGACGAGCACGAAGTAGCCGACCTGCAGGACAAGCAGCGTCGCTATCGTCCAGGCAAATGCCTCCCAGAAGGAGCCGGTGGTCATATAGGTCCAGACCGCGACGATGGCGGCCGTGGCTGACATTCCTACGAGAAACTGTCCAAAATACATGGTTTCCAAAACCGTCGAAACCGCGCCGGTTCCAACCAGTCCCTGCCTCATTTCATTTCCCGCGGACAACATTTCATTATTTTAGCAACTTCGCAAGTAAGGGGTCAGTCGCCGCAATGCGTTCTCCATTTGCGAGGCAACTTGGCAACCGTGCGGGCCGCGGCCGCGGTGCTGGCGGGGCTGGGCTGACACGCCAGCCGTCGACAATCCAGCAACACGCCCGGTCTTTGCACTTCGGGTCCGGAACAAACGCCGGCACGCCGAGTTTCGCCTCCAGTTCTTCAACGATTGGAGGCCAGCATGGCACCTCGCAACAAACCAGGCGCCGACATCGAAGATGACGCACCGCGGGCCGATGGGCCGACCATCGAGCAGCAGGATTGGGATGCAATCAAGGGCGGCGAGATCCTGCCAGAGTCCGCGCCGGAAAACGGCGACATGCGTTACGGCGTCGAAAAAGACGGCGATCTGCCGGACGAGGACGACGATAACGCGTACCAGGACAGCGACGACGCCCTCCCCGATGATGAGGAAGAAGCCGCAATCACGCACGATCAGACCCGAGAGGGCGGATTTGACGAGACGTAAGCTATTCGTCGCCCGAGACATGACTGCCTGTTGTTGAACTTGCCAAAGCCACATTTTCCATGCCCGGTTCGCGGGCGATTTTGCTTGGCCAGCTAAGTTTTCCGCCCAGGCAATATATCAGGTTTACCTAAAGTAACGGAACATCCAAGGGACATTATCGGAACTGAACAAGGCCCCTTGGACCTTTGCGCTTGGCAGATAAGACCTTGGTCCTACAGGAAAAAGCAAAAGCCCAAAGTGACCGATTGAGGCTTCCAACGAGGGAACATCGGGCCTCGCTTGTCGTTTGTCGCAGAACTCGGCACCGCCGGGTGTCTGGAGAACGCCGCGATGGCCCACCGATCCACCATCATCAAGACAGGCTATGGCCCAGGAACGGCGATTGCCGTGCTCATGGTTGGATTGACGGCGGTGGGCATCGTGTTCCTCATTCTCGGCAGTTAGCTTTACTTCAGCGAGCAGCCTACGGATCAACGTGTCTTGTCTTCGCCGCCGGCTCGATCGATACACACGGCCCGATAACCGAGCGGCAAACTGGATGAGCAACTGCTGGACGATAGCGACGAGCAGGCCGGCGTATGGTGAAGATAGAGGGTTCGCCAGGCGCCGAAGCGGCTTGCGAACCCTCTCAGCGCAGGAAGGGACGTTGCTGCGCCGATCGACGACATGTCAGCCAAGGACTATTCCCATCACCAGAAAGGTAACGGCTGTCGCGAAAATCGGTGCGAGCAACCAGCGCGCTTGGCCAACACTTTTGTCCATCTGTTTCTCCGAATTCCGGGAGACAAACAGCCGTGAACAGAGAGCCGTTCCCGTCGGTAAGACCAATGCGCTCTCGGGCCAGACTTAAGTCGCAGACAGCATCCGACCGAAGCCCAGTCTGAGGAACATTTTCAGTTGGCTCAAGTTCAGTTGCCGTCAGCGTTGGACGATCTTGTCATGCTGACTCGCAAGGAGAAACAGTATGAAAATGCACCTAACGGGCGCCGCAGCGGCGCTGTTGCTGTTGGCCGGAGTGGGCGCCGTTGCCGCTCAGGACGTTGTCATCCAGCCTGAACAGGACACGGTCATCCGCGAGTATGTGAAGAAGCAGCCCCTCGCTTCGGTCAAGATTCCCGGCGTGGAACTGAATGTTGGTAGCGCGTTGCCGGACACGGTCGAGCTTCATGAGATCCCCGACGTCAAATACCGCTACGTGGTGGTCGACAACCGCACCGTCCTGGTGGATCCGGGCACCCGCAAGATCGTCAAGGTCTACGACTGAACTTGGAATTGTCCCAAACCCGCCGCCAGCCATGGCGGCGGGTTGCCCATGTCAGTTTCCAATCAGGACGAGTGAAGATGATAAGCAAAGCTGTGACATCCCCTGCTTTGGGCGTTCGCCTGGCCGATCTCCAGGCCCGGATGCGCGATGCAGGGTGACGGATGCCGAAATGAAAACCTTTCAAAAGGTCGCAGCCATCATGGAAGATCGTCACGGCCGGATCGATGGCGACGACCTGATTGCGGTGTCGTTCCTCGCCGATCCGGTGCAGCACCGGCAAACGCCTTGAACGACATTCCCAGTAACCAGCAGACTTTTTGACTCCCGGACCGGGAAAGCGCGCCGAAAGTCTCAGCCGAATCCGCCCTTTTGCTCCGGCCTATTCCGCTTTCGCGGAAGTTTCGAGCGGCACGCAATGTGCAATGTTGCTAATGCGGCGGTACGAGCCGCCCTGGTTGACGCGGGCGCCCGAGCCATCCCAACAATGCGCCCCCCCGTCCGCGTCGACCACGGCAGGCGCCCGGCGCTGTCTTCCCTCGCGAAGTCCTCAAGCCGGCCTGCCTGATAATGCGGCCTGCGGCGACGTTCGGGCTTCAGCCGCCGACAAGCGCCTTTGTGGTCACCAGATTGACGCCGGCCTCGGCGAATTCGCCATTGTGCCTGATGATGACCTGCTCGGCACTCTCGCTGGCATTGTCCAGCGTGCTGTGCGCATCGGACACCACGGTCACGCCGAGCCCTCTGGCGATCGCGCCCTTGATCGTCGCGGCCACGCAAAAATCGGTCTGCGCGCCCAGGAGCACGACAGCACCCGCACCCTGCCCGGCAACCCAGTCGCCGAAAGCGGGATTGCTGAAAGCATCGCGCACGGATTTGGCAAAGGTCGGCTCGTCCGCAGCTTGGCCAAGTGCGGGCCAAACCGGCCAGCCCGGCTGATCCGGTGCCAACGGATCGCCTTCGGGTCCATCATGCCTGACAAATGCGACCTTGCGCCCGCTGCGCCGCGCCCAGTCGATCACCGCTTTGGTGCGCTCGACTATGCCTGGCGCATCATGGATCGGCGGTTCGTGCACGCCGTCGAACATACCGGTCTGGAGATCGATGACGATGAGCGGCGCGTTGTCTGGGAGGCTGGATGCTGGCATGGGCTTTACATAGCACGGCGGACAAGGTGATCAAGATTTGCCCATTCCGACGCGCCGGCAAACAGCACGACGCCGTCACCGCCGTTGGGCGGCCAGTCGCGGGTGGTGCGATCATTGCCGCCAGTCAGCACCGCGGCGGACGCCCGCATAGATCGGGCCGGTCTTGCTGTCGAACAGCGCGATCTGGTGGCCGGTGTCCATGCCCCATAGCCGGGCCGTGCCGTCGAGCGAGCCGGAGGCCAGGCGCTGGCCGCCAGCCGATAGCGCCAGGAGGGCCGCCGTCGGCGCCCGGCTTGGTTGACACATATCGCGCATCTGCCATGCTCGCCGAGGATTCAGGAGAGATCACGATGAAGAAGACTTACGCGAAGCCGACTTTCGTCAAGAAGGGCAAGCTTTCCGCCGTCACGGCAAACGCCCCGAGCAGCGTCACGCTTTAATCCGGCGCATCTCTGGTGGATCGCGCCGGCGCTGGAGAGCAAACTCCAGGTGCAATGGGTTTTGGGATGGCCCGAAACAAAGAATAGGGACCCTGGCCCCTTGTCGCGCATTGTTGGGTTTATTGTTTGTTGCTTTCAGCTCGCATGGTTGACAGATGGCCGCAGTATGGCATCATCAGGCTGGGATTTTAGGAGAGTCTGAAAATGAAGAAAACCTATGCAAAGCCGACATTTTTGAAAAAAGGCCGTCTTTCAGCGATCACGGCGTTAAACGGCGCCTCCAATCCGACGCCACAATAATTCCAGCACCGCCTGAGCCTGACGCTTCCAAATCTCAACGCGTCAGGACCAAGTCGTCCACGACCATTTGCCAATAGTGCTTCGTCGACAGGCGAACACGCGTTACAGCTTTGAGCATCGGGGCATAGTGCAACGGCGTCAGCGCCGACAGCGTGATCTGATCGCTTGCAATCAGCTGCTCGCCAAGCCAGCTTTCGATCAGCGCCACCTCCCCTTCCGACGCCAGCCAGGCGGCGCTCAGCATGACCGAGTGAAAGCCGAACGGCCGTTCGCAGCTGAATTCGGCAGGCAGCCCGCTGCTGGTGTAGAGCACATGGTCACCGGAGACGTTGCCATTGACATAGCCCTGGCTGTCCTTGGTGTAGTCGCGCGCCATCGCATTCAGGTTGCGCCACGCCAATCCGGCATGACCGGCCGGAATTTTCCTGAAGGTGCGCGACGTCACATCGTCGAAACCGATCGTTTCGAGAGCGGCATCAGTGGCAATGCCGGCGCGTTGCGCGGACAGCAGGCCGAGATCCGTCGAGTAGGGCGACAGCGTCAGCCGCCGCTCCAAGCCTTCGCCACTGATGCTGACCGTGTCGGCTTCTTCAGCCATGTCGAAGCTGAAGACGGCACCCGGCGCCAGTGTCCGCGTCTCCAGGACGTGCCCGTCCCCCGACACGGAGACGGTCGCAGGTCCATCGCCGGCAACGCGCCCGCTGACGCGGCGCGGCGGCGCCAGACCGACCGGCAGCAGCATCTCCTGTGATACCATCCCGGCCGGCGAACCCGGCAGCGGCAGGAAGTGTCGGGACTGAATGTCGTTTTCGCTTTTCGCCTGCCAGCCGGGCGGCACCGAAACCACAAAGCGCCAGTTGCCCGGCTTGCGGATCACGGCCTTTCTGCTTTTCACCGACATGGGGAAATTGGCAAAGCCGGCATTGTTGGTGCGCGCGGACGCGGCGAGCTTGCCGGCTTCGTCATACAGCCGCACCATGATCCCGGCCATCGGCCGGTCTCCGGCGCCGTATTTGCCGTCGCGATCGACATCGAAATAGACGAAGGACGAGTAATTGAGCATGCCCCCGCGGCCGCTCCAGTCGGTGCGGGCGGCATAGTCGGCAGCCGGATTGGTCAGCCGCCGTCCCTTGCGGCGGCTGCGCTTCCGCCACAGCCGCCAGGACACGACAGCTGCCGCAAGCACCACAATGGCGGCGAACAGTATCTCGACAGCGCCCAAGTCAGGCATGGAGCCTCGTTTCACAGATCTCGTGGAGGATTGCGTTCATGGGCGATCCGGCTGCGTTGGAATACTTTGCCGACAGGTTATTGCATGTCGGCCAAAAGCGAACCCGGGTTTGGGACAGCGACATGCATCAAGACAAAAGACTTAAAGCGCGTTGCATGGATCCGTTCAAGCGCGACGCATGAAAGCAGTCGCCTTACTTCAATTCCACCCACACCGGCGCATGGTCGCTGGCACCGTCCTCGCCGCGCACGTCGCGGTCGATGCCGGCGGCGGTCAGGCGGCGTGCCAGTTTCTTCGACAGCAGGATGTGATCGAGCCGGAGGCCCGCATCGCGCGGCCAGCGGTTGCGGCGATAGTCCCAGAATGTGTAAAGCGTTTCCTTCGGATGCTTCTTGCGCAGGGCATCAAGCCAACCCTGGTCGAGCAGGCGCCGGAACGACGCCCGGCTTTCCGGCTGCACCAGCGCGTTGTCGTCATAGGAGCGGGTGGCGTAGATATCGCGCGGCTCGGGCACGATGTTGTAGTCGCCGGCCAGCACCACCGGCAGGCCGGTGTCGAGCAACTGTTCGGCATGCGCCTCCAGCCGCGCGTGCCAGGCGAGCTTGTAGGCGAATTTCGGGCCGGGCTGGGGATTGCCGTTCGGCGCATAGAGGCAAGCGACGACAATGCCATTCACCGCCGCCTCGATGTAGCGGCTCTGCCTGTCGGCTTCGTCGCCGGGCAAGGCATCGCGGGTCAACACGGGCTCGGCACTCCGCGCCAGGATGGCAACGCCGTTCCAGGTCGGCTCGCCCTTCCACACCGCGCCATAGCCGGCCGCCGCCAATGCCGAGCGCGGAAACTGCATGTCGCGTGCCTTCAACTCCTGCAGGCACACGACATCGGGCTTTGCCACAGCCAGCCATGCCAGCAGGTTTTCAAGCCGGCTGTTGATGTTGTTGATGTTGAAGGAGGCGATCTTCATCGCTTCAGGAAGCGACCCGACCCGACCACGCCTTGACCGTCCCGGCCAGCGTCTTCAGATGATCGGCGGTCGAAAACCCCGAAACACTCTTGCGAGGCTTGAGATCGTGGTCACCGTCCTCCAGCCAGATCACTTCGATGCGATCGGAAAGGTCATAAGTCGCAACCTCGTCCCTGGTGCCGAACTCGTCGCGGGTGCCCTGGAAGATCAGCGTCGGCGTCTTCAGATCGGCGAGGTGTTTGGTCCGCAATTGCTCGGGCTTGGCCGGCGGATGGAAGGGATAGCCGAGGCAGACCAGCCCTGAAATCTCGCCCTTGGCAAACATCTCGTCGGCGACCATCGAGGCGACGCGCCCGCCCATCGACTTGCCGCCGATGACGAGCGCGCCGGTCACGCCCTTCGCCCTGAGGTCGGCTATCGCCTTGATATATTCCGGGTTGACCGTCTCGGCCCGCGGCGGCGGCTTGCGGTGGCCATAGCGGCGGGCAGCCATATAGTGGAACTCGAAGCGGGCGACCTGGAAGCCGGCTTCGGCCAGCGCCTTGGCGGTGGCGGTCATCGAGGGAGAATCCATCGCCGCGCCCGCGCCATGGGCGAGCAGGATGGTGACCGGGGCACTGTCGGGACCGTCGAAGAGAAAGGTGGTCATGGTCTGATGTCCTGCGCGACGGCGACGCTGCCACTCTTCCCCCTCGTGAGGGAGATGCCCGGCAGAGCAGAGGGGGCGTGAAGAAATGCCAGCCTTCGGTCAAGCTTGCGTGCGGGAAAACGCTCCGAAATTGGCCGATCTGTTGGCGGGACAGCGCCCCCCTCTGCCCTGCCGGGCATCTCCCCCACAAGGGGGGAGATCGGCTGTCATCGCTAATCATCCCTCACCCCGCCGTACGCGCCAACTGCAGATCCACGAACTGCACGCCCTTGGCCGCCATCCGCGACCACTCGGACTCCGCATCGAGTTCGAGATAGCGCACCCACAGCCGCCGCGCCTCCGGCAGATCGCCGGCGTCGAATTCGAGCCGGGCGAGGTTGAACACCGGATCGGCATAGTTTTTGTCGAGCGCGATCGCTTTCTGCAGGTGCCTTCGCGCCGAGGCCTCGCGGCCCTGCTCGCTCATCAGCCCAGCGAGGTTGAACCAGGCCTCGACGAAGGTCGGATCGAGTTTTATCGCATTGATATAGGCATGCGCGGCGTCCGCCGCGTGGCCGCCCGCGCGCAGGCAGTTGGCGCGGTTGAAGGCGGCGATCGCATCACTCGGATCGATGGCGAGACAGCGCTGGTAGAGTGCGGCTGCCCCATCATGGTCGCCACCCTCCTCCGCCGCTTCGGCCTCGGCAAACAACTCTTCCAGTGTGTCGTCGCCTGCCGAACCGGCGCTGCCCAAATCGAACAGAAGCTGTCCGTCGAGTTCGCTCTGGCCGCCTTCGAGATAGATCGCATCGGCGCGCCCATGCTGCGAGCCGACATTGAGCGACTTGGCGGTCAGCGACGCCACCGGGCCGGAGCGGTGGACGGAGCGCGCGATCGCCCCCCATGTCGCGCCGCCGGCGACGAGCCCTGCATATTTGCGCGCCAGGATCAGGTCGCGGAAGGAATAGGGTTCTGCGTCATGCTCGAACGCATCGAACAGTGACAACAAATCGAGCTCGGCGCCGGATAGCCGCGATTGCTCGATCAGCGATTGCCGCGACAGCGAAGACGCCTCCGGTGCCTTCATCAGCCCAAGCAGGCGCAGGAATCCGTTCTCGCTGAGGAGCTTGTGCCCGGCCCCGCGCTCGGCGGCGACACGGCGCTCGATCTCGGCATCGCCGTTCCTGGAGAGCCCGGCCTTAGCGAGCAGCGTGCGGCCGCACACGACATGCGTGGTGCGCCTGGTGACGCCGCGCCGCAGCTGGCCGTGCTGGCGTTCGACTTCACGCGCGGCCAGTCTGAGCGGAAACGCCGCCAGCGCGCCGATGGTGCCGAAAACAGCGCCGGCCGGTGCCGTCATTTCTTGCTCTTGCCGACCGCCTTCAGCAGATTGGCCTTCAGCGGATTTTCAGCAGCACCACCCGCTGCCGCTTTCTTTGCAGCTGGCTTGGCAACCTCGTCGGCCTTGCTCTTCGACTTGGCCGGCGGCTTCGATTGCGACAGGCTCGCCTTCAGCGCATCCATCAGGTTGATGACATTGCCGCGCTCCGGTGCCGCCGCAATGATCGGCTTGTGGCCTTTCAGCTTCTCGCGGATCATCATCATGAGTGCCGCCTCGTAGCGGTCCTCATAATTCTTCGGATCGAAGGTGGTTTCCTTCTGCTTGATCAGCGCTTCGGCGAGCTGCAGCATTTCGGGGTCGGGCTTGCCAGCTGGAATATTGCCAAAATATTCAGCCGTCCCGCGCACTTCGTTCGGGTTCCTCAAGGTGCACACGAACATGCCGTTCTCGCGCGCGCCGATCGTCACCACGCGCTCGCGGCTCGACAGCACAAGGCGGGCGATGGCGAGCTTGCCGGATTTGCGCATCGCTTCGCGCAGCACGGCGAAGGTCTCTTCCGCCATCGCGCCGTCGGGCGCCATGTAGTAGGGCGCGTCCTGGTAGATGACGTCGACCTCGTCCTCGTCGACGAAGGCCTCGATGTTCATCGTGTGATTGGATTCGATGCGCACCGCGTCGAGGTCTGCATCATCGATGATGATGTACTGCTTGTCCTCGTATTCGTAACCCTTGACCAGATCAGCACGCTCGACGAGCCCTAGTTCGGGGTCGACCGGCTTCATGTTGATGCGGTTATGGGTCTTCTTGTGCAACTGGTTGAACGAGATGCGCTCGCTGGCGCTGGTGGCGGGATACAACCGCACCGGACAGCTCACGAGGCTGAGTTTGAGGTAACCTTTCCAACTTGCCCTGGGCGCCATGAAACACTCCTACGCGGTCATGCACTGACAAAGACCTGCAGCGCTTTCGTCCGAGGACGATTGAGGCTGAGCAAATCCTACACCGACCGCACACAATACCGGCAAATCCCTGACGAAATCTTCCGCCATGCATTTGAGGTCGTGGACAGAGAATAATTCAAATTGTTGGAAGCGTCGATGGACTGGAATTTGAAACGCTGGC
>NZ_JAIUGP010000025.1:0-53114 GCF_020164655.1 Mesorhizobium sp. AD1-1
GGGGGGGGGGGGGCGCCCCCGCCCCCTGACGGCGTTGGCCGGCAATCGGGCAGCATTTCAGGCGGTGAAGTCGGCCGACAGTTCGCGGATCAGGAAATCGACGAACGCGCGCACCTTGGCCGCAATATAGGTGCGGTGCGGATAGAGTGCGTAGATCGGGCTGGAGCCGGGGCGAAACTCATCCAGCTGCACTTCCAGCCGGCCGTCGCTGATCGCAGCATCGACCAGCAGGCTGGGCAGATTGCCGATGCCGAAACCGGCGGTGGTCATCTGGTAGGCGGCCTCGACGCTGTTGGTCGAGATGCGCCCGCCGACAGCCGCATCGAAAGGGCCGTCTGGTCCGATGAAAGGCCATGTGCCAAGCCGCTTGGCGAAATTGCTCAGCACGCAGGAATGGCTTGCCAGCTCATCCGGGTGGACCGGGCGGCCGTTTGTGTCCCAATAATCGGGCGTGGCGCAGACATAGTTGCGAACTTCCCCAAGCCGGCGGGCAATCAAGGCGGAATCGGCCTGACCGCCGAAGCGGATGGCGACATCGTAGCCTTCCTCGACAATGCCGACGACATAACGCGCGGTGAGGTCGAACTCGATCGTGGTGAGCGGGTTCTCTTCGAGGAATTTCGGCACCAGCTTGGTTATGCGCGTGTGGCCCAGAACATTGGAGCAGGAAACCCGGATCAGGCCGCGCGTCTCCTTGTGCAGGCCGCGCGTCGAATCCTGCAGTTCGGAAATGTCGTCGAGCAGGATGCGGGCACGCGGAGCATAGTCGCGGCCCGCCTCTGTGAGGCTGAGGCGCCTTGTGGTGCGATTGATGAGCCGGACGCCGAGGTCGTCTTCCAGTTCCTTGATGGTGCGGCTGACGGCCGTCGTCGACATGTTGAGATCGCGCGCCGTCGCCGACAGGCTGCCCAGCAGGCAGACCCGATCGAACACCCGCATCGCCGTCAGAAGATTCATCTTGCCTTCCCCTCGCCGTCGCGGCCCCGCCGCCATCGGCTGGGTCTTGTAGAAAACAGCGCCCAGCAACGACGCGGCAAGGGCATTCCACCGAATTTGGGCGTAAAATCAACAATGGGAGAACCGATATGACATCCAGACCTCTTCATCCGGCGATCGGCACATTTGCGAAAGGCGCGAAGAGCGGCGCGCTTGGCCGCCGCGAGTTCCTGGCGTTGGCCAGCGCCTTCGGCGCCAGCACGGCGATTGCCTATGGGCTCATCGGTCAACCGGTCCCGGCGCGGGCCGAGGAAGCCGCCCAACCCAGAAAGGGCGGCGTGCTGCGTGTTGCCATGCAGGTGATGGAGCTGGAAGACCCGCGCAAGTTCAAGGTTTCGCAGATGGGCAACATCGCCATGCAGTTTCTCGAACCGCTGGTGCGCTGGAAGCCGGATTTCACCTTCGAGCCGGTGCTGCTGCAGAGCTGGGAGATCAATGCGGACGCCACGGAATATGTGCTCAAGGTGCGCCCAGGGGTGAAGTGGTCGAACGGCGACGATTTCACCGCCACGGATGTCGCCTTCAACATCACGCGCTGGTGTGAGAAGGATGCCGCCGGCAACTCGATGGCGGGGCGCATGACCGCCCTGATCGATCCCGACACCAAGGCGGCGCGCACTGGTGCCATCGAGGTTCGCGACGACCACACCGTGGTCCTGAAACTGTCGCAGCCCGACATCACCATCATTCCTGCGATGACCGACTACCCGGCATTGATCGTCCACCGCACGTTCAATCCGAAGGCAGCGCCACTGTCGGCCAACCCCGTTTCCACGGGTCCATTCGAGCTTAAAAAACTCGATGTCGGCGTTGCTGCCTCGGTGCGCAAGCGGCCGGACGGGTCGTGGTGGGGCGGCGAGGTGTTCCTCGACGGCATCGACTGGACCGACTACGGCACCGACTCGGCCGCCACCGTCTCCGCCTTCGAATCCGGTGAGATCGACCTGAACGGACAGACGCAGTCCTATGACGTCGCCATGCTCGACAGGTTGGGCCTGAAGAAAAGCGAGATCGTCACCGCCGCCACCCTGGTCTCGCGCTGCAACGTCAACGCCAAACCCTATGACGACAAGCGCGTGCGCAACGCCATACAGCTTGCGGTCGACAACGAAGCGGTGCTGCAACTGGGCGCCGACGGCATGGGCATCGTCGCGCAGAACGATCATGTCGGACCGATGCATCCCGAACACGCCGACCTGCCGCCGATCAAACGTGATCCGGCCCGGGCCAGGGCATTGCTCGAGGAAGCCGGCCAGCTCGATTTCGAGTTCGATCTGATCTCGGTCGAAGCCGACTACCGCAAGGAAAGCTCCGATGCCGTCGCCCAGCAGATGCGCGACGCCGGCTTCAAGGTGAAACGCACCGTCATCCCGGAATCGGCGTTCTGGAACGACTGGACGAAGTATCCCTTCGCGACGACCAATTGGAACGCCCGACCGCTCGGCATCCAGACCTATGCGCTTGCCTATCAGACCGGTTCGGCATGGAACGAGACGGGGTTCGCCGATCCAGACTTCGATGCCAAGGTCCACAAGGCCAATTCCATCGCCGATCCGGAGCAGCGCCGTGTGGTAATGAAGGAACTCCAGGTCATGCTGCAGGATTCCGGCATCATCGTTCAGCCTTACTGGCGAAAGCTGTTCTGCCATATGAAACCTTCCTTGATGGGCTACCAGATGCACCAGGCCTATGAGCAGGATTTCACACGGGCCTGGCTCGCCGCCTGATCGCGGACGACCCCTCCGACAGGGCGGCGCATTTTCTGGCGCCGCCCTTAGAGCAGTTCACCGTTTCACGGAAACGGCGAGCTGCTCTAACTCTTGTTTTGAGGCAATTTTGGCCGGAAAACCGCTTCACACTTTTCCTAGAATTGCTCTAGCCTGCTCACCGGGGACGTTGCGCCGAAGCGTCGGCCTCAAGGGCGTTCGAGGAGCAGTGCGGGCTTTGTATCGGGCATGATGCGCAGATGCGCCCACACATGCCCTGCCTTGTCAGGTCGGCCGGGATTGCAGGCCGCCGCACCGGACCGGCTGGCACATCAAGCGTGTGAAACATTCTGGTTTCTGCCTCTGTCATCATCTAGCTCCGGTTCATGGCTGGAGCTTACTTTTGACTGGGGGAAGCGAAACCCGCTTTCCCGGGCAACGACCTTCCCGAAAACCGGGAGAATTCGTGCTCTTGGTGCCGAGAGGGACCCGAAGCAGCAAGACGACCGCATGAGCGGTCTGCCGCACCGGGTGCTATTGCCGGATCTCGACAGGTCTCTGCCGCTCAGTTGAAGTGAATTCGCCTGCCTATTGTGCGGAACTCCAGCCTGTCTTGGACGTTAGACCCGCCATCTGAAAGATATTTCCTACCGACGCGATAGGCAGTATTACGAAGCGGGTGGGACGCCCCGAGCCACACGGCCTGTCGGATATGAAGCAATTTTGCGGTTGAGATCGCGGAACATGCAGCGTTATTTCCATCCGATCTGGAGATCTTAAATTGCCAGCTCGAATATGCTGCGTCTTTGGCAGCTGGCAATTGCTCAGCCTGGTTGCCTCACTTCGCCAATCAACAATGGATGGAAGCTCCCCGGCGGATCAGGAGCATGAGGACTATCTCCTGCTTTATGAAACGGCCGGCGTTTCCGAGCATTTCAAGACCGGTCTTGCTGAACTTGCGTCTAAAGTATGGACCTGGAGACGGATCATATGGGCGTACGACCTTCTGACGTCCGAGCGTAAATATGGGCAACTGCAAATTTTCCGGATCCATCGTCTGATCCGAGACACAATTGGTCTCGACGCGAGTTCCGTAGCTGAAATCTGGGCCTGCTTCGTTAACCGGCCGTCGGAAAAAATACTGCTGGATTCATACCCTGAAGCCAAGATCGTTTTGTATGAGGATGGCTTGACGTCATACCTTCCATTCGAGATGGCAACCATGTCACGGCCGCCGGGCACAAGGTTTCGACGACGCATCACCGCGGTCTTGATTGCAGGACTCTCTACAATTTCACCGGCGTTCCGATTGAGGAAAGCGGCCGACAGGATAGAAAGACACCATCTGAGACGGGTGACGAAGTTTTATTCTTTGCTTCACGAAATCCCCATTCACGATGCACTGGAGAACGTACCAAGATTTCAGGTCGGCGCTTCGCTGATGCGCGACGTAATAGATGAAGCCTGCAGGGATGCGCTTTCCGGCGGCGATGAACATTGCCGTGCGTCAGCCAACCCACGGATCCTGCTGCTCGGCCAGGCATTGTCGCGAAACCGCATAATGTCGTACGCGCAAGAGGCGGCGATCTATAGACGAATTGCGGAGCAGATCGTCGAGAGGGGATACGACGTCGTCTGGAAGGAACATCCCAGAATAAGCAAGCCCTTCTTCCCCGAATTGCTGGATGCAGTTGGCAATGTGACGGCCGACGCCAACACCAGGATCATGGCAGCTAACCTGCCACACATATATCCGATAGAGCTTGTCGTATCCCGGATGAACATCGTTGGCTGCGTCTCCGGCACGTCAGCTGCCCTTCTTTACCTGAAGTGGCTTTACGGCATCAAAACATACACATTTGCGGAAACCCTGGTGCCCCTCATGACTGGCGCGGATATTCTAATGAGCGAAATGGTAAAAGCCCATGCGGAGCCCTTTTCAACGCTCCAATCTTTGAACGAGACGCAGAAAGGGATCCGTTGAAAGGCGGTAACCCGAACAGCTTGAACACGATCCTCGCTGTCCAAATTCGGACAAACTCGATCTGGGACACCATCGATGTCAAAGCCGCTTTCAGTTTTTCAACGAGCCACCAAGGCCGACGTTCGATCGGAGCCGTTTCCACACATCATCCTGCGTGACGCCCTTCCCCTCGATCTCTACCAGGAATTGGCCGGCACGTTTCCCGCTCCGGAAACGCTCGAAATCGATACACGCCGCAACAACACCAGGTGGGATTATGAGGCCCACCGCGTTCGGTCGAACGAAGCCGTGCCGCAAATATGGCGCGACTTTATCGCCTACCATGTATCGCAAGCATTTTTCGGCGAGGTCGCCGACCTGTTCTACGACGATATTCACAAGCTTTACCCTGATTATTACCCCAATTATGAACGCCTCAAGAATATGAAAGCGGGCACCAGGTTTAGTGACACCTATGCAACGCGCGACATACTGATGGATGCGATGCTCAGCGGGAACACGCCGGTGACCAATGCCGGATCGGTGCGGACAAGCCACATCGACAATGGCGACAAGCTATTTTCTGGCCTGTTTTATATGAGGCCGGAAGATTATGATGCCGTTGGCGGGGACCTGACAATTAGTCGTTTCCAGTCCAAATACGCCACGCTGAAGCCAAAGCGACACTCTTCAATGATGCCTATGTCGACGACACCCATTTGGAATGCGTCGAAACAGTTCAATACGACAAGAACATTCTTGTATTGTTCATCAATTCGATTGAATCGGTCCACGGCGTCACAGTCCGCCAACCCACCAACAAATCCCGGCTTTTCGTCAATCTGGTTGGAGAAGTCGAAAAGCCATTCTACATCAAAGGAAAAAAAGATACGGCCGCGCTACGTCCCGGCGCATCAAAATCAGGATGAGGCGGAACAGACCTGGCTGAAAAAGCTCAAGCAAAAATTGCGGCTTTAGAAGAACAACGCCGTCGATCCGAGTTTCAGCCTGAACTGCCAATACCGAGCCGGATTCGACTTTCCCGGCGGCCAGGCAAAGATTGGAACAGAATGAGATTTTATCCAGCCGTCGAACGGATCGCCTTTTTCGCCACGCTTGCCGCTGTTCTTGCCCTTGCACTGCTGCCTATACCCCAACTCGAAGAGTACGGGATCGATATCGGTTTCCGTTCCGACAAGCTGAACCACGCCAGCGCCTTTGCCGTCATGACTTTCCTTGGAGGGCTCGGCTGGCCCGATCGAAAAGCAAGACTAATCGTCTTCCTGGCCATGATTGGAGCGGCGATCGAGGTCCTGCAGGGCACGGCGCTGATACGGCGCGATCTGGATGTGTTCGACTGGTTTGCCGATTGCGCCGGCATCGCATGTGGCCTCGTGGCCGTGATCTGTGTGAACTGGATCTTGCGGCGCAGAGGTTGAGCCCGCTCTCAAGCCTTATCTGCACGGCGCCGATAGCCACAGGAGTTCGCCCTCGGCTCCATTGACTCAGCGAAATCGGATTGCAACGATCCGATCCGAGAGTGAGCGATTTTTCTAACTTGGCCGGACAGATATTTTGGGCGCGGCACCCAGGAAGTGCGCCATCAGTATTGAGGGACGATGACGATCAAGATCAGGCTTCCGGGCGGTGTATTGAAGGTCAAGCAACGTTATGAGTTGCGGCGGCGGGAGCACAAGGGCGAAGTCCCGGTCTGGCAGTTTGGCAAATATTTCGTCATCTGGTGGCCCAGTACAATTCCTGATCGCCCCTCCAGGAGCTCGAATACTGATGAGGAACTTGAAATGAATCTTCCATCGTCTGGAGAAAGCACGTAAGCTCTATGCATCATGGCTTTGCGAATCAGATTGCCGGGGGGCACACTGAAGGTGAAGACTTACCGGGAACTGCGTGATCGCGAGCGGGATCGCAGGGTGCCTGTGCTGAAACTGGGCTCGCTCTATTTCGTCTGGTCCCCGGCCAAACATCATTCGCACAGGCACAGTCCGCGGCCCTGACATTTTTTGCCGGGCGAGAACCGCTTGCACCCTTTTCCTGAAATTGCTCCGGTGCGGCCCATTCCAGCCAGCGCGACCTGGGTCAGCTTGCCTCGCGCATGGCCTCGGCCGCCTGCAGGTCGACCGACACCAATTGGCTGACGCCCTGTTCGGCCATGGTGACGCCGAACAGCCGGTTCATGCGCGCCATGGTGATGGGATTGTGGGTGATGATGACGAAGCGCGTCTCGGTGGTGGCGGCCATTTCGTCCATCAGGTTGCAGAAGCGCTCGACATTGTGGTCGTCGAGCGGGGCGTCGACTTCGTCGAGCACGCAGATCGGCGCCGGATTGGTCAGGAACACCGCGAAGATCAGCGACATCGCCGTCAACGCCTGCTCGCCGCCCGACAGCAGCGTCATGGTCTGCGGCTTCTTGCCGGGCGGGCGGGCCAGGATTTCGAGGCCGGCCTCGAGCGGATCGTCGGATTCGATCAGCTGCAATTCCGCCGTGCCGCCGCCGAACAGATGCGAGAACAGCCGCTGGAAATGGCCGTTGACGACATCGAAGGCGGCAAGCAGCCGCTCGCGGCCTTCGCGGTTGAGGCTCTGGATCGCCTGCCTGAGCTTGCGGATCGCCTCGATGATGTCCTCGCGCTCCGACACGATCGCCTCCAGCCGGTCGGAAAGCTCCTTCTGCTCTTCCTCTGCGCGCAGATTGACGGCGCCCAGCCGTTCGCGCTCGATCTTCAGCCGGTCCAGCTGACGCTCGATCTCGGGCATCTCAGGCATCGGGCTGTCAGCCTCCAGACCGGTATGGCGAATAACCAGATGCGGCGGTGTGTTCAGCGTTTCCTGGATGCGCGCCTCGACCTCCAGCCGGCGTTCGTCGGCCGCGGTCAGCCGCTCTTCGGCGCGAACGCGGCTCTCGCGCGCCTCGGCCAGGAACTGGATGGCGCCGGTGGCGGCCTTGTCCAGTTCGGATTGCCGGTTCTCCGCTTCCTGCAGACGGTCGGCCGCCGCCTTGCGCAAGGTTTCGGCCTCGGTGAGTTGCGACAGCAGCGCGCGCCGCTTGGCGTCGATTTCATCGGGAGCATCGGCCAGCCGCTCGCGTTCGGCCTCGGCCTCGGCCTTGCGTTCACCGAGCGAGGCGATCTGCGTCGAGGCGTTTTCGGCCCGCTCCAGCCAATTGCTGCGCTCGGCGCCAATGGCATCCAGCCGGCGCGCGCGCGCCTCGGCTTCGCGCCGCAGCCCCTCATGCACCGCACGCGCATCGGCAAGCGCGGCGCGGTCGCGGGCGACATTGGCCGAGGATTGTTCGAGCTGCAATTGCAGATCGCCAAGATCGGGCGCGTCCTGCAGCAGCATTTCCGCCTCGGCGAAGGCGGCCGAAATCTCCTCATGGCTGTCGACGATGCGGGCGCGCGCTTCATCGAGTGCTGCGCGCCGGCTCTGCAATTCGCCGCCGGCCCTCTCGGCCTCGGCCAGTGCATTGCGGGCAGCGTCCAGCCGATGCTGTGCGTCACGCCCGGCCTGGCGCGTGTTGCGCTCGGCCTCGCTTGCCAGGCGGAGCGCCTGTTCGGCCTCTCGCAGCGCCTCCTCGGCCTGGCGCAGGACGAGCGTCGCCTGTATCGCCTCGGCATCGAGCTCAGCCAGCCGGTTCTTCTGCGCCAGCCGTTGCGCCGCGGCGGTCGGCGCATCGGCGCTGGCGGTAAAGCCGTCCCAACGCCACAGCGCGCCTTCACGGCTGACCAGCCGCTGGCCGGGCGCGAGCAGCGGCTGCAACCGGCGGCCGTCGCCGGCGGCATCGACGATACCGATCTGCGCCAGGCGGCGGGCGAGCTGTGCCGGCGCGTGGACCACGCTGGCCAGGCTCTTCACGCCTTCCGGCAGAGCCGCGTCGCCGGGTTGGATCGCGCCTTCGCCCCAATGCACCGGCGCGCTGCGGTCGAGCGGCACGTCGAGGTCTTCCCCAAGGGCTGCACCCAGCGCCGTTTCGAAACCGCGATCGACGCTGATCTGCTCCAGCACGGCCGGGAAGAGATCGCCGCTGGCGGCATTGAGGATTTTTGCCAGCGTGCGCGCTTCGGTTTCGATCCGTGCCAGCTCGGCCCTGGCATCCTGGAGCGGTGGCCGGGCAGCGCTTTCGGCAGCGCGGGCATCGATGACCGACTGCTCGGCCTCGGACACGGCAGCCTCGGCCTCCTCCAGCAGCGCCATGGCCTGTTCGACCAGCACGCGCTTCTCGGCCGGATCGGGCAGGCCAGCGACCTTGGAGAGTATCTCCGACAATTCCCGGTCGACATCGGCAAGCTGACGCGCGAAGCGGTCGCGGCGCTCGGCGGTATCGCGCAGCGTCCGTTCGATCTGGTTGCGCGAGGCGGCAGCCTCGGCCCGCTCGGCAGTCAGCGCGGCGAGTTTGGCTTCGCTTTGTGAAAGCGTAGATGCCGCTTGTTCGAAAGCCGCGCGGGTGGTGGCCTCGCGCTCGGCGGCACCAGCATTTTCCGAATTGAGTGCCGCCTCTTCGGCGCGCAGACGCTCGAGAATGTCCGCGTTGTCGCGGACCATGCGCTCCTCACGCGCGATATCGCCGTCGAGCTGCTGCAACCGGCGCTCGAGTTCGCTCTGACGAGCGCGGATGCGGCCGGCTTCCTCTTCGATCTGCGACTTGGCAATCGAGAGGCGTTGGAAGGCAGCAGCGGCGGCGGCTTCCGCGTCGCGCAGGTCCGGCAGCCTATGAGCGCCGATGCCTTGCTCCCTGGCGGCGGCCATCTGGGCCGCGGCGCGGTCGCCGACCAGTGCCGTAGCAACCGCCAGCGCCGAACGCGCCTCGCCTTCCTGGATCTTGGCCAGTGTCCAGCGCAAATGCAAGAGCGTCGCTTCTGCCTTGCGGATATCGGCCGACAGGTTCTTGAAGCGGGACGCCTGGCGCGCCTGGCGCTTCAGGCTTTCGATCTGGCTTTCCAGCTCGCCGACGACGTCGTCCAGCCGTTCCAGGTTCTGTTCGGCCGCCTTCAGCCGCAGTTCTGCCTCGTGGCGGCGGGTGTGCAGGCCGGAAATGCCTGCCGCCTCTTCGAGCAGGGCGCGGCGTGCCTGGGGCTTGGCCTGGATCAGTTCGCCGATGCGGCCCTGGCCGACCATCGACGGCGAACGCGCACCGGTCGACTGGTCGGCGAACAGAAGCTGCACGTCCTTGGCGCGGGCCTCCTTGCCGTTGATACGGTAAAGCGAGCCGGCCTCGCGCTCGATGCGGCGCGACACCTGCAGTTCGTCGGCATCGTTGAAGGCAGCGGGCGCCGAGCGGTCGCTGTTGTCGAGGAAGAGCGTCACTTCGGCGGTGTTGCGCGCCGGACGCGTGCCCGAGCCGGAGAAGATGACGTCGTCCATGCCGGACGCGCGCATATTCTTGTAGGAGCTTTCGCCCATCACCCAGCGCAACGCCTCGACAAGGTTCGACTTGCCGCAGCCATTGGGCCCGACAATGCCGGTCAGGCCGCGTTCGATGACGAACTCGCCAGGCTCGACGAAAGATTTGAAACCAAGGAGGCGAAGGCGCGAAAACTTCATTCGCGCCGCCCGCTAAGCGGATTTCCGTGGTTTTGCGAAAGGAATTCGCAGCACGACGAGAAGCCGCGCACGCCGAAGCGCCGCCGCCTCAGGGCTGACTGGACGTCAGAGCAGAGGGTCGATGATGGCCGACATTTCCTCAATCGACATCGCCCCCTTGTAGGTCTTACCGTTGATGAAGAAGGTCGGTGTCGAGTCGACCTTGAATTCATTGGCGCCGCGCTTCTGGACCGATCTCACATCGTCCAGAAGTTTCTGGTCCGTCAAGCAGGCCTCGAAGGACTCCTGTGTAAAACCGGCGAGCTTCGAGATTTGCAGCAGCGCATCCTTGGTATTCTGGACGCCAACCCAGTTCGCCTGCTGCCGGAACAGGACGTCGACCATGGGGTAATAGTTATCCTTGGCGCAGCGCGCCAGCATAAAACCGGCTTCGGCGCTCGGGTCGAACGGGAATTCGCGCAGGATGTAGCGAACCTTGCCGGTGTCGATGTACTTGGTCTTCAGGTCCGGAAAGGTGGTCTCGGCGAAATGCGCGCAATGCGGGCAGGTCATCGAGGCGTATTCGACGATGGTGACCTTGGCGTCGTCCTTGCCAAGCTGCTTGTCGGGCAGCGCGCCCGGCTTCATCAGTTCCGTCATGTCCACGGTGCCCTGGGCTTCCGGCGCGGTGGCGGCGGCCGGCGTGGCCGGCTTTGCGGGAGCGGCCGGCTCAGCGGGCTTCACATTCGCGGCCTTCGCCTCCTCGCCAGAGTCGCTGCAGGCCGCGAGCAGGGCCACCGCCGGAATGGCGGCCAGCGAAGACAGGACGTTTCTGCGAGACAAGCTTTGGCCAAACGGGGGACGGTTCATACGAATCACCTGACAAGGGTTGGATTTTGCAATGCAAAGACACGAAAAGGCGAGAGTTGGCGCGAATTAAGGCATCTCGATCCCCAATCCAATCGCGAGACCTGACAAGGGCGATCACGAATGCGAGATATAGACGACGAATCCATGACTTTCTTCAAGACGCCTATGATTTTCTCTCCCCAATAATGGTCGCGCCAAGTTTCTCCAGCGAGGCGCGCAGTCCTTCATTATCGACCAGGCCGACAGTCCCCGACAATTTCGTCTTCTCAGCCGCGGTCAGCGGTCTCAGGGCCGGTCTGCGCTTTCCTTTGTCGGCTGTCACCGGCTTCTGCAGGATCCGGATGCGGTTGATGGCGGTGAAGCCGAGGAAGGCGTTGACCCGGTTGATGATCTCGCCCGTCTCGTGCTGCAGATGAAGTGCCGCCATGCCTTCGCAGGCAATGACCAGCACGGCCGGCTCGAACGGATCGTCCTCATGCATACGGCGCGGCCACTGGATTTTTTCGGGGCGCGAGTGGCTGGCCAGCCGTGGGCCGGCGATCTCGTCCCATGACTGGACGAGGCCGATCGAAATGCCGGCCCGCTTGCGCAGCACCGGATCGAGGATCCTGGTCGCGAGATCGCTGACCGGGACGGGATTGCCGTAGGGCGTTCTCCCTGCCATGTACGTCCTCCAGCGACGACCCAGCAGATACCGGCCAGGCCAATACAAGATCAATGGCACCAGCAGACCAGACCCGCAAGACCGCATCCTGGGATAGTGGCAAAGCCACATCCGCAGATAGCAGCATAGCTGCATCTGGAGATAGCAGCACAGCTGCATCCGGTGTCAGCGACGATATCGCATCCCGCCTGCTCGGCTGGTATGATGTGCATCACCGTGAATTGCCGTGGCGCATCACGCCCGGTGAGCATGCACGCGGCGTGCGGCCTGATCCCTACCGCATCTGGCTCTCCGAGGTCATGCTGCAGCAGACCACCGTCGAAGCAGTGAAGGCCTATTTCCGGATTTTCGTCGAGAAATGGCCCGATGTCGAGGCGCTGGCCGCGGCGCCGGCGGAGGACGTGATGAAGGCCTGGGCGGGGCTCGGTTACTACTCCCGCGCCCGCAATCTCAAGGCTTGTGCCGATCTTGTGGCCGAGCGTGGCGGCCGGTTTCCCGACACGGAGACGGGTTTGAGAGAATTGCCCGGCATCGGCGCCTATACGTCGGCGGCCATCACGGCGATTGCCTTCGATCGCCCCGCCGCGGTTGTCGACGGCAATGTCGAACGTGTCATCTCCCGGCTGTTTTCGATCACAACCCCGCTCAGCGAAGCCAAGCCCGAGATCCGCGCCCATGTCGAGCGCATGGTGCCCGGGATAAGGCCTGGCGACTTCGCCCAGGCGATGATGGATCTCGGCGCCACCATCTGTACGCCACGCCGGCCACGCTGCATGCTGTGCCCGCTGCGCGAAGACTGCGACGCGGTCGTTTCAGGCGATCCCGAGCACTTCCCGGTGCGCCTGCCCAAGGCCGACAAGCCGCAGCGGCACGGCGCGGCCTTTATCGCCGTGCGGGCCGACGGCGCCATCCTTCTGCGCAAACGGGCCGAGAAGGGCTTGCTCGGCGGCATGACCGAGGTGCCGACGACAGGCTGGACCGCGCGCATCGATGGGGCAACCACGCAAGCGGCCGCGCCGTTTCCCGCCGACTGGCGGCATGCGGGCCGCATTGCGCATGTCTTCACGCATTTCGCTCTCGAACTCGAAGTCTTTCACGCTCTAATCAAAGGTGATGCGCCAGACGGGCATTTCTGGTCGCTCGCTCACGAGATTTCCGGCGAGGCGCTGCCGACTGTCATGAAAAAGGCCATCGAGGCTGCGATACCCGGCGCGACGAAAAAGCCGTCGCCACACAGTGCAAAGAGGCCCCATGACTGAAATACGCCACATCGTTTTCGACATCGGCCGCGTGCTGATCCACTACGATCCCAACATTCCGTTCAGCCGCCTCATTCCGGATGCCGAAGAGAGAAAGTGGTTTTTCGACAATGTCTGCACGCATGATTGGAACATCGAGCAGGATCGCGGCCGGACCTGGGCAGAGGCCGAGGCGCTGCTGATCGCGGACCACCCCGATCACGCGGAAAACATCCGCGGTTTCCGCCGCCACTGGCACGAGATGGTGCCGCATGCCTATGAGGACAGCGTCGCCATCATGGTCGGTCTGATCGAGAGCGGCCACGACGTGACCATGCTGACCAATTTTGCCAGCGACACGCTGGCCGAGGCACGCGAACGCTTCGATTTTCTCAATCGTCCGCGCGGCGTGACGGTGTCGGCTGACATCCGCCAGATCAAGCCCGACCGGGCCATCTACGATCACCACGTCGCCGCATTCGGCCTCGAACCGGCCGCGACGCTGTTCATCGATGACAGCCAGAAGAATGTCGACGGCGCCAAGGCGGCAGGCTGGCAATCGGTGCTGTTCACCGACGCAAGGACGCTTCAAGCAGACCTTGAACGTCTCGGAATCAAGGCCTGATTTGAATCGCTTCGCGCGATCCGTTGAGCCTTTGAATCAACGGCATTCGAAGCAATTGGCAGGGGCTCAGGCCCCTGCCCGCTCCATGCCGAGCCGCGCGATGCGGCGAAGCTCGTCGATCGGGGTCAGGCCACCGCTGCGCTCATAATGCCAGAAGGTCCAGCCGTTGCAGGCATCCAGCCCCTGCACTTCGGCGCCGACCTTGTGGATCGAACCGGCGCTGTCGCCGATCGCCACCGTGCCGTCGGCCCGCACCTTGGCCGCCCAGCGCTTCTTGGCATCGTAGAGCGTCGCACCCGGCATCATCAGGCCGGTGTCGATCAGGCTGACGAATGCAACGCGCGGCTCGGCGCGCTTGCCCGTGAGAACGGTCAAGTCGGCCTCTTCCAGCGGCCGCACTGCGTCGATGCGCTCGTTGGCGGCGTCGATGTAGGCCTGCTCGCGCTCGATGCCGACGAAATGGCGGCCGAGGCGCTTGGCCACCGCGCCCGTGGTGCCGGAGCCGAAGAACGGATCGAGCACGATGTCGCCCGGTTTGGTCGAGGCCATCATGATGCGGGCAAGCAGCGCTTCCGGCTTCTGCGTCGGGTGCAGCTTGTCGCCATTGTCGTTCTTCAGCCGCTCGCCGCCGGTGCAGATCGGAAACAGCCAGTCGGAGCGCATCTGGATGTCGTCGTTGGACGCCTTCATCGCTTCGTAATTGAAGGTATAGCCCTTGCCCTTCTGATCGCGCGTGGCCCAGATCATCGTCTCATGTGCGTTCTGGAAGCGGCGGCCGCGGAAATTCGGCATCGGGTTGGTCTTGCGCCAGACGACGTCGTTGAGGATCCAGAAGCCAAGATCCTGCATCTTGGCGCCGACACGGAAGATGTTGTGATAGGAGCCGATGACCCAGATGGTGCCGTTGGGCTTCAGCACCCGGCGCGCCGCCAGCAGCCAGGCACGCGTGAAAGCGTCATAGGCCTCGAAACTCTCGAACTGGTCCCAATCGTCGTCAACGGCGTCGACCTTCGACTGATCAGGGCGGTGCAGGTCGCCGTCGAGCTGCAGATTGTAGGGCGGATCGGCGAAGATGACGTCGATCGATTTTTCGGGCAGCCGGTCTAGCGCGGCAACGCAGTCGCCCTTGAGGATCGTGTCCAGCCATTCGGATTGCTGGGGAGCGTGGGAAAGCTCGTCGAGAAGACGCACGGCAGACATTCTGACACCCAAGGCACGCGTTACTGTTTACTCCTGGTTATGGTTACCGATCAGCGTAAATATTCCGTGAAGGCCGAGGACTGGTGTGGCGAATTTGCGAAGGCGGCCCTGTTGGTGTATGCCGCGCCGCCTGAGCCTTCCGAGGCCACTTCGCCCTCCCATTGTCCGGATCACCATGCCCCAGCCAGACCTTGTCATCTTCGATTGCGACGGCGTGCTCGTCGATTCCGAGATCATCGCCGCCCGCGTCGACGCCGAGCTTTTGACCCTGGCCGGATACGAGATATCGGCTGAGGAGATTTCGGAGAGCTATGCCGGCCTGACCTTCAAGGACATCATGCTGCGGGTCGAGGAAAAGTCCCGCATTCCCTTCCAGGCCTCTCTTATCGACAGGGAGGAACAATTGGTCGACCGCAAACTGCGCAGTGACGTCCGCGCCATCGATGGCGCGCGCGAGGCCGTTGCCGCGGTAACGGTGCCGCGCTGTGTCTGCTCGAATTCACGCTCCGAGAGGATCGAATTCATGCTGGAGAAGGTGCATCTTCTGCCGTTTTTCGCCGACCGGATTTTTTCGGCGATGGAAACACCGACCGGGAAAACGAAACCGGCGCCGGACGTGTTCCTGTTTGCGGCGGAGAAACTCAGCGCCAACCCGGCGAACACTTTCGTTATCGAGGATTCCGTGCACGGCGTCCACGGCGCAAGGGCGGCGGGCATGCGGGTGATCGGCTTCACCGGCGCGGGACACAGTTATCCCGGCCATGCCGACGCGCTCACCGAGGCCGGCGCCGAAACGGTGATCCGCCGCTGGGCAGAGCTGAAAAGCGTGATCGCCGCGCTGTCGGAGTGGTCGGACGCCTGAGAAGCGTGCGCCGCGACGCACGCCTCATGCAACTGCCGAGACCTAGTTCGTCGCGGCAGCCCTCTTGCGGCGGGTCTTCTTCGACTTGTCGGCCGTTGCCTGATGCGCGGTTTCGTCATAGCCGGCAAAGGCCTGATAATCCTGGGCCGTCGGCTCGGGCACGACGACATTGGAATCGGTGAAGACGAACTGCGTGGCAACCGAAGGATCGGTGACCTGGACCTGATACTGGTGGAGCTGCGAATAGAGGACCTCGGTGCCGTGCATCACCGCCGTTCGGATCGGCATGGTGATCGTGCCTGGAGAAAACTTCGGTCCGGGGACAATCTTGCCGGCGACCGCAATCTTCATCGTCAACTGGCCGTTGGCACGGCTGCAGTCGCGTGTCACGTCGCTGACCGACGCCTGGTAGATGATATTGGCCGAATCGTCGGGCGGCGTTGCAGCTGCGGCGTCAGCCTCGGCCTGGGCCGCGGCATCCTGCGCGGCATCGCCGGTCTTCTTGATCCTGGGCTTGGGCTTCTGAGCTTCCCTGGAATAGGTGTTGAAGAAGGCCGTGCCGTCCCGCACCGTCACCCTGGGACAATAGGCCTGCAACTGGCTGGCCAGGATCTTGGGATCCTGCGGCGGCGGTGGCGCCGTCGGGTCCTCCTTCTTGCCGATGCCGAGGTTCAGGATGCCATTGTCGCCCGATTGGCAGCCGGCGGCGGCAAGCATAAAGCCGGTGAGCGCAAGACCCGCCAAAAAGCGACCACTGAATGTACGAAACGCCATGAAACTGCACTTCCCTCTCGCAAAGCTGGTGACGTATATCAACCGCGCGGCAAAAATGCGACTGAGCCAGCGCAGAATTAACCACCTTGCGGTGGACGGAAAAAGCCAGGCAGTAACGGAATTGTGACATGCACTATGTGAGTACCCGCGGGGAAGCCCCCGTTCTTGGATTTTCCGACGCAGTGCTGGCTGGGCTGGCGCGCGACGGCGGGCTCTACGTGCCGCGCGAGTGGCCACAGTTTTCCGCCGCCGAGATCCGCGCCATGCGCGGCCTTGCCTATCCCGACCTTGCCATCCGCGTGCTGTCGCCGTTCCTTGGCGGCGAAATCCCGGCGCCCGTCTTCGAGCGGCTGGTGCGGGAAGCCTATGCCACCTTCCGCCACGAGGCCGTCTGCCCGCTGGTGCAGACCGGCCCCAACACCTTCGTCCTGGAACTCTTCCACGGGCCGACGCTCGCCTTCAAGGACGTGGCGATGCAGCTTCTGGCCCGGCTGATGGACCATGTGCTTGCCGAACGCGACCAGCACGCCACCATCGTCGGCGCCACCTCGGGCGATACCGGCGGGGCTGCCATCGATGCCTTTGCCGGTCGCAGCCGGACCGACATCTTCATCCTTTTCCCGCATGGCCGCGTCTCGCCGGTGCAGCAGCGGCAAATGACGACGTCGACGGCTGCAAACGTCCATGCGCTGGCGATCGAAGGCAATTTCGACGATTGCCAGGGCCTGCTCAAGGACATGTTCAACGATCACGGCTTTCGCGACCGGGTGGCGCTTTCGGGCGTCAATTCGATCAATTGGGCCCGCATCATGGCCCAGATCGTCTATTATTTCTCCTCGGCGCTGTCGCTCGGCGCGCCGGACAGGCCGGTTTCCTTCACCGTGCCGACCGGCAATTTCGGCGATATCTTTGCCGGCTATGCCGCCAAGAAGATGGGCTTGCCGATCGATCGGCTGGTCATTGCCACCAATGACAACGACATCCTGGCGCGCACTTTTTCGACCGGCGAATACCGCACCAAGGGCGTCTTTGCGACCACGTCGCCGTCGATGGATATCCAGGTGTCGTCGAATTTCGAACGCTTGCTGTTCGAGGCCTCCGGCCGTGACGCCGCGACCGTGCGGCGCTACATGGACGGCCTGAAGCAGTCCGGTGCTTTCACCATCGAACCCCACCAAATTGCCGGGATGCGGTCCGAATTCGACGCCGGCCGCGCTGATATGGACGAGGTCGCCGCCACCATCCGCTCGACGCTCGCGACCAGCAACTATCTGCTCGATCCGCACACTGCGGCAGCCGTGCATGTCGCCGCAGGCAAGGCGTCAGGCGCCGTGCCGATGGTGGTGCTGGGTACAGCGCACCCGGCAAAATTCCCGGCCGCCGTCGAAGCCGCCAGCGGCGTGTCGCCCGCACTGCCCGCGTGGCTAGGTGGGTTGATGACATCGGAGGAAAAATACACGGTACTTCCATCCGACCTGAAAATGGTGGAAGATTACGTCGGCCGCCGCGCGCGGGCGGCGCGTTAGGGAGTAGTAGCCATATGGGTGTTGAGGTAAGCCGTCTGTCGAACGGCCTGACAGTCGCCACCGAAACCCTTCAAAGCATCGAATCGGTTGCCCTTGGTGCCTGGGTCAAGTCGGGTGCCCGCAATGAACGTGACGACGAGCATGGCATGGCCCATCTGCTCGAGCACATGGCGTTCAAGGGCACGAAAAGGCGGAGCGCCTTCGAAATCGCCTCGGAGATCGAGGACGTCGGCGGCGAAATCAACGCCGCCACCAGCGTCGAGACCACCTCCTACTATGCCAGGGTGCTCTCCGACGACGTGCCGCTGGCCGTCGACATTCTTGCCGACATCCTGCAGGAGTCCGAATTCGACCCGCAGGAACTCGAACGCGAACAGCATGTGATCCTGCAGGAGATCGGCGCCGCGCACGACACGCCCGACGACATCGTCTTCGACCGTTTCACGGAAACCGCCTATCGCCATCAGACGATTGGGCGCTCCATTCTCGGCACGCCCGAAACGGTCAAGTCCTTCACCTCGAAACAACTTCACGACTTCATAGAGCGGCAATATGGCGCCGAGCGCATGGTGATTGTCGCCGCCGGCGACATCAAGCATGACAATTTCGTGCGCGAGGTCGAAAAGCAGCTCGGCGGCTTCCGCAGCAAGGCCGACAGCACCATCCCGCAATATGCGCAATATGTCGGCGGCGATTTTCGCGAGGACCGCGACCTGATGGACGCGCAGATCGTGCTGGGGTTCGAAGGCCGGGCCTATCATGTGCGCGACTTCTACGCCTCGCAGGTGCTGTCGATGATCCTCGGCGGCGGCATGTCGTCGCGCCTGTTCCAGGAGGTCCGCGAGAAGCGCGGCCTGTGTTACTCGGTCTATGCCTTCCATTGGGGCTTTTCCGACACCGGCGTCTTCGGCGTCCATGCAGCGACCGGCCAGAGCGACATCGCCGAACTGGTGCCTGTCATCATCGACGAACTGCAGAAGGCCGGTGAGAAGATCCTGCAGGAAGAACTCGACCGGGCGCGCGCCCAATATCGCGCCGGACTGATCATGTCAGCCGAAAGCCCGGCCAGCCGCGCTTCGCAGATCGCACGGCAACTGCTTCTGTTCGGCCGGCCGATCGCCAAGGAGGAACTGATGGAACGGCTGGCGGCGCTGACGATCGAGCGGCTGACCGATCTATCGTCGCGTTTGTTCTCGACCAAGCCGACGCTTACCGCTGTCGGGCCTGTGGGCACACTGGCGCCCTACGAGGCGATCCTCGAATCGCTCGCGGGCACGCAGACCGCGGCCCGCAAGCTCGCCGTCTAAGCCCCTCAAAGCGCCATGTTCGCGCTCCCTTTCTTTCGCCGTGACCTGCCGGCACTGAAGGGCGACCGTGTCACGCTGCGCGTGCCGTTCACCAACGACTATCGCGAGTGGGCGGCGGTGCGCGGGGAAAGCCGCGCTTTCCTCGAACCATGGGAGCCACGCTGGACTCCCGATGAACTCGACCGCAACGCATGGCGGCTGCGCATCAGCCGCTACCGCGAGGATTATGCTCAGGGAACCGCTATCGCCTTCTTCATTTTCGAGAGGAGCAGCGGCAAGCTTGCCGGCGGCATCACGCTCGGCAACATACGCCATGGTGTCTCGCAAAGCGGCCATGTCGGCTACTGGATCGGCGAGCGCTTCGGCGGCCGCGGCCTGATGACCGACGCGGTCAAGGTGGTGACCCGCTTCGCCTTCGATACGCTGAGGTTGCACCGGATCGAAGCGGCCTGTATTCCCGACAATATCAGGTCGATCCGCGTGCTTGAAAAAGCCGGATTTCGGCGCGAAGGACTGCTGCGATCCTATCTCAGGATCAACGGCATCTGGCAGGACCACTACCTCTACGCCCGGATCGCGGACGATCCGCCGGGCGTTGGAACGAAGGACTGATTTTGACGAAATTCCTGCGCAACGGGCCGCTGTTCGCCATTGTCCTCGCGACACTCCTGACGCTGTGGGCGGCATCGTCGGCCTTCGCCGTCGAGCCGATCAAGATCGCCCGCGACGACGTCGCGCTCGACCTTTCCGGCGCCGTCGAGATCTACCGCAACCAGGGCGAGAATTTCCAGGTGTCGACCGCGCCGGGTCCGGACGGCATCGTTCGGCGCATCGAGGTCGAGGCCAATGATGCCCGTTCGACCGGCGACTGGGCTGTCTTCGCGCTCGCCAACACCACCGACCAGCAGCTCGACCGGCTGATCGTCGCACCGCATTTCCGCCTGGTGAATTCCGGCATCTTCTGGCCGGATCTGGGCTCGACCCGCATCGCTGCCATCACGCCCAGCGAAGGCTTCGCGCTCGACCGCCAGACCAGTCCCGACGCCGACGTTTTCCGGGTGACGCTGAACCCCGGCACGGTGATCACCTTCATCGCCGAACTGGCCTCGCCGAAGCTGCCGCAGGTCTACCTCTGGGATCCCGAATCCTACAAGGACTCGGTCAATTCCTACACGCTGTTTCGCGGCATCGTCATCGGCATTGCGGGCCTGCTGGCGCTGTTCCTGACCATCCTTTTCGTGGTCAAGGGGACCTCGATGTTCCCCGCGACCGCCGCGCTTGCCTGGGCGGTACTGGCCTATATCTGCGTCGATTTCGGCTTCCTCAACAAGGTCATCGAGATCTCGCCCGGCAATGAGCAGATGTGGCGGGCGGGAACGGAGGTGGCGCTGGCGGGAACCTTCGTGGTGTTCCTGTTCGCCTATCTCAACCTCAACCGATGGCACGGCCATTTCAGTTATGGCGCACTGGTCTGGATCCTCGGGCTGGTGCTGATCGCCGGCGTTGCGATCGTCGATCCGGCGGTCGCCGCCGGCATCGCCAGACTGTCCTTCGCCGCCACCGCACTGACGGGGCTTGGCCTGATCATCTTCCTCGGGATTCGTGGTTATGATCGTGCGATCATGCTGGTGCCCAGTTGGGTCATGGTGCTGTTGTGGCTATGCGGATCGTGGATGGCGATCACCGGCATGCTCGACAACGACATCGCCCAGCCGGCCCTGGGCGGCGGGCTGATCCTGATCATCCTGCTGATCGGCTTCACTGTCATGCAGCATGCCTTTGCCGGCGGCGCGCTGCATCAGGGCCTGTTCTCCGATCTGGAGCGGCAGGCGCTTGCTGTCGCCGGATCGGGCGACACGGTATGGGACTGGGACGTGCTGCGCGACCGCGTCGTCACCAAGCCCGATGTCAGCATCCAACTCGGGCTGGCACCGAACAGCCTCGGCGGTGCGGCGCGTAACTGGCTGCCGGTGCTGCATGCCGACGACCGCGACACGTTCCGCACGACGCTCGACGTCGTGCTCGAGCACCGGCGCGGCCGCGTGTCGCAGAACTTCCGACTGCGCGGCGCTGACGGCCACTATCACTGGTTCTCGCTGCGCGCGCGCCCGGTCATCGGATCCGATGGAGAGGTCATCCGCTGCGTCGGCACCATGGTCGACGTGACGGAGCAGAAAAAGTCCGAGGAAAGGCTGCTGCACGATGCCGTGCACGACAACCTGACCGGCCTGCCGAACCGCGAACTTTTGATGAACCGGCTGGAAGCGATCATCTCGATCGCGCGCACCGAAGAGAAGGTGCGCCCGACCGTCTTCGTCATCGACATCGACCGTTTCAAGCAGGTCAATGACGGACTCGGCATCTCGGCCGGCGACACCATCCTCTTGACCATCGCGCGTCGCCTGCACCGGCTGCTCAAGCCGAAGGACTCGCTGTCGCGCTTTGCCGGCGACCAGTTCGCGCTGATGCTGTTGTCCGAACAGGACCCGGCCCGCATCGCCGCCGTGGCGGATGCCATCAAGCATGCTATCAACAATCCGATCACCTTTGCCAAGCGCGAGATCGTGCTGACCGCCTCGATCGGATTGATCACCTGGAATTCGCCACAGATGTCGGCCGAGGACATGGTCAAGGATGCCGAGCTTGCCATGCATCAGGCCAAGCGCTTCGGCGGCGACAGGATCGAGCCGTTCCGTCCGGCTTTCCGCACTGTCGGCACCGACAGGCTGCAGTTCGAATCCGACCTGCGCCGCGCCATCGAGCGACGCGAATTCACGCTTGCCTACCAGCCGATCGTGCGGCTCGAGGACGGCAGCGTCGCCGGCTTCGAGGCGCTGCTGCGCTGGGACCACCCGCGCCGCGGCATGATCCCGCCGGCGGATTTCATCCCGGTCGCCGAAAGCTGCGGCCTGATCGTGCAGCTCGGCCTGTTTGCCATGCAGCAAGCGGCGGAAGACCTCGCCAGCTGGCAAAAGCAGATCGGCGACGCGCCGCTGTCGGTCTCGGTCAATCTGTCCAGCCGCCAGTTGATCCGCCGCGACCTGGTCAGCGACGTCCGCTCGGTCATCGCTCGGGCCAATCTGAAGCCGCGCTGCTTCCGGCTCGAACTCACCGAATCGCTTGTCATGGACAATCCCGAGCAGACCGCCCATGTGCTGACCAAGCTGAAGCAGCTCGGCATCGGCCTGTCGCTGGACGATTTCGGCACCGGCTATTCCTCATTGGCCTATCTGACGCGTTTCCCCTTCGACACCATCAAGATCGACAAGAGCTTCGTCGACGACAACACGCCCAAGCGCGCGGTGCTGCTGAAATCGATGGTCAACATGGCGCATGAACTCGGCCTGTCCGTCGTCGCCGAGGGCATTTCGGACGAGAGCGACGCGCTGGAACTGCGCCAGATGGGCTGCGAATATGTCCAGAGCTTCATGTTCGGCGCGCCGATGCCGGGCGACCAGGTGCTGAAGACGCTGAAAGAGCAGTATCCGCTGACGCAAGCGTAAACGGATCAGGCGTGTCCGGCAGCGAGGCTGAGATGCGCAAGGTCGATACCGATCGAGGCGAGGATCCGGTCGTATTTGCGCTCGATATCGGTGTCGAACAGAAGCTCGGCACTGGCCGGACAGGTCAGCCAGCCATTTTCTGCGATCTCGGTCTCCAGCTGGCCGGCGCCCCAGCCGGAATAGCCGAGCGCCATCAGCGCATGACGAGGCCCGCGGCCGGACGATATGGCGCGCAATATGTCGACGGTCGCCGTCAGGCAGATGTCGTCGGAAACGGTCAGCGACGATTCCACCCGATAGTCGCCCGAATGCAGGACGAAGCCCCGGCTGCGATCCACGGGGCCGCCATTGCGCACGACGAAATCGCGGGCCTGAGCCGGCAAGCGGATTGCCTCCTGCTCGTTCATGATGCCCAGTTGCACGAGCAAGTCCGGAAACAGCATCTGCTGCGTTTGGTTGATGATCAGGCCCATGGCGCCTTCATCGGAATGGGCGCAGACATAGATGACCGAGCGCGTGAAACGGTCGTCCTTCATGCCGGGCATGGCAATCAGGAACTGATCGTCGAGAAAGCCGCGACTGGCGACCGTCTTCTTGTGGCGCAACAAGTCCATGAAGGGAGCGTAACGCGTTTCCAAAGCGCCGAAAAGATGCGCCGTGCTGGATTCGACCAAAGCCTGTGGCGGCGGCTCGAACATTCTTCTCCCTCGAAGTCACGCAAATATGATACCGGCAAGGCCATGAAATCATTGCGCGGCCACGAACGGACGATCAAATCACCGCCATGCGAAGCTTGAAAATCCTGCTGCTCGGCGCCGCCATCGGATCGGCCACCGCTCTTCCCGCCGCCGCCTCTTCGTCGGCGTGGTACAACAGCGAAGGCGGCAAGGTCCGGCTGGTTACATCAGGCAAAGCCGACGATGCCGGCCGCATACAGGGCGTTCTCGACATAGCGCTCAAGCCCGGCTGGAAGACATATTGGCGCGATCCGGGAGACGCGGGCGTGCCGCCGCAACTCGACATTTCGGCCAGCACCAACATCGCCGACGCCGCTCTGTCGTTTCCGGCGCCGCAGCGCCATGACGACGGCTATGGCAAATGGGCGGGCTACAACTATCCGGTCTCTCTGCCGGTGACATTCACGCTGGCGACGCCGAACCAGCCGGCGGTGATCGATGCCGACATCTTTCTCGGCATCTGCGAAACGATCTGCATTCCGGTGCAGACGCGGCTGACCGTCGACCCCGCCTCCGATCCGGACAATGCCGAGGACGCGGCGCTGGTGAAGGCGAGTTTTACGGCACTGCCTGCGCCCGCGAGGTCCGATTTCGGCATCAATGTGCTGCCGGGCGACCATGAGACGCTGATTGTCGAGGCGAGCTTTCCCGGCGATCCGGCGGCGGCGGATTTCTTCGTTGCCGGCGAGCGGGATTACATGTTCGGCACCCCGGCCCGCAGCGAAAAGGACGGCAAGCTGATTTTCACCGTGCCGATCCTCGACCGCCCCTCGACGACGCCGACCGATGGCGGGCTTCACTATACGCTGACGAGTGCGGCGGGCGCTGTCGAAGGGGTTCTGCCTTTCCCTTGATCCAGCCCATCGCAACGGTTGCAGGAAGCCGTTGGGTTCGCTACGCAAAGACACGTCCTTCCCCATTTTCCCAAGCGAGGAATCCATGACCATTTCCGTTGGCGACAAGCTGCCTGACGTGACCTTCAAGACGATGACCGACGACGGCGCCAAGCCGATCACCGGGGCCGAGATCTTCCCGGGCAAAAAGGTCGTTCTGTTTGGAGTTCCCGGCGCCTTCACGCCGACCTGCAGCAACAACCACTTGCCCGGCTATCTCGAGAACCATGACGCCATCCTGGCGCGCGGCGTCGACACCATCGCCGTCGTTTCGGTCAATGACGTCCATGTCATGGGCGCCTGGGCGCGCTTCACCGGCGGCGAGGGCAAGATCCTGTTCCTGGCCGACGGCAGTGGCGATTTCGCCAAGGCAGTGGGCCTCGACAATGACCTTTCCGCCAGCGGCATGGGGCTGCGTTCGAAGCGATTTTCGATGATCGTCGACGACGGCAAGGTCACCGCGCTCAATGTCGAGACCAAGCCCGGTGTCGACGAGTCCGGCGCGGCCCATATTCTGGGACAGCTCTGAACTTCAGTGCGCCTTCGGCCGCAACGGCGATGGCGCTTGTGGTTCATGGGTTGCTTTGGGGGGATCCTAGCGATGTTTGACATCTTCTGGCGCGCTATCGCGATCGGCGTCGGCGCCACCGTGCTGATGGATCTCTGGGCCATCTTCCTGCACAAGGCGTTCGGCCAGCCACGGCCGAACTGGGGGCCGGTCGGCCGCTGGGTCTGGCATCTCCGTGACAAGGTCTTTCACGACGATATCGGCGATACAGCACCATACGCGCATGAAAAGGCGCTGGGTTGGGCCTTTCACTATTTTGTCGGCATCATCTACGGCATCATCCTGGTGGTGCTGGCCGGAGCGGGCTGGCTTGCCGCGCCGACATTTCTGCCGGCCTTCATCCTCGGCATTGTCACCGTCGGCGCCGGCTGGTTCCTGCTGGCACCCGGCATGGGCGCCGGCTGGGCCGCCTCGAAGCGGCCCAACCCGATGCGGATCCGGGCGCTGAACCTGGTGTCGCACACGGTGTTCGCACTTGGGCTTTGGGGCACGGCGCTGCTGATACGATAAGCGCTTACGGCTGTGTCGGCCTGTCGATCGGCTGCCAGCCGTAGACAACGGGATGCGCGCCGATATCGTAGTAGTTGCCGCCGCCCGCTGGCTGATCCGCTTCTTCGTACCCGAGCCGCGCCGCTCCTGAAATTCAATAGCTCTGGGTCGAGCGCCGCACCTTCGCGATTGCCGGCGCAGCAGGCTTTGGCGCTGCTGCAGGCTTGAACGGGCCTTTCTTGAACGGCGCCATGCCTTCGCGCGCGAGTTCGTCGGCGCGCTCGTTCTCGACATGGCCGTCATGGCCCTTGACCCAGTTCCAGGTGACCTTGTGGCGCTTGTTGGCCTCGTCGAGCGCCTGCCAGAGTTCACCGTTCTTGACAGGCTTCTTGTCGGCGGTCTTCCAGCCGTTCTTCTTCCAGCCGTGGATCCACTTGGAAATGCCGTCCATGACGTATTTGCTGTCGGTGTGAAGCTCGACCGTGCACGGTTCCTTCAGCGCGTTCAGCGCCGAGATAGCAGCCAACAGTTCCATCCGGTTGTTGGTCGTCTCGGCCTCACCGCCGGAAAGCTCCTTGGTGGTGCCGTTGAAGCGCAGGATCGCGCCCCAGCCGCCAGGGCCGGGATTGCCCGAACAAGCGCCGTCGGTGAAGATCTCAACCTGTTTGCTCATGATATCAGGCCAATCCATATTCCGAAGGAGATTTGATCGCCCGGTGGAACCGCATCCTTCTGATGTATTCGGTCGGATCGCGTTTCATCACCAGCCCGCCATCGGGGACGGTCAGCCAGTCGTACAGCCGGGTCAGCATGAAGCGCAACGCCGAACCGCGCGCCAGCATCGGCAGCGCAGCCTTTTCCTGGTCGCTCAGGGGCCGGACGCTCTGGTAGCCGGCGAGCAGCGCCTTGCCCTTGGTCAGGTTGAAGGAAAAATCCTTCTCGAAGCACCAGGCGTTGAGGCAGGTGGCGACATCGTAGGCATAGAGGTCGTCGCAGGCGAAATAGAAGTCGATCAGGCCGGAGAGCTTTTCGCCGAGGAAGAAAACGTTGTCCGGGAAAAGATCGGCATGAATGATGCCTTGCGGCAGGTCTTTGGGCCAGTTGCGCTCAAAATCGGCAAAGTCGGCATCAACCTCGGCCGCCAGGCCCGGCTCGACCTCGTCGGCGCGGTCGCGCGCTGCGTCCCAGAGCTTGCGCCAGCCGTCGATGGCCAGGGCATTCGGACGCGTCATCGAAAAATCGGCGCCGGCCAGATGCAATTGCGCCAACGCCTTGCCGACCTCGGCACAATGCGTGGCTGTGGGCCGCCGCAACGAAAGCCCTTCCAGGAAGGTGATGATGACCGCCGGCCGGCCGGCGAGCGTGCCGATGACGCTGCCGTCATGGGCGGTCACCGGCAGCGGGCAGGACACGCCCTTGTAGGCGAGATGGCCCATCAGCCCGAGGAAAAACGGCAGATCCGCCTTCTCGACGCGTTTCTCATAGAGCGTCAGGATGTAGGAGCCGCTCGAGGTGTGCAGCAGGAAGTTCGAGTTCTCGGTGCCTTCGGCGATGCCCTTGTAGGACAGGAGATCGCCGACCGGATAGTGCTTCAGGAATGCGCCGAGTTCGCCTTCCGCGACGTCAGTGTAGACCGCCATGTGCCTTACGCGGCTCCATTGACGAAGGCCATGTCGGCCCGCGTCAGTTCGACATCGCGCAGTACCCGCATGACCGGAAAATCCTCCGTTTCCGTGGCCGTGATGGCCAGATCGATCGTGACATCGAAGCGCTGCCGGAACGCGTCGATGATCTCGTCGACGATGATTTCGGGCGCCGACGCGCCGGCCGACAGGCCGAGCGTCGAAATGTTGCCGATGTCATTCCACGGAATCTCGGCGGCGCGCTGCACGAGAAGCGACATGGTGGCGCCTGCACGCTCCGCCACTTCGACAAGTCGTCGCGAATTGGATGAATTCGGCGCGCCGACGATCAGATAGAGATCGGCGCCCGGCGCGGTGTCCTTGACGGCTTCCTGGCGGTTGGTGGTGGCATAGCAGATCGATTCCGCCGCTGGCGCCTGCAGCGCCGGAAAGCGATCCTGCAAGGCGCGGATGATGCCGGCGGTGTCCTCGACCGACAATGTGGTCTGGGTAACGAAGCCTAGCGCCTGCGGATCGACGGGCGAGAGCTTTGCGGCATCGGCTTCGGTTTCGATCAGGGTCACCGCTCCGTCCGGGAGCTGGCCCATGGTGCCGATCACCTCGGGATGTCCGGCGTGACCAATCAACAGCACATGACGGCCGAGCCGCTGATGGCGCATCGCCTGCTTGTGGACCTTCGACACCAGCGGGCAAGTGGCATCGAGATAGAAGAGATTGCGCGCCTTCGCATCCGCCGGCACCGATTTCGGCACGCCATGCGCCGAGAACACGACGGGCGACTGCCGATGTTCGGCCGGGATCTCGGAGAGTTCCTCGATGAAGACGGCGCCAAGGCTTTGCAGCCCCTCGACGACGTAGCGGTTATGCACGATTTCATGGCGGACGTAGACCGGCGCGCCATATTTCTTCAGCGCCAGCACGACGATCTGGATGGCACGGTCGACACCGGCGCAAAAACCGCGCGGCTGGCAGAGCCGGATCGTCAGAGGTGGTTTGGTGGTTGTCTGAAGCATTAAATCCGGGCCGGTTGATCAAAGCCGAAATGAGGTGCGCACCCCTGCCCTGTCAAGGGCATCGGTAGAAAGGGGGCGTCGCTCGCGTTCATTCCTTTTTCGCGGGGCGACGAAGCCGCAGGATGAGCACGGCGGCGAGCGCTGCGGCAAGCCCGTACCAGGTGACGGCATATTGCAGATGGCTGTTCGGCAGGTCGATGATGGTGACGCCGCCAACCGGCAATCCGCCTGGATTTGGCGTCTTGTCTGCGTCGATGAAGATCGGCACCAGCGTGAACCCAGCCGGCAGGCCCGCGCTCGCCGCCATGACGTCGCGGTCCTTCCAGTAGAAGATGTTCTTCGCCACATCGTTGTCGGGCAGCATCATCGACGGCTTTGCTGGCAGGGGGTTGCGAGCGAGCCCCGTGACCGTCACTCTGCCGGTCACCTGTCCCTTGGCGCGCTTGGCGGCGTCCTTCAGATCGTAAGGCACGAAGCCGCGATTGATCAGGACGAAGCGGCCGTCGTCGAGCGCCAGCGGCGTGTAGACATTGAAGCCGGCATCACCCTCCCAGGTTGCGTAGAAATGCCGTTCGCCCTGATGCAGGAACGTGCCGGTGACGGTGACGGGCGTATAATCGACGTCCCCGGTGGCTGCGAATTCTTTCTCGACCTCGGCCAGCGGCCGCGGCGCTGAATGAGTGCGCTGGTCGATGGTCTGCAGAAGGCCTTCCTTCCAATACAGGCGCTGGACCTGCCAAGTGCCGAGCGCCAGCAGGATCAGGAACAGCACAAGGCCAAGGCCGAGCAGCAATGCCGTCCTAGGCCGCGATCGGCCATCGGCTTTAACGGTTGCCTCGCTCATTCGCCGCGATCCAACCGGCCTTCGGCCGCCTTGTTGCGGTATTGCAGCGTCATTAGCACGCCTTTGATCAGCCGCAGCGCCGCCAGGCACAGCACGACAGCCAGCGGAATCCAGACCAGCAGATGCAGCCAGAGCGGCGGGCTAAGCGTGACTTCAACCCAGAGCGCCAGGCCGACGATAAGGAAGCCTATGATCAGGATGACGAACACCGCCGGCCCGTCGCCGGCATCGGCGTAGGAATAATCAAGGCCGCAATTGACGCAGCGCTTGCCGACAGTGAGGAAGCCGGAGAACAACCGCCCCTCGCCGCAGCGCGGGCAGCGGCCATGCAGGCCGGCCGAGATCGGATCGATCGGCGGCCAGATCGCTCTGTCTTCACTCATGGGAGCGTCGTCGCTCATTGCTTACCGCTCGATTTCGATCGGTGTGCCATCGGCCACCAGCGCCCAGATTTCGTCCATGTCGGAGTCCGTAACCGCAATGCAGCCGTCGGTCCAGTCGACCAATTGAAGCAGCCAGCCCCACCAGCCATAACCATTCGGCTGGCCGTGGATCATGATCATGCCGCCCGCGCCGACATTGCGCGCCTTGGCGGCGGCCTCATCGTCGGCATTGGGGTACGAAATATGGATCGATCTGTGCGCGATGCTGTTCGGGTTGCGCCAGTCGAGGACATAGTTCCCCTCGGGCGTGCGCTGATCGCCCTCCTGGTGCTTGTGCCCGACGGGATCGCCGCCGAGCGCGATGCCGTAGTTTCGCAGGACCTTGCCGTCGCCGATCAGTTCCAGCCGGCGTTCGGCCTTGTGAACATGCACCAGGTCCACCTTCTCGCCGGCAAAGGCCGGGAGTGCCCCGATCATCAATGCGCAAATAGCCCGGAAGATTGTCAGTCGCATTGGCTATCGATCAGCGATCATTGCGCCAAAAAGAAGAAGGCGGCCACGTTGCCGCGGCCGCCTCCAGAAATGAAAATCCCTCAGGCCTGGATCAGTGGCCCTCGATCACCGCGCCGACCGATCCCCAGACGTAGATCGAGGCGAACAGGAACAGCCAGACCACGTCGACGAAGTGCCAGTACCAGGCGGCCGCCTCGAAGCCGAAATGCTGCTTGGGGGTGAAATCACCCTTCATCGCCCGGATCAGGCAGACCAACAGGAAGATGGTGCCGATGATGACGTGGAAACCGTGGAAGCCGGTCGCCATGAAGAAGGTGGCGCCATAGATGGAATCCTTGAAAGCGAACGGAGCGTGCATGTACTCGTAGGCCTGCACCATGGTGAACAGCATGCCGAGGCCGACGGTCAGCACCAGGCCGTTGATCAGCCCCTTGCGGTCGCCGTGAAGAAGCGAATGGTGCGCCCAGGTCACCGTGGTGCCCGACAGCAGCAGGATGACGGTGTTGTAGAGCGGCAAATGGAAGGGATCGAGAACCTCCATGCCCTTCGGCGGCCAGACGCCACCAGTAAATGTGGCGCGCGCGTAGTTCTGTGCCTCACCGGCAAAAAGGCTGGCATCGAAATAGGCCCAGAACCAGGCAACGAAGAACATCACCTCCGAGGCGATGAACATGATCATGCCATAGCGCAGGTGCAGCGACACGACCCGCGTATGATGACCCTCATGCGCTTCCTTGATCGTGTCCGACCACCAGGCGAACATGGTGTAGAGGACGATCACGAGGCCGATGAAGAACAGCCACGGATTGGCGATGTTGAAGCCGAAGACCGGGAACGACCCGCCCTTCAGATATTCCATCAGGGCGACACCGCCAAAGGCCATGACGAGCGCCCCTACCGAGCCTAGGAAAGGCCATGGGCTCGGGTCGACGAGATGATAGTCATGCTGTGGTTTTGCGTGCGCGTCTGCCATATCAACCCCCGAGATTTGCTTCGGTATTCGAAATTGTCTTGCTGTTGCCATCGGCCGGCGCCGAGGAGGCGACCGGCTTGGTCTTCTCGACCGGGAACATCGTGTAGGACAGCGTGATCGTCTTCACGTCCTTGAGCTCCGGCACATCGACGATGTCGGGGTCCACGTAGAACAGGACCGGCATGTCCAGCGTCTCGCCGGGCTTCAGCGTCGTGTCGGTGAAGCAGAAGCACTCGACCTTGTTGAAATAGGGTCCCGCCAGCTCAGGCTGCACGTTGAAGGTGGCGCGGCCGGTCACGGAACGATCGAACTTGTTGGTCGCCTGGTAGTGCGCCTGCACGGTCTCGCCGATCTTCATCGTCATCGAGCGCTGGACCGGCTGGAACTCCCATGGCACGCCGGCGACGTTGGCATCGAAGCGGACGGTGATCTCGCGGTCGAGCACGCGGCCGGCATACTGCTTCTCGGCACGTTGCGTCGTGCCGCCATAGCCGGTCGCCTGGCAAAACATCTTGTAGAGCGGCACCGCGGCATAGGCCATGCCGATCATGCCGGTGAAGAAGGCGAGGCAGACAGCCGCGACGATGACGTTGCTGTTCTTGCCCGCCGCTTTCCTGGACTTCTCGACGCTCATCACATCGTGCCCAGATTGTGGCCGAACTTCACGATCGTCGCGATGTAGAAAATGACCACCAGCAGCGCCAGCGCCACGCCGATGGCGATGGAACGGCTGCGCTGCGCCTTCTTCTGACGCTTGGTCAACGTGACGGTCTCGAGCTTTTCCTCGATCATGGTCATGCTCCACCCATGGCAAGCGCGCGTTCGACAACGCTGTCGGCCAGATAGGCAGCGAAGATGGCGAAGAGATAAAGCAGCGAATAGGCGAACAGGGCCTTGGCCGGTTTCATGACGCGGTCATCGTCGGCCATGCCAAGCACTTTCCACGCGTACCAGGCAAAACCGACCCCGAGCAACAGGGCGGCCACGCCATAGAAGGGCGTGGTATAGCCGAGCATCCACGGCAGCACGCCGACCGGGGCCAGCACCAGCGCATAGGCGAAGATCTGGCGGCGCGTCGAAGCGTGGCCGGCGACGTTGGGCATCATCGGAATGCCGGCCTTGGCATAGTCCTCGGACTTGAACAGCGCCAGCGCCCAGAAATGCGGCGGCGTCCAAAGGAAGATGATCAGGAACAAGACAACGCTTTCGAGGCTGACCGTCCCGGTCACCGCGGCCCAGCCGATCACGGGCGGAATGGCGCCGGCGGCCCCGCCGATGACGATGTTCTGCGGCGTCCAGCGCTTCAGCCACATCGTGTAGACGACGGCGTAGAAGAAGATGGTAAAGGCCAGCAGCGTCGCCGCCAGCCAGTTGACCAGCACGCCGAGCGTCATCACCGACAGCACCGACAGCACCAGCCCGAAGGTCAGCGCTTCGTGCGGCTGGATGCGACCGGCCGGGACCGGGCGGCTGGCGGTCCTGGTCATCACGGCATCGATGTCGGCATCGTACCACATGTTGAGCGCGCCGGAGGCGCCAGCACCTATCGCAATAGCCAGGATGGCGATCACCGCCAGCAGAGGGTTGATGGTCACGGGGGCGGCGACCAGGCCGACAAAGGCGGTGAACACCACCAGCGACATGACGCGCGGCTTCAGCAGCGCGAAGAAATCGCCCGCCGTCGCTTCCGACATGCGAAAGCCCGCTTCGTCAATCAATGGGTCGTCGACAAGGGCCATGCGTACTTAAGTCCATCATCCGTTGGCCAAAACCGCCGGCGGACCGGCGGTTTCGTATTCGAGCGGGCAGCCGCCTTACTTGATCTTCGGCAGCTGTTCCCACTGGTGGAAGGGCGGCGGCGAAGGCAGCTGCCATTCGAGCGTCGTTGCGCCCTCGCCCCATGGGTTGGCGCCGGCGATCCGCTTCTTCTGGAAGGCCTCGAACACGCCATAGAGGAAGATCAGGACGCCGACGGCCGAGATGTAGGAGCCGATGGACGACACATAGTTCCAGCCGGCAAACGCATCGGGGTAGTCGATGGTGCGGCGCGGCATGCCGGCGAGACCGAGGAAGTGCTGCGGGAAGAAGATCAGGTTCACGCCGACGAAGGTGACCCAGAAGTGGGTGTTGGCGATGACGGGCGAATACATGTAGCCGGTCATCTTCGGGAACCAGTAGTACCAGCCGGCGAAGATGGCGAACACCGCGCCCAGCGACAGCACGTAGTGGAAGTGGGCGATGACGAAATAGGTGTCATGCAGCGAGCGGTCGAGGCCGGCATTGGCCAGCTGGACGCCGGTGACGCCGCCTATGGTGAACAGGAAGATGAAGCCCAGCGCCCACAGCATCGGCGTCTTGAACGAGATCGACCCGCCCCACATCGTCGCGATCCAGGAGAAGATCTTCACGCCTGTCGGCACCGCGATGACCATGGTGGCGAAGACGAAATAGCGCTGCGTATCGAGCGACAGGCCGGTCGTGTACATGTGGTGCGCCCAGACGATGAAGCCGACGGCGCCGATCGCCACCATGGCGTAGGCCATGCCGAGGTAACCGAACACCGGCTTCCTCGAGAAGGTCGAGATGACGTGGCTGATGATGCCGAAGCCCGGCAGGATCAGGATGTACACTTCAGGGTGACCGAAGAACCAGAACAGGTGCTGGAACAGGATCGGGTCGCCGCCGCCATCGGGCGCAAAGAAGGTGGTGCCGAAATTGCGGTCGGTGAGCAGCATGGTGATGCCGCCGGCCAGAACCGGCAGCGACAGCAGGAGCAGGAAGGCGGTGATCAGCACCGACCAGGCAAACAGCGGCATCTTGTGCAGCGTCATGCCAGGCGCGCGCATATTGAAGATGGTGGTGATGAAGTTGATGGCGCCGAGGATCGACGAGGCACCGGCAATATGGATCGACAGGATCGCCAGATCCATGGCCGGCCCGGGCTGGCCCGAGGTCGACAACGGCGGATAAAGCGTCCAGCCGCCCCCGACGCCATAGGCACCCGGAGCGCTCGGCATGAACATCGAGGTGAGCAGCAGGATGAAGGCCGGCGGCAGCAGCCAGAAGGAGATGTTGTTCATGCGCGGGAACGCCATGTCGGGCGCGCCGATCATGATCGGGACCATCCAGTTGGCAAAACCGCCGATCAGCGCCGGCATGACCATGAAGAAGATCATGATCAGGGCGTGCGCGGTGGCGAAGGCATTGTACATGCTCTTGCCGCCGTCGATCGCGGCGTCACCGTTCATGCCGTAGACCATCTGCGCCAGACCGCTGAAGATCTGGATGCCAGGCTCCTGCAGTTCCATGCGGATGGCGACCGACAAGGCGCCGCCGATGATGCCGGCCATGATCGCGAAGATCAGGTAGAGCGTGCCGATGTCCTTGTGGTTGGTCGAATAAACCCAGCGCACCCAGCCGTGATAAGGCTTGTGGTCGTGCCCGTCGTGAGCTGCAGCGTCTGCCATGTTCCGCTCCGTTCCCTAAATCTTGCTAACCCGCGGCATCAGTTGCCGGCGGCCGCTACCTTGTTCTGGCCGTCGACCTCGGCCATCAGCGTCTTGTTGGCGCCGGGCAGATCGGTCTTGGCTGCCGCCAGCCAGGTCTTGAACTGCGCATCGGAGACGACGCGGATGGCGATCGGCATGAAGGCATGGTCCTTGCCGCAGAGCTGCGAGCACTGGCCGTAAAAAATACCTTCCTTCTCCGCCTTGAACCAGGTCTCGTTGGTGCGACCAGGAACGGCGTCGATCTTGATGCCGAACGACGGCATGGCGAAGGAGTGGATCACGTCGGTCGCGGTGACGAGCACGCGGGTCATGGTGTTGACCGGCACGACCAGCTCGTTGTCGACGGCCAGCAGGCGCGGGTAGACCTTGCGGTCCTCCTTGCCGGCAGCGGCGCGTTCGGCGTCCTGGAGGATCGCGGAGTTGAAAGAGAGCGTGTTGTCGGTCTGGTACTCGTAGTCCCAGTTCCACTGGTTGCCGGTCGCCTTGACGGTCAGCTTTGCTTCTTCCGGCGGCGTATATTGCGCGGTCAGCAGCTGGAACGAGGGGATAGCGATGAGGAGCAGGATGACGACAGGTCCGATCGTCCAGATCAACTCGATCCACGTGTTGTGGCTGGTCTTGGATGGAACCGGGTTGGCGCTCGCGCGGAATCTGATGATGCAATAGGCGAGAAGAATCAGCACCAGGATGGTGATCGGGACGATGAACCACATTGTGTAGTTCCCGAACCACTCGATCTGCCGCATCATGTCGGTCGCCGGCGCCTGGAAGGTTGTCTCCCAGTTCTTGGGCTGGTCGGCATGGGCGGATGCGCCGGCGAAAAACGTGATAGCGGCACAAGCACTTAGAAACTTGGCACTTGCTGGAACCTTGGCGTTTGCCAGGAAATTTCTCATCGCCCTCATCGTCTCCCAGTTCCTCGCTGTGGTACCCACGAGAATAACGAACAATGCCGGGACGGGAATCCCGACAGTTTCAAGCTGGTTCAAACCATACTCTTTTTCCCTCCGCAAGAAAGGAGCGGACGAAACCGTGCGGCATTTTTGCGCGCAAGCCCGGATGTGCCTTTGGAGGCAGCCGCGGCAGCCCCGAATCGCCTACATTGAACCCACAGCGGCATTCCCGCGGGTCGCACGTGCCGAACGTCGCAATTCGGGCGAAATTGGCAGGGAAAAGCGCCGTATTGGCTTTTTCGGGGCAGACCTGGTGCGGTCTCGTCCTTTACTTGGCTTTGGCGCGGCTTAAAGTGCCGTGATTCGCAATGGAGCCGTCATGAATTACTGGCTTTCGAGAAACTCTCGGTTTTCGAGAAACTGGGCGAAGGTCATCTTTTTCGCCGCCCTGTCTGGCATCGGCTTGTCCGCGATCGTGTCCGGCACGGCGAACGCCGCGCAACCGAGCGGTACCGTTCGCTCGACGCATGGCGCATGGTCGATCATCTGCGACACGCCGGCCGGTGCCACCTCGGAACAATGCGTGATGATGCAGAACGTCGTCGCCGAGGACCGTCCGGAGATGGGACTGTCGGTCGTCGTGCTGCGCACCGCCGACAACAAGGCGGAGATCCTGCGCGTGCTGGCGCCGCTCGGCGTGCTTTTGCCCAACGGGCTTGGCCTCAATGTCGACGGCAAGGACATCGGTCGCGCCTATTTCGTGCGCTGTTTCCAGGACGGCTGCTATGCCGAGGTTATCCTCGAAAAGCCGCTTCTCGACACGCTGAAGACCGGCACGTCGGCCACCTTCATTGTCTTCCAGACCCCGGAAGAAGGCATCGGCATCCCGGTCGACCTCAAGGGTTTTGCCGACGGCTTCGCCGCCCTCCCCTGAAAGCCCGGCGACATCACCGGCTTCATCAACCAGAAGTGACGTCGACGGTCTGCTGGCAAACCGCTTTTGTCTTCACAATGCGGCTGAGCGATTGTCTCGGCGCACCTTCGCGCCTACATCGTGGCAAAGACCCATTCCTCCTGTGAACGGACGCGCCATGAACAGCCTGATCGGCCAATTCGACATTTCAGACGATCGCATCAAGCAGATCGTCGCCGAAACCATCAACGGCGCCGATGACGGCGAGCTGTTCCTCGAATACAGCGAGAGCGAAGCGCTGATGTTCGACAATGGCCGGCTGAAGACCGCCAACTTCAACACCGACCAAGGGTTTGGCCTGCGCGCGGTTGCCGGCGAAGCCAGCGGCTATGCCCATTCCAGCGATCTCTCCGAAGCTTCGCTGCTGCGCGCGGCCGATGCCGTTTCGACCGTCAAGGGCGGCTATTCCGGCACGCTTGCCGCCGCACCCGCCCGCACCAACCGTCATCTCTATGGCGAAGAGAACCCGATCCCCTCGCCCTCCTTCGAGGCCAAGGCAAAGCTCTTGCAGGAAATCGACGCCTGGCTGCGCGCCGAGGATCCGCGCGTGCGGCAGGTTTCGGCATCGCTCGCCGCATCTTGGCAGCATGTCGAGATCGTGCGCGCCGACGGCCAGGTGGTGCGCGACATCCGCCCGCTGGTCCGCGTCAACGTCTCCGTCGTTGTCGGCAATGGCGACCGCCAGGAGAGCGGCTCCTACGGCATGGGCGGCCGCAAGGCGTTTGGCGAATTCCTGGTCGAGGACAGCTGGAAGCACGCCGCCAAGGAGGCGCTCAGGCAAGCCCTGGTCAATCTCGAGGCCATACCGGCGCCGGCCGGCACTTTCGACATCGTCTTGTCCAGCGGCTGGCCGGGCGTCATGCTGCACGAGGCCGTCGGCCATGGGCTGGAAGGCGATTTCAACCGCAAGAAGACCTCGGCCTTCGCCGGACTGCTCGGCCAGCAGGTCGCCGCCAAGGGGGTGACCGTCGTCGACGACGGTACGATGCCCGAGCGGCGCGGCTCGCTGACAGTCGACGACGAAGGCACGCCTTCGGCCCGCAATGTGCTGATCGAGGACGGCAAGCTGGTCGGCTACATGCAGGATCGCCAGAACGCTCGGCTGATGGGCATGAAGGCAACCGGCAACGGCCGCCGCGAAGGCTACGCACACCAGCCGATGCCGCGCATGACCAACACCTATATGACGGCGGGCGACATGGAGCCGGACGAAATCATCGCCTCGGTCAAGAACGGCATCTATGCCGTCTCCTTCGGTGGCGGCCAGGTCGACATCACCTCGGGCAAATTCGTGTTCGGCTGCACCGAGGCCTACATGATCGAGAACGGCAAGGTGACGCAGCCGATCAAGGGCGCGATGCTGATAGGCAACGGTCCGGACGCCATGCATCGCGTCTCGATGATCGGCAACGACATGAAGCTCGACACCGGCATCGGCATGTGCGGCAAGGCCGGACAGGGCGTGCCGGTCGGCGTCGGCCAGCCGCATCTGCGCATGAACCAGATGACGGTGGGCGGCACGCGGGTCTGAGCGAACGGCCCCGCTGGCCGGGCCGTTATGCCTTGCCGATAGACCGGCGCGAAGTCGTGTAGAGAATCAGGAAGGCGATGACGCCACCGATCGCATATTTGACCCAAGCACTCAGGCAGTCGACGGTCCCGTCGTGGCCGGAGACATACAGCGCAGCTGTGACAAACGTCATGGCCGCGATGCCAAGTGCATAGGACGGCAATAGCCCGGTTCGAGCGATCTTTCGCAAAATCCAGGCGACGTGCGCACCCGAGAGCGCCATCATGAGAGCTGCGCCGGCGCTTACGGTTATGCGGCGCCTGACATCGCGCTGCGGACATTTGGCGGGCTCCCAACAGTAGAGGTCGCGGACAGCGCGGTGGTGTCGTCCGCACTCGACCTCGCGAAGAAGGGAATGGATTTCGCAGATGCTCTGCATCTGGGGAAATCAGCTCATTGCGCTGGCTTGCAACCTTTGATCGTAATTTGCCAAGGCTGCAAAGACGGCGGGATATGACAGCGTGCAGGAAGCATGACAAAGGTCCGTCGCTGGCGCCTGATGGTCGCGTCAGACCGAATGCGCCGGCTGATGCTTGCGTTTTCCAGTTTGAATTCCCGGCTGCACCTTGAAGTGAACACAATCGGCATTAGGAAATTGTTAGGTGTTTAACTGCCTGGGCTGCCGTTTCCGCACGAACGCAGTGCCGGCCCTCTGGTTGCGGTGGTGTTGGCAATGCGGCATTTCCCCGGCGTCCTGACCTCCTCTTTCCTGCTTGGCTTCGTTTCGTTGATTGGCGCGACATCGTTGCAAGCCAGTCCGGCGGCGGCACAGTCGACATTGTTCAAGTCGCGATCGACGCAATCTGCCGCAGTTGGTGGAAGCACCAGCGTCCCCTACGGTTGGGTCGATTTCTGCCATCGCCGGCCAAAGGAGTGCAAGGTGCCCGCTCTGCCGGCCGCGAATATCAAGCTGACCGCGCAGAACCTACGCATCCTCAAGCGGATAAATCACAAGGCGAACAGCGCCATCAAACCCGTCAGCAATTTCGATCACTGGGGTACGATGGCGGATCACTGGGACTATCCGGTGGACGGCAAGGGCGACTGCAAGATCTACGCGCTCTACAAGCGCAAGCTTCTTCTGGCAGCGGGATTCCCCCGGCAGGCGTTGCTGATGACCGTGGTGCGCGACCTGGACAATGAAGGCCACACCATTCTGACGGTGAAAACCGACAAGGGCGATCTTGTCCTGGACAATCTGGTCAATGAGATCAGGCCCTGGAACGCGACGGGCTATTACTTCGTGAAACGTCAGTCGCAGCAGAACCCAAACACCTGGGTGTCGATCAACCAACGCGGCGGCACGTCTAAACGACTGTCGCCAAGTTCGTAGGGCCGAAGCCTCCAGGCTATCGCCGCTTCTTCGGCTTCTCCAGCAGTGCCACCGCTTCGACATGCGGCGACCACAGGAACTGGTCGATTGGCGTCACGCTCTTCAAGGCGTAGCCGCCGTCGATGAGGACGCGCAGGTCGCGAGCCAGCGTCACCGGATTGCAGGATACCGCAGCAACGTAGGGAACATCCGAGCGGGCGATCTGCTTCGACTGGTCCTCGGCGCCGGCGCGCGGCGGGTCGAACACCACACCGTCGAACGCATTCAACTCCTTGAACGTCAGCGGCCGGCGGAACAGGTCGCGGCGTTCGCCCGTCACCCGCTTCAAGCCGGTGGCGAAGCGCGATCCACGGTCGAGCGCCGAAAGCGCTGCCGCATCGCCTTCCACCGCATGGACTTCCGACTTCGCGGCTAGGCGCAGAGCAAAGCTACCGCAACCGGCGAAAAGATCCGCCACCTTCTTGGCACGCTTCAGATGTCCGCCGACGATGTCGGCCAACGCCTGTTCGGCGGCCTCGGTTGCCTGCAGGAACGCGCCCGGCGGCAAGGCGACAGCGACGCTGCCGAACATGACCACCGGCTTTTTCGGCTCGATGATGATTTCGTCATCGATGGACAGCCTGGCAAAGCCCTGCGCCATGACGAAGTTAGCCGCGATCCGGCGCTGGTGCTCCCCGAGCTTGCCGGATTCGTGAACTGCGACATCGAGCCCCGAACCGGTCACGGTGACCGCCAGCCGGAACGATTTGGTGGTTGCGCAGACCAATTCGGCGAGCGCCTTCAAGCGATCGAGCGCGGCAACGATCTCCGGCAGCGAGATCGGGCATTCCGATATGGCGACGATCTCCGGCGACAGATGGCGATGGAAGCCGAGCAGCATGCCTGTCTCGGTGCGCCGGGCGGCAAGCACGACACGGCGGCGCGTCTGCGGTGCGCAGGCGACCAGGTCACCGATCTCGCAATCGATGCCCTTGCCCTTCAGGATGTGCGCCACTTTTTCGCGTTTCCACTGGCGATAGGCTTCGGCTTCGAAATGCTGGAGCGCGCAACCGCCGCATTCGGTGAAGTGGCGGCAGGCGGGATCGATGCGCAGCGGCGATGCTTCCAGCACCGCCATCAGCATGGCGCGATCCCTTTCGCGCGCGGCGGTGACCGTTTCACCGGGCAGTGTGAAGGGAATGAACAGATCGCCTGTCTCGGTCTCGGCGACACCGTCGCCCTGGGCGCCAAGTTTCCTGATGCTGAAGCGCGCGCTCATCGGTCCTTGATCCCACCGAGCAGGAATTCGCGATTGCCGTCGCCGCCATCGATCGGCGACAGATGCAGCCCCAGCGAGCGCCAGCCGGGAACGGAGTCCAGCCAATCCTGCAGCAGGCCGGCGACACGGGCGGCGTCGAAGGGATCCTTCAACAGACCACCCTTGCCGATCGCTTCCCTGCCGGCCTCGAATTGCGGCTTGACCAGAAACATGGCCTTTGCGCCAGCCTTGGCCAGACCAAGGGCCGGCGGCAGCGCCAGTTTCAGCGAGATGAAGCTGACGTCGGAGACGATGAAATCCGGAATACGCCCGCCGAGATCGGTGACGGCGAGGTCGCGGGCGTTCAGCCCTTCGATCACCGTCACACGCGGGTCGCCGCCGATATCAGGATGCATCTGGCCATGCCCGACATCGACGGCGGTGACATGGGCCACGCCGCGCTCGAGCAACACCTGGGTGAAGCCGCCGGTCGAGGCGCCGATGTCGAGCGCTTCACGGCCGGCAGGATCGAGGCCGAAATGATCGAGCCCGCCGATCAGCTTGAGTGCCGCGCGCGACACATAGCCTTGCGCCGGATCATCGATGGCAACGTGACATTGCGGCAAAACGCTCTGGCCGGGCTTGCGCGCAATGACGCCGTCGACGGTCACAGTGCCGCGCTCGACCGCGTCGCGGGCACGCGAGCGGCTGGCAAACAGCCCGCGCTGGACGAGCAGGTCGTCGAGCCGCTGGCGTGCGCTGGCTGGCAGAGGCGAATTCATCGGCCTTCATGGCGAAAGCCGACGACGATGGCAAGAGCGCCACATGGAAGCATTTCGTCTGCCGTTCCCATCATCACGCTCAGCATCTTGCACGGCGACGATGGTGAGGCGTCCCGTCCCGCCGACCATCCTTATGAATACCCATGCGTTACGCCGGTTGAGACGGATGACCGCCGAAGCATGAGGTCTCACCGCCTGCGGGTAAATACCAACAATCTAGAAAGCCTCATGATTTCTTAACCAATTTTCATCGCATTTGCTTGAGGACTTCAATGTTATGACCGCGACGACCGGAAAACCCGGATGGAGAGGCGGCAACTTTGGAAATGGCCAGCGACATCGTCTACAAGGTTCTTGACCGGATTTCCGGCGCCGGCCTGCTGGCGACCGGACTTCTGTTGCTGACTGCTTTGGCCAGTGCCCTGGTCGCCTATTGGCGCACGGTCGAGAAAAAGAGCTGGAAAGAGTTCTTCGAGTTCGCGGTCCCGCATGAGGTCATCACGCATCCTTCGGCGAAAGCCGACCTTTTGTTCTGGGTGACGCGGAAGGCGCTGATGCCATTCCTCATGCTGCCCGCCGGCGTCGTCTTCGTCAGCGCCGTCGGCTATGCGACGAACTGGTTGCTCTCCACGCTGCTGGCAATCCAGCCGCCTCTGATCGAGGGGCCGGCGGGGCCTGTGACGGTGACGATCTTCACCCTCACCATGCTGCTTGCCTACGACATTTCGTACTATCTCTATCATGTCGCCCAGCACCGCTACCCGGTGCTCTGGGAACTGCACAAGGTGCACCATTCGGCCGAGGTGATGGTCGGCATCACCAAGGATCGCGTCCACCCGCTCGACGAATTGATGAACCGGGCCTGGGACGGCGTCATTCCCGGCATCTGCTTCGGCATCTGGTCGCTGGTGTCGCTGAACCTGGTTGAACTGACGGTCTTCGGCGTCAACGTCTACATCATACGCAACATCCTGATGATGGATTTCGTCAGGCACACGCATTTCAAGATCTCGTTTGGGCCGTTGAACAATCTGATCCTGTGCCCACACTGGCATCAGTTGCACCACAGCACCGACCCGCGCCATTACGACAAGAACTTCGGGCTGCTCTTCTCGTTTTGGGATCGGCTCTTCGGAACTCTGTGCGTTCCGAGACCCGACGAGGACTTCAAATTCGGTTTGATCGAACGCAACGTGCGCGACTACCAGTCGCTCGCAGGCCTCTATGTCATGCCGCTGCAGCGGATGTGGCGGCAGATCGCCAGACATTTCCGCGCCGACAAGCCCGAGCCACAGCAATCGCCGCAGGGGGGCAAGCCATGAACGGACCGGCCGTGTTCCGGATGCAGCAAGCGCACCGGATCGAAATTGCAACCTCGCCAGAGCGACTGGCAGAAATCGCGCCCGCCTGGGCAGCGCTCTGGCAACGCGCCGGCGGCCTCGTTTTCCAGCATCCCGACTGGATATCGGCCTGGTGGCACACCACACCGCATCAGGACCGCCGCGGCCTCAGGATCGGCCTGGTCTGGAGCGGCGAGCGCCTCGAGGCGGTCATTGCGCTCGCGACCTTCTGGCGCTCGGGCATCCGTATGCTGGAATGGGCGGCGAAGGATCACTGCGACTATGGAGATGTCCTGCTTGCTCCCGATGCAGAGCCACAGATCCTGCCGCAACTCTGGCAACATATCCTCGACGATGGCGGCTTCGATCTTGCGTATCTCAATCGGCTGTTGCCCGATGCTCGATTCCGGACCCTGCTTGGTCCCGCCGCCCCAGGCCAGGGCAGCATTTTGCAGCCGAGCCACCGCAGCGAGGTCAGCTACCGAGTTTCCAGCGCCGGACAACGCGGCGCACAATGGTTTGAAAGCCAGTCGAAGAAAACCCGGCAAAACTATCGCCGTGGTTACAAATTCATGGAGGAAGGCGGCGCGCTGCGTTTCCGCCTGATGGATGCGCACGAAGCCCGCGAGCCGGTGCTGGAACGCGTCGCCGCGCTGAAACGGCTATGGCTCGCAAAACACGGCCGCGTCTCGGACCTGTTCGACGAAGGTTCCCCCGCGCTGCCGGCACTGATCTCGGTTCTGGCCGGGCTTGGGTTGCTGCGCATTTTCGTGCTCGAACGCGAAGACGAGATCATCGCCATATCGATCAATTTCGAGCAGCATGGAACGATGATGGCTTTCGTCACCACCTATGATCCGGCCTTCGAACGGGCCTCGCCGGGCATGGTCTTGATGATGGATTACATCCAGTGGTCGTTCGACAGGGGCTTGACCACGATCGATTTTCTCTGCGGCGGCGAGGATTTCAAGCGCCGCTTTGCGACGCATTCGGTGATCTTGTCGTCAGTGGTGGGTGGACGAAACCTGCGCGGACGCCTTGCCGCCCTGGCAGACCGCGCCCGCCACGCGGCGCAATCCTGGCGCCCCGAGAAACCGGCGCAACAAGCGGAGCTGGTGGCGGCGGAGTAGCAGTGCCGACGCCTTTAGATCACCCGCACAGCGGCAAAGCACGATGAAACGATCGGGCAATCCCGATCAGGGCTTGCTGGTCTCTAGCTCAGAATACGCTTCGCGAAACCGGGCGCTCGACGGCCGGAGACAACCCATCCGCACGCCCTCCCGACGCTTGCTCGCGTGAAGGCTCGATGGCAACCGCAGGTGCGGGAACGGGGGCCGGCAGAACCACCAGTTGCGGCACCTGCTTGAAGGAAAAGCCGCCGCGGATGTCGCCCATCTTGCCGGCGACGATGCCCATGGCCGCCTTTTCGAGGCTGCGATCATAGCGCGTTTCGGCTGTGGCCGGCGCGACGACGACGCCGCAAAGCGCTGCGCCCCACAGAAGCGTTTTCATTGTTGCTGTCTCCCTGCCTGATCACGATCTAGCAGGGCGCCGTTGAAAAACGGCCAAGAGACACGGTAAGCAAAGCGCCAAACGGCAGCGTAAACAACGCGTTAAGAACGTTGGCCGGCAAACTGATTCAAGTCACTGAGACTTTGATTCAGGCGCGCTGGGCGCGAACCGTATGCCCGAGCGCGACGAACACGGTGCGCACGATGCCGGCAGCATCGAGCCCGGCATCGGCATACATCTTTTCCGGCTTGGCGTGGTCGGTAAACACGTCGGGCAGCACCAGCGGGCGCACCTTCAGGCCGCTTTCCAGCAGGCCTTCATGGGCGAGGAACTGCAGCACATGGCTGGCGAAGCCGCCGACGGCGCCCTCCTCCACCGTCACCAGAACCTCATGCGAGCGGGCCAGCCGCCGGATCAGATCCTCGTCGAGCGGCTTGGCGAAACGGGCGTCGGCGACCGTGGTGGAAAGCCCGGCAGCCCCTAGCTCCTCGGCGGCGATCAGGCAATCCTGCAGCCGTGTGCCGAAGGACAGCAATGCTACCTTGGTGCCCTCCCTGACGATGCGGCCCTTGCCGATTTCGAGCACGGAGCCACGCTCCGGCATGTCGACGCCAACGCCATTGCCGCGCGGATAGCGAAAGGCGATCGGGCCGTCATCATAGCTTGCCGCGGTGCGTACCATGTGGCGCAGCTCCGCCTCGTCGGCCGCCGCCATCACCACGAAGCCCGGCAGTGTCGCCAGGAAGGTGGTGTCGAAGGCGCCGCAATGGGTGGCGCCATCGGCGCCGACGAAGCCGGCGCGGTCGATGGGAAAGCGCACCGGTAATTTCTGGATGGCGACGTCGTGGACGACCTGGTCGTAGGCGCGCTGCAGGAAGGTGGAATAGATGGCCGCGAACGGCTTGTAGCCTTCGGTGGCGAGGCCGGCGGCGAAGGTGACCGCGTGCTGTTCGGCGATGCCGACATCGAAGGTCCTCGACGGGAACGCTTCGCCGAACAGGTCGAGGCCGGTACCGCTCGGCATGGCTGCGGTGACGGCGACGATGCGGTCGTCCTCGCGGCCCTCCTGGACCAGGCTTTCGGCGAACACCTTGGTGTAGGCCGGTGCGTTGGCCGGCGCCTTGGCCTGCGCGCCGGTGATGACGTCGAACTTGTTGACGCCGTGATATTTGTCGGCGGCGGCTTCCGCCGGCGCATAGCCCTTGCCCTTCTGGGTGACGACATGGATGAGCACCGGGCCTTCGCCATTGTCTCGGACATTTTTCAGGACCGGGATCAGATGCTCCAGATTGTGGCCGTCGATCGGGCCGATGTGATAGAAGCCGAGTTCCTCGAACAGCGTGCCGCCGGTGACGTAGCCGCGTGCATGCTCGACCGCCCTTGTGATCGCACGATCCGCACGCTTGCCGAGATAAGACGTCAGTTTTTTGCCGAAATCGCGCAGGCCGATATAGGCCTTGCCGGAGGCCAGCCGCGCCAGATAGGCGCTCATGGCGCCGGTTGGCGGCGCGATCGACATGTCGTTGTCGTTGAGAATGACGATCAGCCGTGCATCGAGCGCGCCGGCATTGTTCATCGCCTCGTAGGCCATGCCGGCAGACATGGCGCCGTCGCCGATGACGGCGATGACATTGTTGCGGCCGCCGGAGAGATCGCGGGCCGCGGCCATGCCGAGGCCGGCCGATATCGATGTCGAGGAGTGGGCAGCGCCGAATGGATCGTACTCGCTCTCGGCGCGGCGGGTGAAGCCGGATAGGCCGCCTTCCTGGCGCAGCGTGCGGATACGGTCGCGGCGGCCGGTCAGGATCTTGTGCGGATAGGCCTGGTGGCCGACATCCCAGATCAGCCGGTCGTCCGGGGTGTTGAAGACATAGTGCAGCGCCACCGTCAGCTCGACCACGCCAAGGCCGGCGCCCAGATGACCACCCGTGCGGGATACCGCGTCGACCAGTTCGGCGCGAAGCTCGGACGCCAGTTGCGGCAGCTCACTCTCGGCAAGCATGCGCAGGTCGGCCGGGATGCGGGCCTTGTCGAGAAGCGGCGTATGCGGCGTTGCGTTCACGGTGCTCAGGCTTTCGGTTGATGGGCGAAATAGGCCGCCGGCCGGCGAAAGTAAATGCGTGTCAGTGACGCGGATCAGACTGTGGTCTTTTGCTTCTATGCAGGTCGTTTCCCCAAAACCGGGCCACTTTGGGCGACAGGCATCAGCTTTCCGGCAGCGGAATGAACTCTTCCTCGTCTCCTGGAACGATGTCGAAGCGGCCTGTCTTCCATTCCTCTTTCGCCTGTTCGATACGCTCTTTCGACGACGAGACGAAATTCCACCAGATGTAACGCTTCGAACCAAGAGAGGCGCCGCCGAACAGCATGAAATGCGCCCCGGTCTGCGACGACACGACGATCTCGTCACCGGGACGGAAGACCAGCAGCCGTTCGGCTGGGAACACATCGCCCGAAATCGAGACCTCGCCTTCCAGCGTGTAAATGGCGCGCTCTTCCGCATCGGCAGGGATTTTCACGCTGGCGCCGGGCGCCAGGCGCAGGTCGGCGTAGAGCGTCTCCGAATCGGCCCTGACCGGGGACCGTAATCCTTGGAAATCGCCGATGATGAGGCGCCCGTTGACGCCTTCGGCATCAATCTCGGGAAGCCTGAGCGCTCCTGTGTTCTCGAACACAGGAGCCACCTCTTCCTTGTCGTCCGGCAGCGCCAGCCATGTCTGCAGGCCGGATACCGACATCGGCGCGCCACGCAGTTCCTCCGGCGTACGCTCCGAATGGACGATGCCGCGGCCGGCGGTCATCAAATTCACGTCGCCGGGCTGAATGACCATTTCGGTGCCGAGGGAGTCGCGGTGCCGGATCTTGCCGTCGAACAGATAGGTGACCGTCGACAGTCCGATATGCGGATGCGGACGGACGTCCAGCGCCTGGCCGGCCCGCAGGATCGCGGGACCCATGCGGTCGAAGAAGATGAACGGACCGACCAACCGCCTTTTTGCCGTTGGCAGGGCACGGCGCACCTGAAAACCACCGATGTCCTTGGCGTTCGGAATGACCATCAATTCGATCTGATCGCTGGCGAACGCATCGCCCACCTCAGGGTCTTTCCCGGGGAAGAAGCTCATGGACTCTCCTTGTCGGTGGTCGAAGGCCGCCTGGCCGCATCAGGCAAAGCGGATGGCCGCCTTTGCCCGCAGCTTGGCCGCCACCTCTTCGCGATTGCGCGGATGCTGATGGGTTTCCAGGGAATCGAGCAGTTCGCGCGCCGAGGCCGCGATGGCGTCGACGGCATGATCGAAGGCGTGCTGGTTCTGCTTCGAGGGTCGCGTCGTTCCGCTCAGCTTGCGGACGAACTGAAGGGCCGCGTCGCGCACCTCGTCATTGGTTGCCGGCGGATCAAAATTGAACAGGGTCTTGATGTTTCTGCACATCGCTTCCGTATCTCCTCTTGTCCTTGAGCTGTTTCAATCGCAACGAGTTATAGCCTCGATCATGATCATGTCCAAAAACCGGTGAGGCGAGGCCATCGTTCGGACCGGCCTCAATCCGCGTCGAGGGGCTCCGTTCCAACCGGCTTGCCGTCGCGCGACAGCCTGATCTTCTCGACCTTGTCCTCGGCGGCCTTCAGCAGCCGGTCGCAATGCGCCTTCAGCGCCTCGCCACGTTCATAGATCCTGATCGACTGGTCGAGCGGCACGTCGCCACGCTCCAGATCATCGACGATCTTCTCCAGCGCATCGAGTGCCTGCTCGAAGCTCATCGCCTTGACGTCTTCGTTGGTCTCACCAGCCATCATTCATCCTTTCATCAGTCGCCCGACATGGGCGGCGACCGAAAATGCCAATCCCTGCAGATCGTAGCCGCCCTCGAGCAGGCTTACGAGCCGGTTGCCGCTGTGGCGTGCCGCGCGCTGCATCAACTGGCCGGTCGCCCAATCGAAATCATCCTCGGTCAGATTGATCTCGGCCAGCGGATCGCGGTGGTGCGCGTCGAACCCGGCCGAAATGATGATCAGGTCGGGCGCGAAATTGTCGAGCGCGGGCAGGACGCGCGACAGGAAGGCATCGCGAAACACTTCGCTGCCGGTCTGCGGCGCCAGCGGTGCGTTGACGATGTTGCCGGCGCCCGTTTCGGTCTTCGCTCCGGTGCCGGGATAAAGCGGCATCTGGTGTGTCGAGCAATAGAGCACCGAGGGATCGTCCCAGAAAATATCCTGCGTGCCATTGCCGTGATGCACGTCCCAGTCGACGATGGCAACGCGCTCGACACCGTGTTTCTTCTGCGCATAACGCGCCGCGATCGCCGCCGTGTTGAACAGGCAGAAGCCCATGGCCGTGGTCTTTTCGGCATGATGGCCGGGCGGCCGGGCGGCGACGAAGACGTTGTCGGCGCGGCCCGAAAAGACATCATCGACGGCGGCGTTGGCGGCGCCGATCGCGGTGATCGCCGCTTGCCAGCTCTTCGGACTGGCAGTGGTGTCGGCATCGATGCGGGCAATCCCCTCGTCGGGAATGGCGGCGCGCACGCGGGCGACGAAATCGGCGGGATGCGCGTAGAGGATGGTGGCCTCGTCGCCTTCCGGCGCCTGGATACGATCGAGCCCGGCAAAGGCTTCCTCATCGAGCACGCGCTCGATGGCACGCAGGCGGTCGGGCCGCTCGGGATGTCCGGGCGGCGTGAGATGCTCGAGGAAGATCGGATGCGTGTAGAGACGGGTGGTCATCGTCCTAATCTAGTGACCCGGATCGACAAAGGCCATGCACGGCCGGCCGATGACTGGGGAAAATCGCGCCTGCGTCCATTCGTGTCGCCGCAGGCATTGGCCTCGCCGGCGCTTCGGCGTAAAGTCCTTGGCACTGCCTGGTGCCCGCCGCAAGCGGGAGAATCGGGAACACGGTTGAATTCCGTGGCGTGCCCAACGCTGTGAGGGGGACCGCGCCGGTAAATGCCACTGTCGATGACGGGAAGGCACCGGACGCGGGTTGATCCCAAGCCAGAAGACCGGCCTGGCAGGCATCGTCATCCGCATGGTCAGGCGGATGACATCAGAGCGACGTGCGTCCATTTGGACGCACAACGTACGCTCTGACCGTTTTGAATCTGCAATCGCAAGGGGACAAGCGATGCCGGAACATATGACCGCTGCCATTGACGATGGATTTGACCAGAATGCGCGCGATGCGGTCTATCGCGCCATGTTCACGCGGCGCGACGTGCGCAGCCATTTCCTGCCCACCGCGATCGATGACGACGTGCTGGCGCGGCTGCTGCTTGCCGCCCATCACGCGCCATCGGTCGGCTTCATGCAGCCATGGAATTTCATTGTCATTCGTGACATCGAGCGACGCGAAAGGGTGCGCGACCTGTTCCTGGCCGCGCGCGAGCAGGAACTGCCGGCGATCGAGGCGGAAAAACAGGCGCTGTACCGCAAGCTCAAGCTGGAAGGCATCTGCGAAAGCGCGCTCAACATCTGCATCACTTGCGACCGGCAGCGCTCGAAAGGTTCGCCGCTGGGACGCTGGCACAATCCGGAGATGGATCTCTACAGCACCGTCTGCGCAGTGCAGAATTTCTGGCTGGCCTCGCGTGCCGAGGGCGTTGGCGTCGGCTGGGTGAGCATCATCGAGGCTGAGGCGCTGAAGCGGCTGTTGGCCATTCCGGATCACGTAACGCCAATCGCCTATCTCTGCGTCGGCCGTGTTTCCGAGTTCGCTTCCAAACCGGACCTTGAAACGCATGGTTGGGGACGGCGGCTGCCGCTGCCGGAACTGATCATGAGCGAGACGTTTTCCGGGCAAGGCGAGACACAGCTGAAGTCCACCGTGGCGCGCCTCAACACCGTTTCTGCCTCACCAGACACCACCTGCCCGGCCGATCAGGGTGTGGCGCCGGCCGTACCCCAGCGCGAACCGCCGAAGGAGGCGAGCGCCTTGTCCTTGAGCTCCCTGAACTTCGACGACGCCTCGGCCAACCGGGCGTCCCAGGCCGGATCCGGCACCTGGCCCGCGATGGTCTTGAAATAGACCTGCATCAGGCAAGCGATGGCGAAAGGCTCGATGAAGGCCGCCTTGAATGCCCAGGCGAAGACGATGGCGAGCACGAAGGCCCAGCCGGCGAGCTGGCCGGGCATCAGGAACAGAATGGCGCCGGCAGGCGCCAGCATCATCAGAAAGATGACGAACGACACGCCCCACATGATGACCGCCAGCCAGACGGCGTTCTTGACCATGACCTTGCCGTTCTGGGCATAGAGCACGACGCCTTGGCGCGCCGTCTCGAAGGGTGAGGCTGAATTGATGCGGATGTTGTAGCCGAGGATGATCTCGTCGACATAGGTCAGCGACAGGCGGATCACCGTGTTGATGAAGGAGACCAGGCCGCTCAGGCCCGGTATCGGCAGGAAGGCGGCGATACCGCCGAGCAGGCCGGTGATGGCGCGGATGGCACCCTTGACGAGTTGGTCGACGACGAAAAGGATATTGGCCTCGGCAAAACGCTGGGTGACGACATCCCTGGCGTAGGCGATCTGGTCCTGACCGCCGGGAATGTCGCGGCCGTCGATCAGATGAACCATGACGGCGATGTGGCCGGCCTTGACGATATAGAGGATGTATTCGCGGATCCAGTAGACCGCGATCGAGACGATGCCAAACCCGACCACGCCGCCCCACAGGGCAAAGGACATGGGCCCGTCGGGATCGGTGGAGATATGGCCGACACCATAGCCGACCGAGGCACCGGTGCCGGTCGCCATGATGTAGGCCAGCGTGATGCCGAAATAGACGATCATACGAAAGACGATGAACGGCCAGGTCCGCATCATGATGGACACCGACCGGCCGATCTCGAAATCCCACATGTGCCCCGAATCTCCGCCTCAGAGATGGTGGAAGAGGATGAACTCAACCCGACGATTGTCAATTGCCGGCCCTAGCACCACAGGGCGACGAATTCTGGGCAACGGTTTTCTTTCGCAGCCTTTCGCCGGCGCATTGTCTGACGGAGCATCAAACGAAAAACCCGCCTGTGCGGCGGGTCACCGGCGCAAATCAGCACCATGGACGAATATGTACCTTAGCTGAGGGCAGGCGTCAAGAAAAAATTCCTATCGGGAACAGCTGCCGGCACGAAGCTCCGGTGGGAACTTCAATTCGACTGCGGATCCGGCTTCTTGAGCAGGCCTTCGAGCAGTTGCTTGAACGCCGTCACCACCTTCTTGGACGTCGCTTCGGGGTCGCTCGAATTGGCGATCCGTTGCGCTGCCTGGCTGCTCGCTCCGTTGATCAGTCGCGAGGCCGTCTCGGGGTCGAGGCTCGAGACAACGACCCCCTCCTCCTGCAGCGCGGTCAGATGGTCGGTCATTGACACGATGCACGCACTGGCATTCGGCCATTGCGCTGGATCCCCCAGCACGGCCGGGCCATCCCGGAACATGATGCGCTGGATTTCCGGCTCCAGCGCCATCTCGATATAGGTCGAGCACTCGTCGACGAAATGCTGCCAGCGGGTCGGCGCTCTCGATGCGACCTCATTGATGCGCGCCGCCATCTCGCCGTCGATCTGGGCTATGACCGCCTGCAGCAGCCCCTTCTTGTCGCCGAAATGATGATAGAGCGCGCCGCGCGTCAGCCCGGCCGAAGCGGTGAAATCATCCATCGAGGCTTCCGCATAGCCTGTTGTGCCGAAGGCATGGCGGGCCGCCGCGATCAGCTTTGCGCGCGTCTCGGCGATCATCTCCTTGCGGGGTCTGTGCATGGCTTCTGGCCCTATTCACATACGTAACGTATGCCAATTGACATACGCGGCGTATGCTCTATTTAACAATCATACGCTTCGTATGTAATTGCCGAATCGTCCTTTGTCGAGGAACCACCCATGCAAAATCCCTATTCGGAAATCTTTCGTGCCCCCGGAGCCAAGGGCTTTGCGGCCGCCGGATTCATGGCGCGCCTGCCGATCGCCATGGCGCCCATCGGCATCGTGGCGATGCTGTCGCAGACGCGTGGCGAATACTGGCTGGCCGGAGCCGTCTCGGCAACATACGCGCTGGCCAACGCTTTCGTTGCGCCGCAGATATCCAGACTGGTGGACCGCCTGGGCCAGACACGGATCGTCGTGCCCACCACCATCGTCGCGGTGCTGGCTTTCGCCGTCCTGATAGCGGCGGCCAACCAGGACTGGCCGGTGTGGACGCTGTTCGTGTCGGCCCTACTGGCCGCGGCCATGCCAAGCATGCCGGCGATGGTGCGGGCGCGCTGGACAGAGATTTTCCGCGGACGGCCGCAGATGAACACCGCATTCGCCTTCGAGTCCGCGGCCGATGAACTGGTCTATATCGCCGGGGCATCGCTATCGGTCGGTCTCAGTGCTGCCCTGTTCCCGGAAGCCGGCGTTCTGGTGAGCACATTATTTCTCGCATTCGGATCAGCGGCCTTCATCCTGCAACGCTCGACGGAGCCGCAAGTGCGGCCGGTGGACCATGGCTCAAGCGGCTCGGCGATCCGCCTGCGGCCGGTTCAGATCATCACCTTCGCCCTGATCTTCATCGGCGCGACCTTCGCGACGACGGAAGTCAGCACCGTGGCGATTACCAAGGAGCTTGGCCAGCCCGGCGCCGCCAGCCTTGTCATCGGCGTTTACGCGCTGGGATCGTTCGTGCTCGGCATCATCGTCGGCGCGCTCAGCCTGAAGGCGCCGCTGCAACGCCAGTTGGCCATCGCGGTCGCCCTCGTCGCGCTCGGCACGCTGTTGCCGCTCACCGCCGACACCGTGCCACTGCTGGCGCTGACCGTGTTCATCAGCGGCGTGGCGATCTCGCCGACCTTCATCACCGCCTTCGGCCTGATCGAGCGGCATGTGCCGGAGGCGATGCTGACCGAAGGCATTACCTGGGTCATGACCGGCATCGGCATCGGCATGGCGCTCGGCTCGTTCGCGGCCGGCGCGGTGGTCGATGCGTTCGGTGCCCAGAACGGGTTCTGGGTCTCTGTGGCTTCAGGCATGATCGCGCTGGCCACGGTGCTGCTTGGCCAGCGCAGCCTTGCCACGGCTGAGTGCGAGATGGACGGATGCGAAGCAGCCGCGATTGCTGCGGAATAGTTCCGGCGCGCCCGGGGCCTTAGGCCGGGCGCGCCGCG
>NZ_JAIUGP010000026.1:0-51622 GCF_020164655.1 Mesorhizobium sp. AD1-1
GTTACCCTCCCCTTGATGGGGAGGGTCGGCGCGGAGCGCCGGGGTGGGGTGCGGCGCAGACCCCCACCCCGCTCCGCTTCGCGGATCGACCCTCCCCACAAGGAGGAGGGTAAAAGCTCAAAACCCAGCCTGATCGCGAAACAACTCCGCATTGTCCAGCTTCGAAACCTCGATCACCGCTTGCGTGCGGCTGTAGACATTGAGCTTGCGCAGGATTTCGGAGACATGCGCCTTCACCGTGGTTTCGCCCACCTGCAGCTCATAGGCGATCTGCTTGTTGAGCAGGCCCTGGCGCAGCATCTGCAGCACGCGCAGCTGTTGCGGCGTCAGTGTCGACAGGCGCTGCACCATGTCGGCGCGGTCGGCGCTGTCGGCGTCCGGCGGCCGGCCTTCATAGGTTTCCGGCACATAGATCGCGCTATCCGCATCCCGACATCAAGGTCGTCGGCACCACCAAATACTTCCTGCACCGCGAACATCTCGCCTCGGTGCGCCAAGTCACCGACATGTCGGGCACCGTCGTCGACGCCACCAGCTACGCCGCCTATGGCGAAAGCCTCAACACCGGCTTCCAGACGCAGAAGAACTACATCGGCGAACGCTTCGATCCCGAGACCGGCCTGCTGTATCTCAACGCACGGTATATGGATCCGGTTCTGGGGCGGTTCATTTCGCCGGATGATTGGGATCCGACGCTGCCTGGCGTGGGCACCAACCGGTATGCGTATGCCCAGAACGATCCGGTCAACAAGAGTGACCCGAATGGGCATGCCATCGATCCGAACGAAGGCAAGGATCCTCTTGGGGCCGAAGGCGGCTCCAAGGCGGCAGACAGCAGCACCAAGTCGAAAGATCTTCAAGCAGCAGGAGACAAGGCTGCAAAGGACCTCTCGAACGCGAGCACAAAGGACAAGAAAAAGAGTTCTGACGGGTCGAAGGTAGCTGACGGCGACGGAGCGCCGGACGAAGCCGACCCGATGCATCACTTTGACGAAGAGCTGGAGAACGACTTATTTGATCCAGTCGTTGGACGTGACAAGCATGTCGACGGTTTCACCATAAAGGGTCTAGGTACTGGAGCGGTTCCGGAGGGCGCTCCGATAAAGGGAGGGACTTATACGTTAAAAAATGAGAATGGCGTGGTTGTCAGAACCGGAAGAACGAATGACTTGACCAGGCGAGCCCTAGAACATGCCCGCGATCCGGCTTTAAAAGATTTCACATTCCAGCGACAAAACCTTACAGATGCCTACAAGGAACAACGCGGCTTAGAACAAATTGCTCACGAAACATATAACCCTTCGCTTAATAAAGTTAGCCCGATTGGTAATAGAAATCCAAATTTCTCTGACTACATGAGGGCGGATAAAGATTTTCTGAGCAGACAGTAGGAGTAAAAGATGGCAAAATTGCCGTACAGAGAAGGAACATTGTTTGCTGTTCCGCTGAGGCGAGGTGGCTACGTCATTGGCTTAGTGGCTCGCTCGGCGCCAAGAGGGAGAATCATTTTGGTGTATCTATTTGGCCCCAAAAGATCAGAGATACCCAATTTGAAAGACATCTCCACGCTCCAGCGGAAAGACGCAATTAGATGCTTGAGGGTGGGGGATCTCGGGCTGATCAACGGCGACTGGCGAATTATAGGAGAATTGGACGCATGGCGTAAAGAAGATTGGCCCATGCCGAGATTTGTGGATAAAAACGATCTATCCAAGAAAGTATTTATTTCAACCTACGCGGATTCTGACCCTTCAGAGCTTGAGCGCCATGATCCCGCCCCCTTGGATATCGTCGGCTTGGAACCCGATGGCTTACACGGTTACGGCGCGGTCGAATTGCTTATGACTAAGCAGTTGGACGGTAATAACGTTTTGTAGTCTTGTTTGCCTCCACTATCCAATTACGGTGACAGAATTACGGCACAGTGCACCTTTTGCTACGTTCGCCCGGCCATCATTGAGCGCGGCGCCTGCGTTACCCTCCCCTTGATGGGGAGGGTCGGCGCGGAGCGCCGGGGTGGGGTGCGGCGCAGACCCCCACCCCGCTCCGCTTCGCGGATCGACCCTCCCCACAAGGAGGACGGTAAAGTTCAAAACCCAGCCTGGTCCCGAAACAACTCCGCATTGTCCAGCTTCGAAACCTCGATCACTGCCTGCGTGCGGCTGTAGACATTGAGCTTGCGCAGGATTTCCGACACATGCGCCTTCACCGTGGTCTCGCCCACCTGCAGCTCATAGGCGATCTGCTTGTTGAGCAGGCCCTGGCGCAGCATCTGCAGCACGCGCAGCTGTTGCGGCGTCAGTGTCGACAGGCGCTGCACCATGTCGGCGCGGTCGGCGCTGTCGGCATCCGGCGGCCGGCCTTCATAGGTCTCCGGCACATAGATCGCGCCTTCCATCACCGAGCGGATGGCTGCGGCGAGGTCGCTCTTGCGCGCCGATTTCGGGATGAAGCCGGCAGCGCCATAGGACAGCGCTTCGGAAATGATCTTCGGCTCCTCGTAACCAGAGACGATCACCACGGGCAAGCGCGGATAGCGGGTCCGGAGTTGCAGCAGGCCGTCAAAACCGTGCACGTCGGGCATCGAGAGGTCGAGAAGCGCGAGGTCGAACGGCTTGGCATCGGCCAGAAGATCGAGCGCCTCGGTGATCGAGCGCGCCTCCACCGTGTCGACTTCCGGATAGGCCATCTGCACGGCGCTGTGCAGCGCCTCACGAAACAGCGGATGGTCGTCGATGATCAGGAACCGGGCGCGATCGTGGGTTGCGGTCATGGGGTTCATTTCAGTTCGTGAGCGATTAGAATAACCTCTCCACCATGGCCAGATTATTGCCAAATAGTATATCGCCATCTCCGGCGGAAAGTGCCGCCGGCACTTTCTCGACCAAATCGCCTTGTCCAGGCCCCCAAATCGGTCGAATGTTCCGGCAACCAAGCAGAGACCCTTGATGACAGAATTCGTCCTTCCCCTGCCCGCAACCGCATCGGTGGCCGTTGCCGGCTCGTCCGATCGTTTTGCGGTGCGCCGTATCTACTGCGTCGGCCGCAACTACGCGGCGCATGCCCGCGAATTCGGCAATGACGAGCGTGATCCGCCCTTCTTCTTCACCAAGCCGGCCGACGCGGTGGTCGATTCCGGCACCGCTATCCCCTACCCGCCGCTGACGGCCAATCTGCACCACGAGATCGAACTGGTGGCCGCGATCGGCAAAGCCGGCTTCCGCATTCCCCGCGACAAAGCGCTGGACCATGTCTGGGGCTATGGTGTCGGCATCGACCTCACCCGCCGCGACCTGCAGGACGAGGCCAAGAAGGCCGCCCGGCCCTGGGACTGGTCGAAGGCCTTCGACCGCTCCGCCCCTTGCAGCCCGTTGGTGCAAGCGCACGAATCCGGCCACCCACAGAAGGGCCGCATCTGGCTCGCCGTCAACGGCAAGGTCAGGCAGGATGCCGACCTCGCCGAACTGATCTGGCCGATACCGGATATCGTGTCGATCTGCAGCGAGGCGATGGAGCTCGAGCCCGGCGACCTGATCTTCACCGGTACGCCGGCAGGCGTCGGCGCGGTTGGCCCCGGCGACACGATGACCGGCGGCGTCGACGGCATCGGGACCATCGAAGTGACCATCGGCCAGCCGAAGTGAGGCCATGAGCGAACTCGTCCTGCACAACTACTACCGCTCCTCCACCTCGTATCGGGTGCGGATCGCGCTGGAGATGAAGGGGCTGAGCTACGACTACGTCCCGCATCATTTGCGCCATGGCGAGCATCTGGAACCAGCCTATCTCGCGGTCAATCCGCAAGGGCTGGTGCCGGCGCTGATCCTCGGCGACGGCACGCTGCTGACGCAATCGCTGGCGATCATCGAATTCCTCGACGAGACCAGCCCGGAACCACCGCTATTGCCAGGGGATGCGGCCGGTCGGGCACGGGTCAGAATGCTGGCGCAGATGATCGCCTGCGACATCCACCCGGTGAACAATCTGCGCGTGCTGACCTCGCTGCGCACGCTGTTCGGCGCCGGCGACGAGGACGTCGTCAACTGGTTCCGCCACTGGGTGAACGAGGGCTTTCAGCCGCTTGAAAAGATCCTGGCCTTGTCGGCGGAGACCGGAACATTCTGCCATGGCGACGCGCCGGGTCTGGCTGACATCTGCCTCGCCGCACAGATTGCCAGCAATGCCCGCTTTGGCGTCGATCTGACGCCCTACCCGACGATCGCGCGCATCAACGCCGCCTGCATGGCGCTGCCGGCCTTCCAGAAAGCGGCGCCCCAGAACCAGATCGATGCCGAATAGAGAAGCCACCGATCCAGAGGAAGTAAAGGCGCTTGCCGACATCGAGGCCTATGGCTGCCATATCCTGTACGTGCTGGAGGAAGGCGACCTGGCGCCCTTCGCCTATTCAGTCGGTATCGAGCACAATTTCGGGGCTCCAGAATTGGTCGTGATAGGTCTGAGGCCTGAAATCTCGCAGTCTATCATCAACGAGTATTGCAGACGGGTCCACTCAGGCGAGGTTTTCGAACCAGGACAGCGAACGTCCGGCTTCGTCAAAGACTTCGACTGCCAGTTCGACGCTGTTCATATCGAGCACTACCCCGAGCATTTCGGCTGGGATCTCTGGTTCTACGACGGCCCGGATTTCCGTGTCGTGCAGCTGATTTTTCCGACGACTGAAGGCCTCTGGCCATGGGACGCCGAGGCCGACGACTGGTTCCGAGCCTGGCAGCCGCTGCTCGACACGGCTCCCGCGTCCCAGGCCTGATCGACGGCATCAATTTCGGACTCGCCGCGCCAAGGAATCGGCTATCTTCGCGCTTCGATGCGCGTGGTCCGTGAAATTATTTGGAGTTATCGATGAAAGCCGTCGTCTTCGAGAAATTCGGCGAAGCGCCGAGGATCCAGACCGTTCCTGATCCGAAGCCGGCAGCCGATGGCGTCGTCATCAAGGTCGAGGCGACCGGTCTGTGCCGCAGCGACTGGCATGGCTGGATGGGTCATGACGAAGGCATCACGCTGCCGCACGTGCCGGGCCACGAACTTGCCGGCATCGTCGTCGCCGCGGGCAGGCAGGTCACGCGCTGGAAGGCCGGCGAGCGCGTCACAGTGCCGTTCGCCGTCGGCTGCGGCCGCTGCTTCGAGTGTAATTCGGGCAATCACCAGGTCTGCGAGCACCAGACACAGCCTGGCTTCACCGGCTGGGGCTCGTTTGCCGAATATGTCGCCATCGAACATGCCGACACCAATCTTGTGCGCCTGCCCGACGAGATGGAATTCGCCACCGCCGCCAGCCTCGGCTGCCGCTTCGTCACTTCGTTTCGAGCCATTGTCGACCAGGGCCGGGTGAAGCCGGGCGAATGGGTCGCGGTGCATGGCTGCGGCGGCGTCGGCCTGTCGGCGATTATGATTGCCAGCGCCATGGGCGCCAATGTCATCGCCATCGATCTCACCGACGAGAAACTGGATTTCGCCAAAAAGATCGGCGCCGTCGCCACCATCAATGCATCTACGACGCCGAACGTGGTCAAGGCGGTCAAGCAGATCACCAATGGCGGCGCGCATATGTCGATGGACGCGCTCGGCCACCCCACCACCTCGTTCAATTCGATATCCAATCTGCGCCGGCGCGGCCGCCATGTGCAGGTCGGTCTGATGCTGGGCGAGCATGCCCGGCCGCAGGTGCCGATGGACAAGGTGATCGCCTTCGAGCTCGAAATCCTCGGCAGCCACGGCATGCAGGCCTACCGCTACCAGGCGATGATGGACATGATCCGCAACGGCAAGCTGAAGCCCGAACTGCTGGTCGGCAAGAGGATCAGCCTCGACGAGGCGCCTGCGGCCCTGATGGCGATGGGCGGCTTCGAGGGCATTGGGATTGGGGTGGTGACGAAGTTTTAGGCGAGGACGGCACCGTCGTCAGGCGATCGCGCGTCGTGGCAATTCCTGCTTCGCGAATCGCTTGGCGCCTACGACGCAAAGCACCACGCCAAGCGTGACGACGACCATCAACGAACTGACCTGTTCGTGCAGCAGCGTCGCTGCCAGTGCCAGTCCGAAGAATGGCTGCAGCAGCTGCAACTGTCCGACCGCGGCGATGCCGCCTTGCGCCAGGCCGCGATACCAGAACACGAAGCCGATCAGCATGCTGAACAACGAGACATAGGCAAGCCCCATCCACGCACTGACGCCGACGCCGTCGAACGACGGCGGCATGGTCAGCAGCGTCAGCACCAGCATGATCGGCAGCGACAGCACCAGCGCCCAGCAGATCACTTGCCAGCCGCCGAGCCTGCGCGACAGCGCGGCGCCCTCGGCATAGCCGAGGCCGCAAGCGATGATGGCAGCCAGCATCAGACCGTCGCCAACCGGCGAGGCCGTCACGCCCTGCGTCAGCGCAAAGCCCGCGACCAGCGCACTGCCTATGCATGAAAACAACCAGAACGCCGGGCGCGGCCGATCGCCGCCGCGCAGCACGCCGAATATCGCAGTGGCCAGCGGCAGCAGGCCGACGAAGATAATGGAATGGGCCGTGGTGACGTGCTTCAGCGCCAGCGCGGTCAGCAAGGGAAAGCCGACAACCACGCCAAGTGCCACGATCACCAGCGACAGCAGATCGCCGCGCTCCGGGCGTTTCTGCCGAAACAGGAGCAGGAGCGCAAGGCCAAGCAGTCCGGCAATCGCCGCCCGGGCCGAGGTCAGGAATGTCGGATCGAATTCCCTGACCGCCACCCGCGTCGCCGGCAGCGAGCCGCTGAAGATCAACACGCCGATGAATCCATTCATCCAGCCACTCGCGGTCTTGTCCATCGTATGCTCCGTTTGTCGGCTCCGTATCGCGCGGAGCCGGTAGTATCGCCAGAGACAATGCGGTACAATTATGCAAAACTGTCATGGTCAGCAGAGCAGTACGGATGGACAAGCAGACTACAGGAAGCGAGAGCGGCGGTACGCTGGTCGAAGGCGTCATGGCGACGATCCGCCAACGGATCGCGGCGCGCAGCCTGACGCCGGGAGCGCAATTGCCGTCGATCCGCACCTTTGCCAAATCCATGCGAGTGTCCAAATCCACCGTGGTCGAAGCCTATGAGCGGCTCGCCGCCGAAGGCGCGATCCGCTCGCGGCCGGGCTCCGGCTTCTATGCCGCCGGATCGCTGGCGCCGCTGTCGCTGGCCGAAATCGGCCCCCGCCTCGACCGCGCCGTCGATCCGCTCTGGATCTCGCGACAGTCCCTGGAGGCCGGCGATGACATGCTGAAGCCCGGCTGCGGCTGGCTGCCCGCTTCATGGATGCCACAGGCAGGGCTGCGCCGGGCACTGCGCACGGTGGCGCGTGCCGACGATGTCGCACTGGCCGATTACGGCACGCCGCTCGGCCTGCCACCGCTGCGGCAATTGCTGGCGCGGCGCATGGCCGGGCATGGCATCGAGGCCTCGCCCGAGCAGATCATGCTGACGGAATCAGGCACGCAGGCCGTCGACCTCCTGTGCCGGTTCCTGATCGAGCCCGGCGACACCGTGCTGGTCGACGACCCCTGCTACTTCAACTTCCACGCCCTGTTGCGCGCTCACCGGGCTAAGGTCGTCAGCGTTCCCTACACGCCGTCGGGGCCGGATATCGATCTGTTCGCGCAGGCGTTGGCCGAGCATCGGCCACGCCTCTACATCACCAATTCCGCCATCCACAATCCGACCGGCGCGGTGCTGTCGCCAGTCACCGCGCACCGGCTGCTGAAACTCGCCGATCAATCGCAATTGACCATTGTCGAGGACGACATCTTCGCCGATTTCGAACATGCGCCCGCCCCCAGGCTGGCGGCGTTCGATGGTCTCAACCGCGTTGTCCATATCGGCAGCTTCTCCAAGACACTGTCGGCATCGGTTCGCTGCGGCTTCATCGCCGCACCGCGCGACTGGATCGAGCCCCTGACCGACCTCAAGATCGCCACGACCTTCGGCGGCGGCCGGCTCGCGGCCGAACTGGTGCTGACGTTGCTGAAGGACGGCAGCTACCGCAAGCACATGGATTTGCTGCGCGCACGGCTTGCGCGCGCCATGGGCGAGACCAGCGCCCGCCTGAAGGCGATCGGCATCACGCCCTGGATCGACCAGCCGGCCGGTCTGTTCCTGTGGTGCAGCCTGCCGGACGGCGTCGATGCGGCTGAGGTGGCCCGCCGCTCGCTGGCCGACAACATCGTGCTGGCGCCCGGCAACGCATTCAGCCTGTCCGGAACGGCTGGCCGTTTCCTGCGCTTCAACGTTGCCCAATGCGCGGACGAGCGGATTTTCAGGGTGCTCGAGGCGGCGATGGCGCGTTGACGCGCATCAAGCTGATCCTGTTGCCTGGGCAACCTTCGGCTGCTAGGGAAACGCGAGCGCACTCGAGAGAATGTCTGCGCCGTCATTTTCCGGGATAGCGTTTATGGGAACCAGCAAGTCAGCAGACAAGTAGGCCGCAACAGCACCTCGTTGTTGCGGCGGCCCGTCATTTCCCATCTTCAGTGAGAACGGCAGATCGCCGCCAAATGTAGCCATTTGAGCGGATGTTCAATCATGCCTTTTCCAAAAAACCCGACATGGACCACTTCCCTGCCAGCAGCCATGGTGCTGATGGCGCCCTTCGACATCCTGGCCTCGCTGGCCATGGACATCTACCTCCCGATTGTCCCGGCGATGCCGGGGATCCTCGAGACATCGCCTGATGTCATCCAGCTGACGCTGAGCCTCTACATGATCTGTCTTGGGCTCGGCCAAGTCGTCTTCGGCCCGATTTCCGACAGGATCGGCAGGCGCCCGGTGCTGATCGGTGGCGCGCTTTTGTTTTCAGGCGCTTCCTTTCTGCTCGCCAGCACCTCGCTGGCCGCTGTCTTCGTCGTCCTGCGCGTCGTGCAGGCCATTGGTGCGTCCGCCATTCTCGTTGCAACCTTCGCAACGGTTCGCGACGTCTATGCGCAAAGACCCGAAAGTGCCGTCATTTACGGCCTGTTCAGCTCGATGTTGGCTTTCGTGCCGGCGTTGGGGCCGGTTGCCGGTGCGTTGATTGCCGACAATTTCGGCTGGCGGGCGATCTTCCTGACGCTCGGAGTCCTGGCCACGGCAGCTACCCTCAATGCATGGCCGAAATGGCACGAAACCCGCCCCTCGAATGGCGATACCAGGCGAATGGCGCTTCGACCCATTCTCTCCAGTCTTGCCTTTTGGACCTACACGCTTGCATTCAGTGCCGCCATGGGCGCCTTCTTCGTGTTCTTTTCGACTGCGCCACGGGTGCTCATGGATCGGGCCGGCTTTTCACAGTTCGGCTTCAGTCTAGCCTTCGCCACCGCGGCGCTGGTGATGATCGTCACCACCCGCTTCGCCAGAAGGTTCATTGCAAGCTGGGGCATCGCCGGCAGTGCCATCAGGGGCATGGCGATGCTGCTGTTCGGCGCGGCGCTATTGGCAGTGGGGCAACTGTTCGCACAGCCGTCCTTCGCGACATTTATCTTGCCGATGTGGGTCGTTGCCGTGGGTATCGTCTTCACTGTCTCAGTCACCGCAAACGGTGCACTCGAGGCGTTTGGCGATGTCGCGGGAACCGCAGTCGCACTCTACTTCTGCATCCAGAGCCTTGTCGTCGGCATCCTCGGCACGTTGTTCGTCGTCCTGCTCGGCGGAGACACGGCGTGGCCGCTGGTCGCCTACTGTTCGGTCATGGCGACGCTCACACTAAGCGCACTGGGGCATTTGCAGAAACGCCAAACCGAATAGACTGGGCAGATGAGAAGCCTGGGCGGTTGGCGCAGGCTTCTCATCGTTGTCAGCGCGACGCCGCACACACCTCCCGCACACAGTCGCGCAACCAGCGTTGCGCCGGATCGGCATCGAGGCGCGGATGCCAGAGCATGGAGATAGTGACTTCCGCGGTGGCAACCGGCAGGGGAAAACTGCGCATGCCGGCGCGTGCGCCCTCGGTATGCCGCTCCGGAACGCTGGCGATCAGGTCTGATGTGCGGGCCATGGCAAGGGCTGCCGAGAAACCGGAAACCATGCACACGACGGTCCGCCGCAGCCCGAGCCGGTTCAAAGCCTCGTCGATCGGCCCTTTCTCGCGGCCACGCCGTGAAACGCTGATGTGTCGGCCTGCGGCATAGCGCTCAGGCGTCACCGCGCCCTCGGTCAAGGGATGGCCCGTTCGCACGGCGCCGATGAAGCGGTCGCGAAGCAACGCCTGGATGCGCACCTCCGGGCCGGTCTCGCCAGCGACGCCTATGTCCAGATCGATCGCCGCGTCGCGCAGCGACATGACGTCCCGGTCGGACTTCGGTGCAAAGCGCAGCCGCACGCCGGGCGCATCGGCCTGGATACGGGCAACGAGACGAGGTGCGAACTCTTCGACGAAGCTCTCATTGGTGCGCAGCGTGAAGACCCTGTCCAGGTTCGGGAGATCGAGCAAGGTGGCAGGGCGCAGGATCGCCTCCGCATCCTGGACGACACGGCCTACCTGCTGTCGCAGTTCTTCCGCACGCGGCGTCGCCACAAGGCCTCGACCGGCGCGAACCAGCAGCGGATCGCCCGTCGCCTGGCGCAGTCGCGCCAGCGTGCGGCTCATCGCCGAAGGGCTGAGGCGTAGGCGGCTGGCGGCGCGCGCCACGCTGCCTTCGGTCAGCAGGACGTCGAGAGCGAACAGTAAGTTGAGATCGGGTGATGTCATCGGCAGAGATCATGACATGATATGGCGCCAAACGCACGAATAAGATGCAAATGCTGCGCCTTCCGCCACATTGGCCAAGGAACTAGATCTCCAGCAGTTCCGGTTGTGGGACTGATGGAAGGAGATCGCCGTGGCAATCGCTGAGCAAAATCCGGACGCGCTGACATCGGCGCCACCACGGATGCAATCCGCCGGCTGGGTGTTGGCAAGCCTGTCGCTCGCCACACTGCTGTCGTCGCTGGGAACCAGCATTGCCAGCGTCGGGCTGCCGTCGCTGATGCAGAATTTCGGCGCGACGTTCCAGGCCGTGCAATGGGTTGTTCTGGCCTATCTCCTCGCCATCACCACACTGATCGTCAGCGCCGGCCGGCTGGCCGACATGTTCGGGCGCCGACCGTTGCTGCTTGCGGGCATCGCGCTGTTCACGTCCGCATCGGTGCTCTGCGGCCTGGCGCCGACACTCTGGCTGCTGATTGCCGCACGCGCCGTGCAGGGACTTGGCGCAGCGCTGATGATGGCGCTGACGCTGGCCTTCGTCGCCGAAACCGTGACCAAAGACAGAATCGGCGGCGCCATGGGCCTGCTCGGCGCCATGTCCGCGATCGGCACGACACTTGGCCCCTCGCTCGGCGGCCTTTTGATCACCGGCTTCGGCTGGCGGGCAATCTTCCTCGTCAATGTCCCGCTGGGAGTGCTCACCTTCGCTCTTGCCTGGCGTGCCCTGCCGGCACGCAATAAAACCGCGCGGCTCGACCGAGGCACGTTCGATGTCGTGGGCACCGCCCTGCTGGCCCTGACGTTGGCCGCCTATGCGCTGGCGATGACGCTGGGCAGAGGCAATTTCGGCACGCTCAACATCGGCCTGCTGATCGCCGCCGGCACCGGCGTTTTTCTTTTCGCCGCCGCGCAGGCGAGAGTGAAAAACCCCTTGATCCGGCTTGCCAGCTTCCGCGATCTTCAGCTGAGTGCCAGTCTCGCCATGAGCCTCGTCGTCGCCACGGTGATGATGGCGACGCTGGTGGTGGCTCCGTTCTACCTGTCGCGCGGGCTCGGGCTGGATGCTGCAATGGTGGGTGCGGTGCTGTCGACCGGCCCGCTCGTCTCGACCTTGTCGGCGCTGGTGGCCGGACGCCTGACCGACCGCTTCGGCGCTCATAGGATGATGGTCGCAGGCCTGCTCAGCCTCACGACAGGCACGTTCCTGCTGTCGCTCGCCGTGACCAGATTCGGCATTGCCGGCTATGTCGTTGCGATCACCGTCACCTGCATCGGCTACGCGCTGTTCCAGACGTCGAACAATGCAGCCGTCATGACCGGCGTTGACGCGGGTCAGCGCGGCGTCGTCTCCGGTCTGCTCAACCTTTCGCGCAATCTCGGGCTCATCACCGGCGCCTCGTTGATGGGCGCTATATTCGCCGTCGCATCGGCCGAAGGGCACGAAGGCATTGGTCTTCTGAGTTCCGAGGCCGCCGCCCGGGGAATGCAGGTCACCTTTCAGACGGCGACGGTGCTGGCGCTGGCTGCGCTGTTCCTCGCACTGCTCTCGGCCCGCGCCACAGGCCGCGCAGAATCCAGGGCTTCGTGACGCGCACACCGCTCAGAGAGTAGAATTCCAAACAGGCTCAGGCACCTGCCCGCTTGCGGCGTTCATAGAGCATGACCAGCGTTTCCGCCGTCAACGCAGGCTTTTCCTCGCCTTCGATCTCGACCGTGTTGGCCGCCTTCATCAGATACTGGCCCGGGCCCCTGTCCTCCATGGACAGCAGCGTGATGCGCAGTCTGATGCGGGCGCCGACCCTGACCGGCGCCAGGAAGCGTACTTTGTCGAAGCCATAATTGAAGGCGGCCTGCGTATTCTCGGGCACGATGCCCATGCCGAGCGCCAGCGCGCCGATGATCGACAGCGTCAGATAGCCATGCGCGATCGTCGTGCGGAACGGGCTTTGCCGCCGCGCCCTTTCAGGGTCGACATGAATCCATTGATGGTCGCCGGTGCATTCAGCGAACTGGTCGATGCGGTTCTGGTCGACCGTCGTCCACTCCGACACGCCGAGTTCCAGCCCGGCCATCGTCCTCAACTGCTCGTAGGTAGGCGGCGTTTTAGGCCGTATTTCGTTCATTCCTGGTTTCCCGATCGCTTCCAGAGCCTCCGGACCACGAACTGACGGCCTCTGTCAATTCGCTCTACACGAATCCGTTCCGTCGATTTCGGCCGCAATCGTGCCACGCCGCCGGCGCAGTCGCAGGCCAACTCGGGCTTTCCGGGCTTCAGGGCGGCCGGCAGCCATGAACCGGTCCCGGCCACATCCGCTACTTCTTCTCGTAGCCGGCGCGGATTTCCTCCATCGCCTCCTTGATGCGGGTGCGCAGGATGTCGACCGATTCGGCACCGGATTTCTTGACCAGTTCAGCCACTTCGCCGGCATTTTTCAACGCGGCCTCGAAGGACTTTCTGGCAAACTCCGTCTGTTTGGCCATCAGTTCCTGCGGATTGCCCGGCGCCCTGTAGCTTTGCGCCATATCGGTGACCTCGCGCAGCGTATCCTGCAGCATCTCGCGCTGCCGGGACAACAGCGAGGTGGCGCCGGCGGCACCGGCTCGTGCCGATTTCTCCAGCGCTTCGAGGTTCTTGCGATGATGGGCAAGGATCGCCTCGACATCGACATTCGGCACCTTCAGGTCGCGGCCGAACCTGCCGAACATGTCCATGAAGGAATCGGATTCCGGTTGTTTTGCCATGCTTGTTTGCTCCCCTTTGCCGCGGATGCGGGCACCCTCGGATGGAGAATAACACTCGCGTGCCGTGAGTCCATTCGGACGCGGAGGAATGAGCGCCAGTCTGGCCGCGCATCAATTCACGAGGAACAGCCGCTCGGCCACATAGAGCACGACACCGGCGAGGCCGCCGATGATCATGCCGTTGAAGCGGATGTACTGCAGGTCCCGGCCGATGTTCATCTCGATCAGCCGCGTCAGTTGCGCGAGGTCCCAGCGTTTGACCTGGTCGGCGATGAACGTCGACACGCCGGCCTTCTGGCTCTCCACGAACGACGCCAGCGCCACCACGAACCCCTGGTTCATGTCGGCCCGGATCTGCGCATCGCCGGCAAGATGCCGGCCGACCTCGACGAACATGTTGGCGAGGTGCGCACGGATGACCGAATTCGGCGCCTTGGCATCCTGCTCGATGAACTGGCTGAGGCTTGCCCACATGTCGCCGGCCAATCCCTTGACCTCCGGCCGGCCCAGGAAGTCGCGCTTCAGCTTTTCGGCCCGTTTGGCGTATTGTTTCGATGTCCTCAGCTTATCGATGAAGCCTTGGGCGAAGCTGTCGAACTCGGCGCGCAGCGGGTGGTCGGGATCGGCCCTCACTTCGTCGAGCAGCGAGCCCGCCGAGGCGACGATCTTCTTCAGGAGATAGGCGTCGGCGCGGAACAGGTTGAACAGCGACGGCAGTTCCTCGCGGATTTTTTCGCGCATCGTTGCCAGCGCTTTTTCGTCATTGAGGAACCGCCCGATCACCTTGGTGAATTCGTCGAACAATTTCTGATGGCGGCGATCATCGGTAAGCGCCGAGAGCAGTTCGGCGGCCAGCGGCGCCAGCGGCACCTTTTCGATCTGTTCGAGCATGCGGCTGGTGACGAAGCCGCGCAGGCCGGATTGCTCTATCGCCGCAAGCGTCTGCGGCACCAGCCGCACGATGAAGCGCGACAGGCCGGCGGCGCGCTCCGTATCGGCCAGCCAATCGGCGACCAGCGCCGAAAAATCGACCTCGGCAAGCTTTTCACGCACCGGTTCGGGCGCCAGAAAGTTGACCTCGATGAAGCGGCCGAGATTGTCGGCGATGCGGTTCTGGTTCTCGGGGATAATGGCGGTGTGCGGGATCGGCAGCCCCAGCGGCCTTCGAAACAGCGCCACCACCGCGTACCAGTCGGCGAGGCCGCCGATGGTCGCCGCCTCGGCAAAGGCAGCGACGAAGCCGAGCCACGCATGGATGTGCTCGAACGATTTGGCGAGCGCAAACACCAGTACGCAAAGCGCCAGCGCGGCCGCCGCGAGGAATTTCGTCCGCCGCAACGCGGAAAGCTTCGCATCCGCTTCGGCATCGAAACGGACCGGCGTCAAGGGCGAAGCCGATTGTGACATGGGTGAGCCGCTCCTCGTCGATCTCAGCCTATCTAGTGTTCCGACGGCCGAAATACCCGCGACAGCCGGTTTCGCCCGGCATCTTGCCCGGCTGCGCACACAAAGTTGAGGAGAAAATTCATCTATCGCGCCAAGCTAGTCTGGAATTATTCCAAGGTATAGGCCATATTCCGCCTGGGCCAATGTGGCGAATCCGGAATGTCGGGTCAAAGCCGCATCAGCAAAATTTCCAGATCTGGCGTGGGTTGCACCGCCCCAGTGCCTTGTGAGGACAATATGCGGCTTACGCGCCAGACCAACTATGCCATGCGCATCTTGATGTATTGCGCGGCAAATGACGACCGATTGAGCCGTATTCCCGAGATCGCGGCCGCCTATTCTGTGTCGGAGCTTTTCCTGTTCAAGATCCTGCAGCCGCTGGTCGAGCACGGCCTCGTCCAGACCGTGCGTGGCAGGAATGGCGGCGTCAAGCTTGGCCGGGCGGCCGAAGCCATCAGCCTGTTCGATGTCGTGCGCGTGACGGAAGAGAGCTTCGCCATGGCCGAATGCTTCGAGAACGATGCCGCCGAATGCCCGCTCGTCGACAGCTGCGCGCTGAACTCGGCGCTGCGCGAGGCCCTGAATGCGTTTTTCGCAGTGCTCGCCCGCTATACGATCGCCGATCTGGTAGCGGCGCGGCCGAATGTACGCAACCTGCTCGGCATCGACATGCTGATGGAGCGCCGCGCCCCGGCTGCCTAGCGTATTTCTCCCCGTTCTGCGGAGAGAAATGCCCGGCAGGGCAATGAGGGGCGGCGCCGACTTCGACAATTGGCGGGAGAAGCGCAGGAAACCGCCATTCGCAGGCCCGGCCTCACCTGAATATCAATAGACCGCCGACTGCGGCAGCACGAACGGCATATTGCCCGCCGGCAGCACGCCGACCTTGAGCCGGCAGTCGAACACTTTCTCGATCAGATCATCGCTCAGCACGTCCCGCGGCGATCCGGCGGCGGCCAGCCGGCCGCGATGCATGACGAAGATCCGCTCCGCATACATGGCCGTCAGATTGAGGTCATGCAGGATGGCGACCACGCCACCGCCCCTTCTGGCGAAGTCGCGGGCAATGTTCATGATGATCAGCTGGTGCTTGATGTCGAGGCTGGACACTGGCTCGTCGAGGAACAGAAAGCGCGGCTTGCCGTCGAGCACCGGCGCCCAGACCTGGCATAGCACGCGCGCCAACTGAACGCGCTGTTGCTCCCCGCCGGAAAGCTCCTGGTAGAAACGGCCGGCAAAGCCGTCGAGATCGACACGCGCCAGCGCCCGTTCCGGCAGCCGCGCATCCTCGCCCGGCAAGGCGCCCGAACGGCCGCCGACAAGACCAAGCTTGACCACTTCCCGCACGGTGAACGGGAACGACAGCGTCGTCGCCTGCGGCAGCACCGCGCGATGGACGGCTGCCTCGGCCGGCTTCATCGTCGAGAGATCTCGGCCGTTGAGGGCAACGCGGCCGGTATAGGCGAGTTCGCCGGAGAGCGCTTTGAGGAAGGTCGTCTTGCCCGAACCATTGGGGCCGACGATGGCGGCGATCTCGCCGGGCCGCGCGTGGAAATCGACACCACTGACGATAGGCTTGCCGGCGATATCAACCGAAACATCCTTTGCCTCGATCATCAAGCCTCACAAATCAACCACGCCGCGCTTGCGCAGCAGGATCCAAAGGAAGAACGGCGCGCCCGCTATCGCGGTGACGATGCCTATCGGCAGTTCGGCCGGCGCAACGATGGTGCGTGCGACCGCATCGGCCAGAAGCAGCAGCGAGGCGCCGAGCAGCGCCGACGCCGGCAGCAGATAGCGATTGTCCGGACCAATCAGCAGGCGCAGCAGATGCGGCACCACGATGCCGACGAAGCCGATGCCGCCGCTGACGGCGACGGATGCGCCGACCGCGGCGGAGACGCCGACGATGGCCGTGTATTTCAGCCGCTGCACCGGAATGCCGAGATGGCCGGCGGTCGCCTCGCCAAGCGCCAGCGCGTTGAGGCCGCGTGCCAGGAACGGCATCGCCGCCAGCGCCAGGACGATGATCGGCCCTACCGACGCGATCTTCGCCCAGGTCGCACCACCGAGCGATCCGAGTTGCCAGAAGGTCAGGTCGCGCAACTGGCGATCGTCGGCCATGAAGATAAGGATGCCGGTCAGCGCCATGGCGAGCGCCGCCAGCGCGATGCCGGCGAGCAGCATTGTGGCAACCGAGGTTTGCCCCCGCCGCGTCGCGACCTGATAGAGCATCAGCGTGGTGGCGAGCCCGCCACAGAAGGCCGCCAGCGGCAGGGCAAGCGTGCCGAGCAAGACTGTCACCGGAGCCAATATCGTCGCGCCGAGCACGATGACGGCAACCGCGCCGAGGCTGGAGCCGGCCGAGACGCCGATCAGGCCGGGGTCCGCCAGCGGATTGCGGAACAGCCCCTGCATGACCGCGCCGGAGACGGCGAGCGCAGCGCCGACCAGCATGCCGAGGATGACGCGCGGCAGGCGGATGTCATAGACGATCAGGCTGTCGCGGGCGCTCAACGCGGCGTCGTCAGGCACTGCGCCGAACAGCCGGCCCCCGATGACGTTGGCGGCCGATGCGTCCGAAGCCCCCGATGTCAGCGACAGAAAAACGGCAGCCGCGAGCCCCAGGCACAGCAGAAGGATGACGATGCGGGCGCGGCCCGACCGGTCGCCTTCGGATACGCTTGCCATCACCGGGCCGGCGATCGATTGATCGACCATGATCTGCCTGCTCAGTCCGTGACCTGCCCGCCATAAAGCGAGACAGCGAGGTCGTGGATGGCATCAGCCGTGCGCGGCCCGAAGCCGAGCAGATAGGCGCCGTCGATGCGGATCAGCTTGTGCGCCGTTCCGGCCGGCGTGGAGGCGATCGACGGATTGACGAACAGTTCGTCGTCCGAAACCGGAGGCCCGGCATTGCTCATCATCAGGATCACGTCAGGCCTGGCGGTTATGATCGCCTCGTCGGACATCTGCTTGTAGCCGGAAAAGCCCTCGACCGCGTTGACGCCGCCGGCCAGCTTGACCATGCCGTCGGCGGCGGTCTCGCTGCCGGCCGCCAGAATCTTGCCACCCTGTATCGACAGCACGAACAGGATGCGCTTGCGCTCCTTGATCGAAGCCGTCTGCTTCTCGGCGGCCGTGAGCTTGGCATCGAGCTCCTTGGCCAGCACCTCGGCCTTGGCGTCGACGCCGAGCGCCTTGCCGACGATGCGGACCTTCTCGAGAATGCCTTCGTGGCTGTAGTGCTCGGGCACCTCGATGAACGGCACGCTCGTCTTCTTCAAGACATCGACTGCTTCCTTGGGGCCGCTGCCATGCAGCGCCAGGATGCCGGTCGGGTCGACCGACAGCACACCCTCCGGCGACAGCGCGCGCATATAGCCGACATCGGGCAGCTCAAGCGCCGCCTTTGGGAACCGGCTGGTGGAATCGCGTGCCACCAGATGCTTTTCCTGGCCGAGAGCATAGACGATCTCGGTGATCGAGCCGCCAATGGCCACGATCTTTGAAGGATCGGCAAACACGGCCGTGCCATCCGCGGCGCTGGCGGGTTGCAGTGCGATAGCAGCCATGGAGAGACCGATCACCGGCCCCAAAATAAATTCGCGCACAGCCGACAATCTTGGGAAAACACTCATAGCATTTTTTCTCAGGCTGCGGTCGGGCTTGGGATGCGCGGCAGGTTTTCCGCCAGGAAGCGCCAGTCGTCCCGCTCGCTTTCGCCTTCATGACGCTTGCCGAAGAACTGGATGATCATCTTGCCGTCGGCGTCATAGACCTCGAGCGAGGTGACATGACCGTCCTTGGTCGGCTTGCGCACGGCCCAGACCTCGTGGATGTGGTCGGTGCGCAGATGCAGGTGGAAGGTTTCGTCCAGCACGTTGATCCATGGTCCCATCGGCTTGATCGACTTGATCGGACCGGAATGGATCTGGATGCAGCCGCGGTTTCCCACAAAGCACATGATCGGCATCTCGCCCTCCGCGGCATGATGAAACATGGCCCGGACCGCCTCATTGTCGAGCTGCCAGGCATAGTCCTGCCCAACCAGGCGCACCGCCTGCCGGCGGCTTAGTTTCAGCGTCTTCAGCATACCAAAGAACTGGTGCACGTCGGTCAGCCGGCTCCAGCGGTCACGCAGATCGTCGAGATTGGCGGCCGCTTCGTCGCCATGGATCTCGTCATCGGGGAGTGGCCCCGAGATGTCGACCGTCGGTTCCTGGTTGGACGATTCGAGCGCGGCGACCAGCTTCTGATAGGCATAGAGGCTGGAGGCCGGCCGCAGATGCACCTTGTGCACGGCCTCGCCTGCCGCATCGAAGAACTGGAGGCTGCGGCGGATTTCGTCGCCGTCGCGCTTCTCGACGGCAAAGCCGTGCGCCCAGACCTTCGGGAAGATGCGCAAGTCGATGTTTTCGCCAAGCACCATGGCATTGTGGGTGCCGGTGACGACCTTGTCATAGACGCCGATCTTCTCGTGCACCGCGCTGTCATTGCGGGTCAGCGCCATGACCTCGCCGACGGCCTCGAGGCCGGTCAGAAGATCGTTGACGCGCGGCTCGATGCGGACGACGCCGTCGCCGCAATGCGCCGCGACCAGTTCGGCTTCCGAAATGCCGAGATGGGCAGCCAGATCACGCTCGCGCGTCTTCGGATTGTCTGTCCGTGCCCGCCGGATTTCATGCGGGGCGGGTTTTACGCGCTGATCCATGTCTCGGTCCCTGTTGCCTTGTCTTACTTGTTGAGAATGAGCTTGCCCTGGCGGGTGATCTTCAGCCGGTAGAGTGCACCGTGATGCTCGATGCCTATCTCGTGCTCGCCCTGGAACAGGGTGTTGCTGGAAAGGGTTCGTACCGCCAGCGGAACCCGGTCGAAATGGGGGGAGGCATCGTCGGGACGGCGGACGCGATAGCGAAAATCGTTGGGATTGTGGGTGTTCATCTGGATGGATCCCTTTCCTGTGCCGGGCGTCTGGCTAGGCGTTGCGTAATCCGATTCATTTCTTGACTTGAATAATCATGTTTACTAGTCAGTGCAATACCGGATTAAATGAGTCAACATTTAAGACGTCGGCGACGATCAAAAATGCCAGCCAGCCCCGGGCCAGCCAGCATCAAACCTGGACTTTGGAGTTGGGGCATGGGGTTTGTGACTTGGGAATGGCGCGGCCGGTCGGCGGCGAACGGCGCGGCGGCATTGCTGGCAAGTGTGGCGGCGATTGCCTTATCGGCGCAACTGGCCAACGCCCAGCAGGCGGCGCAGACGACAGATCAAACGAAGAAGGCTGAAGAGGAAAAGGCAGCACCAGCGGGAGCAACGCTGCTCGACAAGATCCTCGTCATCAGCCGCACCGGCGAGACGGCGATCGAATCGCTGGCATCGGCCAGCCATGTCGGCCAGGAACAGCTCGACCGCCGCATGGCGACGACACCCAATGAGATGCTGCTCGGCGTGCCCGGTGTCGCGGCGCAGGCCGACGCCAGGCGCGTCAGCACCAGCATCAACATCCGCGGCCTGCAGGATTTCGGTCGCGTCGCAGTCATCGTCGACGGCGCACGACAGAATTTCCAGCGCTCCGACCACGGCACGCAGTCGACCTTCTACATCGACCCCGAACTCGTCAAATCCGTGGATGTTATCCGTGGTCCTGTAGCCAACACCTACGGCTCGGGCGCTATCGGCGGCGTCGTCTTCTTCGACACCAAGGATGCCGAGGATTTCCTCAAGCCTGACGAGACATGGGCCGGTTCCATCACGGGACGCTATGAGAGCAACGGCAAGGGCTGGACCACAAGTGCATCCGGCGCCTACCGCATTAACGAGAATTGGGACGTGCTGGGCAACATCGTCTACCGCGACTATGACGACTACAAGGATGGCGGCGGCGACACCGTCAAGGGCACCGGCTTCGACGTGCTGAGCGGACTGCTCAAGACCAGCATACGCCCGACCGACAACAGCGAACTGAAGCTCGGCTGGGTCGGCTCAAGCGATGGCTGGAACGAGATCAGCGGCGGTGCGCCGGTCAATGACGTCGACCTGAAGTCGAACACCTTCACGGCGCGCTACAACATCACGGATGAGGACAAGAGCTGGCTCGATCTCCACATCAACACCTCCTACAACAAGACCAACCTCGATCTGACCAGCCTTGTCCCGCAAAACCGCTTTGATCCGGTCACCGGCCTTCCCGTTGTCTTGCCGGCTGGCTCGACGTCGACATTCGACATCGGCACGACCAGCATCGACCTCTGGAACACGTCCCGGTTCGAGACGAGTGGGATCGCGCACGAGCTGACCTATGGCGGCGACTGGGCCGGCGACAATGTCAAGACAGGCGGCGCGGCTGGTGGCGACAGTTTCTACACGCCTTCGGGCAAGCGCAACGTTTCGGGCGCCTATGTCCAGGACAAGCTCACCTGGGAGTGGCTCGAAGTCATCGCCGGACTGCGTTACGACAACTACATCCTCAAGGATGACACCCACGACATTTCCGGCGACAGGGTATCGCCGCGCATCACCGTCGGCGTCTCCCCGTTCGAATCCGCAGGCCTTGCCGGCCTTCAGTTTTATGGCACCTATGCCGAGGGCTATCGCTCGCCATCGATCACCGAGACGCTGATCAGCGGCAATCATCCGGCAGGCGTCAGCTTTCCGTTCCTGCCCAATCCCAATCTGCGGCCGGAAACCGGCAAGACGACCGAATTCGGCGTCAACTACAAGCAGAACGACATCCTCGAAGCCGGCGATGCGCTGCGCATCAAGGCAGCGTATTTCAACAATGATGTCGAAGATTACATCGATGGCGTTACCCTGTCGCGGTTTGACCCGACAGCCGGTTGCCCGAGCGGACCCGGTATCCCGATATGCTTCCAGTACCAGAATTTTGCCAAGGCCAAGATCGACGGCTTCGAACTGGAGGGCGTCTATGATGCCGGATGGGGCTATGCCGGGCTCTCGGCTTCAATCACCAATGGTCACACCATTTCCTACAAGGGTGTGGAAGCGGATCTCGCCACGATCCCATCATCCCAGGTCACCGCGCAGCTCGGCTTGCGCTTTCTCGAGGACAAGCTGACCGTCGGCGGCGAAGTGCAATACAATGGCAAGCCCAAGGGCAATCCGATCGCCGAGGACTACACGCTGGTCAATGCCTTTGCCAGCTACCAGGCGACGGACAATTTGAAGATTGATTTCCGCGCCGACAATCTGTTCGATGTCAAATACGCCAACCCGCTCAACCTGACCACGGCTGGCCAGCCGCCGCAGCCGGTTTTCGCGGCCTACGAGCCCGGCATAACGCTGAAGCTGGCGGCAACGATGCGGTTTGGAGGCTGATTGCCATGACGAGCTTGACGACACCCCTTCGTCTGCTGACCTCGATGCTGGCGATGTCGCTTGCGATGGTTTCGGCGTGGGCGCAAGAGTCCGCGCCGGTCCCCGCGCTCACCCTGGAACTCAATGGTGCGCAACCTTCCGACAAGGGTTGCCGCCTGACGTTCGTGGTCAACAACAATCTCGGCGCCGACCTGTCCAAGGCTGCCTTCGAGATCGCCTTGTTCAACGAGGCAGGCGTCGTCGACCGGCTGACCGTGCTCGATTTCAAGGAATTGCCGGCCGGCAAGACCAAGGTGGCGCGTTTCGATCTGGCCGGCACCGAGTGCTCGAAAGTCAGCCGCGTGCTGATCAACAGCGCGACCGAATGCACCGGTACCGGCGTCGAACCGAACGCCTGCATGCGAAAGCTGAAGACAGACACCAGGACCGGTATCGCCTTCGGCGTCTGAGGTGGGACTGCATCCCGCATTCCTGCAAAACAAAGCGGCGTGGCCAGCTGCCGGCCACTGCCGACTGCCGCTGCGAGCGAACGATCTTGATTTGACAATTCTGCTCTTGTCGCTGCAGGTCTCGCGGCGAGACATGCAGGATATCAGCCCCCTCCCCGAAGCCGGCGCCGAGCTGACGATAGAGCCAACCGAGCCGCTCGCGCAGCCGCGGCCATCGGCCTGGAACCGCAAATGGACGGCGGCGATCGTCGTCTCCTGCGCGCTCCACGCCGCCGTGGCGGCGGCTTTTCTGATCTCGCCTTCGGGGATTTCGAGTTCCCAGAATGCCGAGCAGCCGGAAGGCAGTGATCAGTCGGGCACCAACGTGGTCGGCAGCGCGCTGGACAAGGACCCGACGGCAATAAACGTTGCACTGGTGCCCAGCCCGCAACCGGCTGTCGCCGTTCCAGAACAGCCGCCGATCCCCAGCGCGAGGCCCAGTCCGCCAGCTGCCTCTTCAAAGACGGCGGATGAAAAGCGCGGCACGGCGGATGGCCAGGACCTGTCGGCGCAAGCGGCCAGCAAGGGCAAAAGGCAAAACGAGGCAGGCACTGCCGCGGAAGATAACTACCGCGGCGATGTCTTTAGAAAGCTCGGCAGCGTCAATCGCACTCTGCCGCCGTCCCTACAACTGGCGGCACGCAACAATGCGGTTGTTAAATTCGTCATAGGCAGGAAGGGCAACATAAATAAGTTGCGCATCCTGGAGACCTCAGGGTCGGCGGCTTTCGATCAGGCGGCGCTTGGCAGTATCCGCAAAGCGGCCCCCTTCCCTTCGATTCCACCACAGGCAGCAAGCGCAAGTTTGGAGTTCGAGACCGAAATCGGCCCATTTTGAATGTGCGCAGAACAAAACGCTGCGGCCGCAAATCATCAACATCCCTGTGAGAGGAAACCACCATGTACATCGCCATGAACCGCTTCAAGGTGCAGACCGGCTCGGAGAACGATTTCGAGGCCGTGTGGAAGAACCGCGATTCCAGCCTTGCGGAGATGAAGGGGTTCCGCGAATTCCACCTGCTGCGAGGCCCGGTCAACGAGACCGAAGGCTACACGCTGTTTGCATCGCACACGGTGTGGGCGAGCCACGATGATTTCATCGCCTGGACCAAGTCCGAGAATTTCCGCGCCGCCCACAGGAATGTCGGCACGACGAAGGTCCACTATCTCGGCCACCCCCAGTTCGAGGGTTTTTCGGTCGTCGAAGGCGCGTAATGCATGTCGCCCAAAAGTGGTCCCGGTTTGGGACAACGACATGCATAAAACAAAAGAGATAGAGACATTCACTGTTTCCACGAAACGGTGAATGGCTCTAACGACCGGCCGGAGTCAGGCTCCGGCCAGCAAGCTCGCATTGCCGCCCGCGGCGGTGGTGTCGACGCAGACGGCCCGCTCATGTGCATAAGCCGCCGGGTTCAACACTTCGCTGACCAGCGGCACGATCGGGCCTGAGCGATCAGCGATAACCCTGCGCACGATGCGCGCGGCCTCTGGCGTGCCGGAAAAAGCAACGATATCGACGCGCAGCGAACGTGCCTCGACCGGATCAGGCCGCCCGTCGATGACGGCCAGTGGGAGGCCCTTGCCGGTCAGAGCGGAAAGGGCCGCCGGTGCACCCGGTGCAACGGCCAGCACGGCGTTGCCGGCGGCGAGCGCCTGGATCGTCTGCGCCAGCAGCGTATCACCATCGGGACCAAGGCACAGCACCCGTCCACGTGGCGACAGCGAGAGCGTGTTGGCTTCGCCGGTCGGCCCGGGCAGGTCGACCTGGCCGAAATCGATGCCGGCGGCCGCACCAATGGCCGCAGCACCCTTGCCGCGCAGATGCTTCCTCAGAATGGCGATCCGGTCCGGACGCGTCGACCAGCCGCCAAGTGTGGGATCAGGCAGATTGTCGGCAAGCTCGGTCGCCGTGACCTTGTGGCCATCCTGCACATGGGTGCCGGCCTCCGGCCCCTTGCGGAAGCGGCGGAGATAGTGCGGACCGCCGGCCTTCGGCCCGGTGCCGGAAAGCCCCTCGCCGCCAAACGGCTGCGAACCGACGACGGCGCCGATCTGGTTGCGGTTGACATAGATGTTGCCGGCATGGATGCCATCGACGAAATGCTGCACGCGGCCCTCGATGCGGGTGTGCAGGCCGAAGGTCAGGCCATAACCCTTGCGGTTGATGGCGGCGATGACGGCGTCGATCTGGTCGGCGTCGAAACTGGCGACATGCAGCACCGGCCCGAACACCTCGCGCTCCATGTCCTCGATACCCTTGACCCGGAAGACATGCGGCGCGACGAAGCGACCTTCCCTGGGCGCCTCGAGCTTGGCGATCAGCCTGCCCTGCAGGCCCATCTTCGTGCAATACTCGCGGATCGAGCTTTGCGCCTCGTCGTCGATAACCGGGCCGACATCGGTCGAAATCCGCCAGGGATCGCCGACGTTGAGCGCCTCCATGGCGCCCTTCAGCATCTCCAGCATCTTCTTCTCGACGTCCTTCTGCACGTAGAGTACGCGCAGCGCCGAGCAGCGCTGGCCGGCACTCTGGAAGGCGGAGGCGAGGATATCGCGCACCGCCTGTTCGGGCAGCGCGGTGGAATCGACGATCATGGCGTTGAGGCCGCCGGTCTCGGCGATCAGCATGGCGTCGGGCGCGGCCGTCTCGGCCAGCTGCTTCTCGATCAGCTTGGCAACCTCGGTCGAACCTGTGAAGCAGACGCCAGCGATGCGCGGATCGGCGGTGAGCGGCCCGCCGACCGATGGGCCGTCGCCAGGGAGCAACTGGATGACGTCTTCCGGCACGCCGGCCTCGCGCAGCAGTTCGACGGCGCGGAAGGCGATCAGCGGCGTCTGCTCGGCCGGCTTGGCGATCACCGAATTGCCGGTGACGAGCGCTGCCGCGATCTGGCCGGTGAAGATGGCGAGCGGGAAATTCCACGGCGAAATGCAGACGATGGCGCCGCGCGCTTGCGTGCCCGCCTCCGCATTGGCCGCCTCAGTGGCGTAGTAGCGCAGGAAGTCGACGGCTTCACGCACCTCGGCGACGCCGTCGGCCAGCGATTTGCCGGCCTCGCGGGTGGCGAGTGCAAAGAACTCGACGGCATTCGCCTCATAGAGATCGGCGGCACGGTTGAGGATGGCGGCGCGCTCGGCGACGGGACGCTTCGCCCAGGCCGGTTGCGCTTCCACCGCAAAGCGCACGGCGGTCGCGACTTGCTTGGCAGCTGCTTCGCTGACCGTGCCGACCACTTCGGAAGGCTTTGCCGGGTTGACGATCGGACGCTGCTTGCCATAGCCGGCGGCCCGCGTAATCGGCTTGGCATGCCAGCGATCCGGCCCGGCGAAGGCCGCCCTGGCCTTGTCGATCGCCGCCAGCGTCACCGTGTCGGTGATGTCGAATCCTTTCGAATTGCGACGCCCGGCTCCAAAAATCTGAGAAGGCCGGGCAATCGCCGGATTGGCTGCCGGACCCTGGCTTTCGACCGTCTCGAGCGGATCGCGCGCAATGTCCTCCGGCTCGACATCCTCATCGGTCAGCTGGTGCACGAAGGAGGAGTTGGCGCCGTTCTCCAGCAGCCGGCGCACCAGATAGGCCAGCAGATCGGAATGCGCACCGACCGGCGCATAGATCCGGCAGCGCGTGCCTTCGGACCGTCGCACCGTCTCGTGCAGCGCCTCGCCCATGCCGTGCAGGCGCTGGAACTCGAAGGAATCGCGGTTATTATCAGCCATCGACAGGATGGCGGCGACGGTGTGGGCATTGTGGGTGGCGAACTGCGGGTAGATGCGGTCGGTCATGCCAAGCAGCTTCTTGGCGCAAGCCATGTAGGAGACGTCGGTGTTGGCCTTGCGGGTGAAGACGGGATAGCCGGTGAGTCCCAACGTCTGCCCCCGCTTGATCTCGGTGTCCCAATAGGCGCCCTTGACCAGCCGAACCATGATGTTGCGGTCGTATTTTTTGGCCAGCGCATAGAGCCAGTCGATGGCGAAGGCCGCGCGTGGCCCATACGCCTGCACCACCACGCCAAACCCGTTCCAGCCGGCAAGTTCCGGCTCGGCCAGCACCCGCTCGATGACGTCGAGCGATAGATCGAGGCGGTCGGCCTCCTCGGCATCGATGTTGAGACCCATGCGCGAGTGGCGCGCGGCCAGCGCCAGCGACAAAAGCCGCTCGGCCATCACAGGCAGCATCTCTTCCTTCTGCGCCACCTCGTAGCGCGGATGCAGTGCCGAAAGCTTGACCGAGATGCCGTGGTTCTGCCTGATATCAGGACCGTTGGAGCCGGAATCGAGCGACGAAATCGCGTCGGCATAGGCCTTGTGATAGCGCAAGGCGTCGGCCTCGGTGCGGGCCGCCTCGCCCAGCATGTCGAAGGAATAGAGATAACCCTTCTGGGTCATAGGCCGGCCGCGCTTGACGGCTTCAGTGATGGTGCGGCCGAGCACGAACTGCTCGCCCATCTCGCGCATGGCGGCGGCCACCGCCTTGCGGATGACCGGCTCGCCCAGCCGCCGCACCATAGAACGCAGCGTGCCCTCGATGCCGCCCTCGCCTTCGTCGAGGACGCGGCCGGTCAGCATCAGCGCCCAGGTCGAGGCGTTGACGAAGATGGAGCTCGAACCGCCCGAATGCGCCGACCAGTCGTGCGGCGCAATCTTGTCGGCGATGAGGTCGTCCATCGTCTCGGTATCGGGCACGCGCAGCAGCGCCTCGGCCAGGCACATCAGCGCCACGCCTTCCTTGGTGGAGAGACCGTACGCGGAGAGGAAGACTTCCATCAGCCTTGGATCCGACGAGCCGCGCACCGCGCGCACCAGATCGGCGGCGCGAGCCGAGATCGCCTTGCGGTCTTTCCCGGAGAGCCCCGTCGCCTCGGCAAGCCGCTTCACGGCCTCGTCTTCGTCGGGCAGGTAGTTGGCGCGGATCTGCTGGCGGATGGCATCGAGCGCTGGCATGGCGGTCCCGTGGATCGAGCAAAGGGGATCGGGCCGGCGGTCACCGGACCGAATAGCGCAAGCTAGCACAAGTGCAAAATTTCGGCCGGTCCAAAGAAATCGACATTGCAGGTCATTCGATCTATCGTAGCGGCATATAATTGACATTTGGACTGCAATTTCGATGACAGAAGACCAATTGGACCGCATAGATCGGAATATCCTGGCCGCACTTGCAAGCGATGGCCGGCTTTCCATGTCAGAACTGGCCGCAAAGGTCGGCCTGTCGAAGACGCCGGTGCAGGCGCGGGTGAAGCGGCTTGAGAAGGACGGCTATATCAGAGGCTACCAGGCGATCGTCGACCGCGAGCGCATGGGCGAAGGCCATGTTGCATTCGTCCAGGTGAAATTGTCCGACACCAGATCCGCCGCGCTCGACGCCTTCAACCGGTCCGTACAGGCTGTGCCGGAGATCGAACAGTGCCACATGATGGCGTCGAGCTTCGATTATCTGCTGAAAGTCCGCACCAGGGACATCGCCGCCTACCGCCGCGTCCTCGGCGAGCGCATCTCGGCCCTGCCCCATGTCGCTCAGACCTCGACCTTTGTGGCGATGGAGACCGTGAAGGATCGGTAGATCACTCCGAAAGCGTCTTCAAAAACGCCACCAGAGCAGCGCGTTCTCGGTCTGAAAGCTCCAACGGGTGAACCTCTGATACCCCTTCGACGCTGGGCGCGGCCTTCGCATAATGCGCCACGACCTCGTCGAGCGACGAAAACTGCCCGGCATGCATATAGGGCGGTCGCGTTGCCGCACCGCGCAGAGACGGCGTCTTGTAGGCGCGGATGAGTTGTGGCGCATTCTTGACCATGAAGCGCAGTTCGCCGCAGGCGGCAACGTCGCCGTCCCGATAGGCGCCAAGGCAGTTGAACGGGTCGGCCTCGACTTGGTGCACGGCATCGATGCGGCCGCGATCCGGCGGCAGGCCCGCAACAGGCGGCACGCCGGTGTTGTGAAAGCTGTTGTCGGTGAAGCGCGGGCCGTTGTGACAGGTCACGCAATTGGCCTTGCCGATGAACAGTTTAAGCCCAAGGATTTCTTGTTTGGAAAAGACAGCATCGCCCTTCGGCTCGGCACCGGTGGCGAGGTCCAGCGCAAAGCGGTCGAAGCGCGCTGGCGCTGGCGCTATCGAGCGTTCGAAGGCGGCAATCGCCTTGCCGATATTGACGAAGACACCGTTGATGGCGTCGCGCTGCGCGCTGCTCATGGCATTCCAGGCTGCTTTCTCGGCATCGTTTCCAAGTGGGCTGGCATTCAACGGCATGCCGGAAAAATCGGGCAGCGGCCCAAAAATGCGCTCATAGCGCTCGCCGAAGCGCGCCTTGATGTAATGCGCGTAGGCAGCGCGGTTTCCCGCCTGCTCCAGCGGATTTTCGAGCGGCGTCAACGCTTGCGCCCACAGGCTGTCGCGACGGCCATCCCAGAAGAACCAGGGATCGTGCGCCACGCCGGCCAGCGGCATGGTGCGCCGGTTGGTGTGGCCGACGCCGACCGCCTGCGGCAGGTCGTCCTGGAACTGGCGGTCGATCTTGTGGCAGGTCGAACAGGATACCGACCCGTCACCGCTCATGCCCTGATCGAAGAACAGCGTCGAGCCGAGTGCGGCGGCCGCCGGCACGTCGGCAAAACGATTGGTGGTGTCGGGCTTGAGCGCCGGCAGCGACGATAGCGCCAGCGAAGCGATAGTTTTCTTTTCTGCGTCGGAAAAATCAGGCTTGCCGCAGCCCACGAGGACGACGGCGACCATCAGCGCCAGAAAGCGGAAAAGGCGCTTCATCGATCGCTCACAGCACCACGTTGAACAGTACTGTATCGGAGCCGGCGCCGGATGAGATGGCGAAACGAAGTTGCCACCAGCCGCTCATGGTGAATTTCAGCCCCTCGATGCGGTAACGGCCTTCGCCCAGGTAATCGGTGACCTGCGGGCTGGTCGGCAGGCCGTGATTGTGTTGCGGCATGCCGCCGGAGATGGCGATCGCGGCGCGCTCCACCGAAGCCCCTGTCTTTGTTTTCAGGGTCAGCAGCCAGGATTCCAGTTCGCCCTGCCGCACCACGCCCCGTTCCGGCACGAAACTCGCCACGTACAGCCCGTTGTCGGTTTTCTTCGTCCGCGCGACATCCGGGCCGGCTGGCAGCGACGAACGCGGCGCCGTCAGGAAGACGACCGCGAGAATGCCGACCAGCAAGGCAGCCAGACCAAGACCCGCCAGAAGATAACGCCATATCGATGCCAAACCGGTTCCTCTTCTGCAGATAACGCTCTGCCGAACGGATCGCATCCCGCCAGCCTGTGGGAAAACGCTGTGGCGGAAAAAACCCTGCTTGCCAAGCATGGCGCTGCCGATGGCAAAAAGCTACAGCACCGGGAAGCACTGGAGGATTGTAGATGGCGGGAACCGGCGTCGCCTCGATCGGCGAATGCATGCTCGAACTGTCGGGCCAGACCGGACCGAACTGGCGCATGGGCTTTGCCGGCGACACGTTCAACACGCTGTGGGCGCTGCACGCGCTGAGCACTGAGCGGCCGGCAACCTATGTCTCGGCCTTCGGCGACGATCCGTTCTCGCAAGCCCAGATCGATTTCTTAGGCCAGAACGGCATCGGCATCGGCTCCAGCCCGATCATAGCGGGCGCACGGCCTGGCCTCTATGCCATCACGCTGACCGGGGCCGAGCGTTCCTTCACCTACTGGCGCGGCGACGCCGCCGCGCGGCAGCTCGCCTCAGACCCAGCTGCATTGTCGAAAAACCTGGTAAATCAGGCGCTTGTCTATTTTTCCGGAATCACTTTGGCAATTCTGGATGAGGCCGCGCGCGCCGTATTGCTGGCGGCCGTCGCCAAGGCGCGCTCGGCCGGTTCACTTGTCGCCTTCGATCCCAACTACCGGCCGCGGCTTTGGCGCAATCGCGAGAATGCACAGGCAGCGATCGTCGAAGCCCTTGCCGCCACCGACATCGCATTGCCGACTTTCCCCGACGAGCAGATGCTGTTTGGCGATGCAACACCGCAAGCGACCGCAGAGCGACTCAGGCAACTGGTTAGCGAGGTCGTCGTCAAGAACGGCGAGCAGCCCGCCCTGATTGCCCAAGGAGAAACACTACGCGAAGTCCCGGCGATCCATGTCGCCGCCCCCGCCGATACGACCGGCGCCGGCGATTCGTTCAACGGCGGCTATCTTGCGGCTCGTCTCGCCGGCCACGACCCGCAGGAAGCCGCGCGCCGTGCGCATCGTGTCGCCGCCGCCGTGGTGCAAGTGCGCGGCGCGCTGGCGCCGTTCGAGACGCTGCGGGCGGCTTTCGAAGGCTAAGGTCGGAAAACTAGGGCAGGCGGAACCTGTATTCCGTGACGTGGTGGTAGATCGCGCCCGGCCACAGCGTTGCTTGCGGGAAATAAGGCCGGTTCGGCGCGTCCGGCCAAATCTGCGGCTCCAGGCAGAAGCCGCAAAAGGCCTTGTAGTTCCGCCCTTCCAGCCCGGTGCGCGGCGTCACATACTGGCCGGTATAGAGCTGGACGCCGGGCTCGGTGGTCCAGACCTCCATCTCGACACCGGAACTGGCGCCCTGCGTCCATGCCGCCTGCTTGAGCGGCCCGCGTGCCGAAGCAAGGCAGAAATTCTGGTCGTAGGGCAGTTGATCACCCTCGGTTTCCATGCGCAGCGGCCGCGCCTGGCGGAAATCGAATGGCGTGCCGTCAACCGGCTTGACCACGCCTGTGGGGATCATGTCGCCATCGACCGGCAGGTAGGCGCCGGCATTCAGCATCATCCTGTGGTCGAGAATGTCGCCTGCGCCGCCATCATCCAGGTTGAAATAGGAATGCTGGGTGAGATTGCACAGCGTCGGCTCCTCGCAGGTGGCGGTCAGCTCGACGCTGAGCGTGCCGGGGATCTTCAGCCGGTAGGTGCAGGTGACGTCGAGCGCGCCGGGAAAACCCATCGTGCCGTCGGGATCGTGCAGCGTCAGCGTGACGAAATCCCTGCCATGCAAGGAAACCGTCCACGCCCGGTGGGAGTAACCTTGCGAGCCGCCATGCAGCGTATGCTTGTCGAGGAAGTTTTGCTCGGTCTGGTAGCGGCTGCCGCCAATGGTGAAGCGGCCGTCGCGGATGCGGTTGGCATAGCGGCCGACGACCGCACCGAAGAAGGCCGTATCCGTCTCGTAGCCTTCCAGACTGTCGTAGCCGAGCACCAGCGGAGCATCGTGCCCGGTCAGGCGCAAATCCTGGATGATCGCGCCCAGACCGATGATGTTGGCTGTGATGCCGCCGCCCCTGATCGTGAAGCGACGCACCTGCTCGCCAGCCTGCGTCGTGCCGAAAACCTCGCCGTCCTTCATCGCCATGCCCGTAAATGCCAGTTGATCCAGAAGACTTCGGCTGGTTTTTCCATGAGAGATGGGCAGGCCATCGGCCTCCCCATCTCAGGGATAGCCTATCAGAGGCCGAGGCCGCCGATGCAGACATATTTGGTGTCGAGATAATCCTCGATGCCCTGATGCCCGCCTTCTTTGCCGAGGCCGGATTCCTTGACGCCGCCGAACGGCGCTTCCGGCGTGGTGATGAGGCCTTCATTGACCCCGACCATGCCGTATTTCAGCCCTTCCATCACTCGGAAGGCGCGGCCGAGGTCACCGGTGTAGAAGTAGCAGGCAAGGCCGAATTCGGTGTCGTTGGCGAGGGCGACGGCTTCCTCTTCGGTCTCGAACTTGAACACCGGTGCGACCGGGCCAAAGATCTCTTCCTTCATGAAGCGCATCTTGGGTGTCGCGTTGGCGATGACCGTCGGCTGGAAGAACGAACCGCCGAGCGCATGGCGCTTGCCGCCGGCAACGATCTTGCCGCCCTTTGATGTGGCGTCGGCGATCAGTTCCTCGACCTTCTCGACCGCCTTCTCGTCGATCAGCGGTCCCTGCTGCACGCCGTCCTCGAGGCCGGAGCCGACCTTCAGCGCGTTGCTGGCGGCAGCGAGCTTCTCGACGAACTTGTCATAGACACCTGCCTGGACAAGGAAGCGGTTGGTGCAAACGCAGGTCTGGCCGGAATTGCGGTACTTGGCGGTGATGGCGCCGGCGACGGCACGCTCGAGGTCGGCGTCGTCGAAAACGATGAACGGCGCGTTGCCGCCGAGTTCCATCGACACCTTCTTGACGGTGACCGACGACTTCTGGATGAGAAGCTTGCCGACCTCGGTCGAGCCGGTGAAAGTGATCTTCGACACCAGCGGATTGGCGCAGATCTCGTCGCCGATCTCGCTGGCCGAACCGGTCAGGATGTTGACGACGCCCTTGGGGAACCCGACTTCCTCTGCAAGCGCGCCCCAGGCGAGACCCGAATACGGCGTCTGCGACGCAGGCTTGACCACGGCGGTGCAGCCGGCGGCGAGCGCCGGGCCGAGCTTGCGGGCCAGCATCGAGGACGGAAAATTCCACGGCGTGATGGCGGCGATGACGCCAACCGGCTCCTTGGTCACCAGGATGCGGCGGTCCGCCCATGGCGAGGGCACGACGTCGCCATAGGTGCGGCGACCTTCCTCGGCGAACCACAATATGTAGGACGCGGCCGAGCCGATCTCGCCCTTCGATTCGAACAGCGACTTGCCCTGCTCGATAGTCAGCAGTTCGGCCAGTACGTCCTGATTGTCCATCATCGCGTCGTGCAGCTTGCGCAGCAGCTTCGAGCGCTCGAGCGCGGTCGTCTTGCGCCAGGTCTTGAAAGCTTCCGCGGCGGCTTCGATGGCGCGGCGGGTCTCGGCCTTGCCCGACTTCGGCACGGTGCCGATCTTGAGACAGGTGGCCGGGTTGTTGACGTCGACCGTCTGGCCGCTGTCGGCCTGCACCCATTCGCCATTGATGAGATTGGCCTGCCGCATGAAATGGCTGGTTTTCTGAAGCATGCTATCCTCCGTTCGGCGCCCTGACGGGCGGGTCTGTGAAATCTTCGGTGCGCGTGCGCCATGGACTGAGGCCGGCACGCCGGAGCCACTGCTCTTTACCGAGGGCAAGGCACGCAAGCAATCGCAAGATGGCATATAGGGCTTGGGCCAGAGCGAGACGAGAGCAGGCTGACGTGCTTACACCGATGCCTTACCCGAAAACGTACAAGACAACAGTCAGCCAGAACGCGGTGGTGACGGCGGCGCAGGCCGTGGCGAGGGTCATCTGGTTCGACGCCAGCGCCTGGCCGGTGTTGAACTGCACCGCGATCAGATAGGAATTGACGCCGGATGGCATCGCGGCCACCATCACCGCCACCTTGGCCGTCAAGGGCGGCATGCCGAGCAACCAGACGAAGACCAGCACCAGCGCCGGCATCAGGAACAGCTTCAGCACCGAAAGCGCCAACGCCGGCCGGACATTGCCCGATATGCCGAAACGGCGCAGGCTGAGCCCCATGGCGAACAGCGCCACTGGCCCGGCAGTGTCAGCCAGCGTATCGACCAGCCGCGTGGCAAGGTTCGGCAGCGGCGCGCCGGTTAGGCGCCAAGCCAGCCCGGCCAGGATACCGATGATCAGGGGATTGGTGAACAGTCTTCTCAGAAAGCTCTGGACGATGCGCAGCGGGTGTACGGGCTCACTGCCACCGCGGCCAAATATCTCGAACATGATGATCGAAGCCATCATCATGGTCGGCAGATGCACGGAAACGAGCAGCGACAGCACTTCGAATCCCCTCGACCCGAATACGCCGAGAATGAAGGGAATGCCCAGCAGCACCACGTTCGAGAAGGACGACGACACTCCACCGACGATGCCTGCGCGTGCGTCCCGCCCGAAAATCCGCGTCGTCACCAGATGGCCGGCAGCCCATGTCATTGCAACCGCCGTGAAGTAAGCGCCCCACAGCGGCCAAGGCGCCACGCCGTGGAAGTCGGACTTCACCATCGTCTGGAACAGCAGCAGCGGCATCGTCACGTTGATGGCAAATTCCGAAATCCCCTCGCCGCTCGCCGGCTTCAGATAGCCGGTGAGCCCGGCGAGGTAGCCGAGCGCGACAAGGCTGAAGACGAAAAGAACGGTTTCGGTGAGCGGAGACATTTTTACCGTGAGGGGCGGGTTCCCCGTGATAGGCGAGCCAGGACCGCGACGCAATCGCGCCTGAATTTGATCATCGTCGGCTGGCAGCGTTATAGAGGGCTTGGATCATCAGGGCGGACACGGACGACAAATAGCCTTTGTCCGACTCTCGAACCTCCGTCTTTTGCAGCGGGCATGGCTGACGGCTTTCGTCGCCGCACTGCTTTGTCTTGCCGCGACCGCGCTTGCAGTTGCCGAGACGAAAAGCGACGCACCGATCGAGGCCGCATTCACGGCGACGCTGAAGGTATTCACCAGGGAAGCCTTCCGATGCAATGGCCTTCGCGCAGAACAATCTCGGGGATGTCAGCTGGAATCGGGCCAGCTATGGCGGCGGCAAGGCCGAATATCAAAAGGCGATCGGATTCTTCGAGAACGCCAAGCAGGGTTTTACCGAAGCCGGCTACACCATGCCCATCCCTCTCACCGACCGGAAGGTCGATCTGGTGAAGAAGCAGATGGCGAAGAAGTAGGTCTACGCTTCCCGCCGACCGCGCCTTGTCTTTCGGCCGGCTTTACCGTCCCTATATGTCCTGCCACCGGAACCCCTTGCCGGGAACCGCAGAAGGATAGCGGATGATTCGATTTGCCTTGGCGTTGTTCCTGCTTGTTGTTCCCGGCGTGGCGCACGCCACGGATGCAGGCTGGGCGCTGCTGCGCGACGGCGGACACGTCGTGCTGCTGCGCCATGCCATGGTCACCGGCACCACCGATCCGGCCAATTTCGACATCGACAGCTGCGCCACCCAGATGAACCTGTCGGCGCGCGGCAAGCAGCAGGCGAGCAAGATCGGCGCTCTGTTTGCCGCTCGGGCGGCACCGATCGAGCGCGTGCTGTCCAGCCGCTATTGCCGCTGCCTCGACACCGCCCGCATCGCCTTCGAGACCGACCCGGAACTCTTTGCACCGCTCGATCTCCTGAAAGGCGACGAGACGCAGAAGGCCGCGCAGATCGCTGCGATCCTGAAGGAAATCCGCGTCTATTCCGGCTCCGACAATCTGGTCATGGTCACCCATCTGGAAGACATCGTGGCACTGACCGGCATCTCACCGCGCGAAGGTGAGGCCGTCGTCGTCGAGCCGCAAGGCGATGGCCTGCGCGTGCTCGGCCGCGTCACCTTCTGAGCGTGCTGCGCGATCGCTGACGCCGAAAGCGGTGTTGCTGAAATGCCACCGTTGAAAGAAGCCGCAAATTCGCCGTGACAATGCCGCTTGCGACAACCCGTCGCAGGGGCTATAGGCGCGCTCCCGGTCACGAGAACCGAAGCGAGCACAACGGTTGGAGCTTTCGTCTCCGCCCGTGCAGGCGGCATTGCCGCCCTGTATACGGCGCCGCTTTGGGGATTGGGATCGCGGATGTAGCTCAACTGGGAGAGCGCCGGACATAATCCGGAGGTTGTGGGTTCGAGTCCCTTCATCTGCACCACGGATAGCTCAGTTTGGTTAGAGCATCAGATTGTTAATCTGACTGTCGAAGGTTCGATTCCTTCTCCATTGGCCTTGAAAAGCCATCCGAAAAACGGTCCGGGGACTGGAATGCGAAAGACTGGACGGGTGACCCAAGCCTTCGGGCGCGGATCATCCCAAGCGTCTTTCGCCATCGGCTCGCGGCCAGGCCCGCGGTGACGATCAAGGCGCGGTGTCGCCGGCAAGGGAGGCTAAGGCCTCCTGCGCCCGCTTCGCTGCCCCGCGATCCGCTCCCGAAGGCCCGCCACGGCTCGATGCCACCAGTCCCCGGATCATTCGTGCCCGGGCTACGACGCAAGAGACGACGTGAAACGAGAAACGAAGGGAAGATCGACGCATGACGTGACGCCTCGCATGGGGCCATGCCCGACAGGAGTAAGACAATGACCATTCTCGACAAGGTTCTTGGGCGCGAGCGCGTCCTCGTAAGGGAAAACGAACGTGCCCTCGCCCTCCACAAGGGGGAGATCAAGGCTGTCCTGCTGCCGGGCGAGCACTGGCTCGCCAACCGGCGCGGCAGCCTCGAAGTGTCTCGGCACGATCTGAAGAACCCGGAATTCGTTTCGGCATACGAGAAGGCGTTGTTCGACAAGCTTCCGGATGTGGCCGCGCGTCATTTCACCGTCGTTCGCACCGGGCGCACGGATGTCGCCGTCATCGAGCGTGACGGCAATCTGCACGCCGTGCTGGCACCGGACCGCAAGCTCGTGCTGTGGACGGATGCCGGCCCGTGGAAGGTGACGCTGATCGACACGTCAGTCGATCTCGCCATCGATGCGGCGATCATGCGCCGGCTCGGCCAGGCCCGGAAGGCGGAATTGATGTCCGTCCATCCGGTCGTCGATGGTCAGGCCGGACTGCTGTTCATCGACGGTGTCCTGGTCAGGACGCTGACGGCGGGCGTGCATGGCTTCTGGAACGTCGGACGCATGGTGCAGATCAAGGTCGTCGACCTCAAGCGCCAGTCGCTCGACGTTGCCGGGCAGGAAGTGCTGACCAAGGATCGCGTGACGATCCGCGTCAACATCGCAGCCGAATACCGGGTCGTCGATCCGGTCAAGGCGGTCAGCATGGTGAAGGACTTCTCCGAAGCCCTCTACCGCGCCCTGCAATATGCCTTCCGCAAGACGCTTGGCGCGCTGACACTCGATCAGATCCTCGAAAAGAAGGTGACGATCGATGAGGAAGCGGCAGCCAAGGTCCGCGCCGACATGGCCGAGATCGGCGTGGAGGTCAGCGATATCGCGCTCAAGGATGTCATCCTGCCGGGCGAGATGCGCGAGATCCTCAACCAGGTGGTGTCGGCCGAAAAGCAGGCCGAGGCCAACATCATCCGTCGCCGCGAGGAGACGAACGCGACCCGTTCCCTCCTCAACACGGCCAGGGTGATGGCGGAAAACCCGGTGATGCTGCGGCTGAAGGAGCTCGAGGCGCTGGAAACCATCGCCGGCAAGGTCGAGCGGCTGACCGTCCACAACGGAACGGGCGGGCTGCTGAACGATCTGGTCAAGCTTCGCGACAGCTGATGCATGTCGCCAAAAGTGTTCCGCTTTTGGAAAAACGACACGCATCGAAATAAGGCTGACGTTGCGTCAACAGAAGGGCCGCCGGGTAAACCGGCGGCCCTTCTTGCGTTTCGAAGGAACCCTACCCATCTGCGCCCGGCGTATCAGGCCTTTTCCTGCCGGAAAAAACCGATTAGACAGCGCCCAAACAAGATGCGGACAGATTCCGCCCGCAACCGAAGGAAAAGCCCTTGTCCACCACGTTCGACAAAGTCGCCAAGATCATTGCCGACACCAGCGAGATCGATATCGACACCATCACGCCCGAGAGCCACACGATTGACGATCTCGGCATAGACAGCCTCGATTTTCTCGACATCGTCTTTGCCATCGACAAGGAATTCGGCATCAAGGTGCCGCTGGAAAAGTGGACCCAGGAGGTCAATGACGGCAAGGCTTCGACCGACGATTACTTCGTCATGAAGAATCTGTGCGCCAAGATCGACGCGCTGGTCGCCGCCAAGACCGCCTGACGTCAGTTAAGCGCACGATCTTGACGCGCTCTGCCGCCTGACCCACAAAGCCGCACATGAGCAGCCCCCGCGACGTCGTCATATCAGGTATCGGCCTTGTCTCCTCGCTGGGGGAAGGTCCTGACGCCCACTGGCAGAAGCTCGCGCAACCGGGCCCGCGGCCGGTGCTCGAAGCGACGCGCTTTGCACCCTATACTGTCCATCCGCTGCCTGAGATCGACTGGAACCTGCAGATCGCCAAGCGTGGCGATCAGCGCCAGATGGAAACCTGGCAGAGGCTCGGCACCTATGCTGCCGGCCTTGCACTGGACGACGCCGGCATCAAGGGCGATGACGAACTCTGCGCGACCATGGACATGGTTGTGGCGGCGGGCGGCGGCGAGCGCGACGAGGCGGTCGATGCCGCCATTCTCGCCGCTTCGGAAAGCCGCAATGACCGCGATGTACTGCTCAACGAGAAATTGACCACCGAATTGCGCCCGACACTGTTTCTGGCCCAATTGTCCAACCTGCTCGCCGGCAACATCTCCATCGTCCACAAGGTCACCGGTTCGTCCAGAACCTTCATGGGCGAGGAAGGTGCCGGTGTCGCCGCGGTTGAAACGGCCGCCGCACGCATCCGCTCGGGTCAGTCGACGCATATCCTGGTCGGCGGTGCCTTCCAGACCGAACATTCCGATATGCTGCTCGGCTATGAACTCGCCGGCTATCTGCATCGCGGCCCATGGAAGCCGGTTTGGCAAAGACAGGGCACTGAGGGCGGTGGCGTCGTGACCGGCTCCGGCGGCGCCTTCCTGGTGCTGGAGCAGCGCGAACACGCGATGAGCCGCGGCCGCAAGATCTATGCAGAACTTGGACCGGTCGTCTCCGGCCGTGCCCGGCGGCCACGGGGAGAACTCGACGCCGAGATCGCCGCACTGCTCAAGCAGGCTGCATTGCCGAACGGCAAATTGCTGACCCTGTCGGGCGCATCGGGCGCGCATGCGGCGACAACAGCCGAGAAGGCAGCGCTCGATGCCAATCCGGCGATCGCCGCGCGTGGCTTCTCGACGCTGACCGGGCACATGAAGGAAGCACAGTTTCCTTTCGCTGTGGCACTGGCGGCACTCGCTGTCGACCGCAAGGCTGCCTATCCTGTTTTTGATGCCGCAGCCGAGACGCCGTTCGAAGGCGCTCCCCAATCCGTCCTTGCAACGGCGATCGGCTATCACCAATTCGAGGGCATGGCGCTGGTCAATGCCGCGTAACGCGGCTCCACGATCCATGCTGCAACGATAAGAGGGCTCCCGGATGGCCAATCTCAGAGATCACATGGGCAGGCCGATCGTCGCCGTCACCGGCATCGGCGTGGTGACCTCGCTTGGCGTCGGCAAATCAGACAATTGGGCGGCACTGACCTCCGGCAAGTCGGGCATTCACCCGATCACTCGCTTTCCCATCGATCAATTGAACACCCGCATCTCCGGCATGGTCGATTTCCTGCCGTCGAGCTCGAAAGGCGCCAGCCCACTCACCTATGAGCTAGCCGAGCTTGCGGGCTTAGAAGCGGTGAGCGAAGCCGGTCTTGATTCCAGCGATTTCGGCGGACCGCTCTTCCTCGCATCGCCGCCAGTCGAACTCGACTGGGCCGAGCGCTTCTCGCTCTACAATTCTGACAAGGACAAGGATGACACCGCCGCCGAAAGACTGCTTCGGGTCGCGCGTAGCTTGAAAGAGCTGGATATTTTCGAGACCACCCAGTTCGGTTCGATCGCCGGCCGCCTTGCCGATCGCCTTGGCACGCGTGGTCTGCCGATCACGCTGTCGACGGCTTGCGCTTCAGGCGCCACCGCGATTCAGCTCGGTGTCGAGGCGATCCGACGCGGCGAATGCGACCGTGCGCTGTCGATCGGCGCGGACGGTTCCGCGACCGCCGAGGCATTGATCCGTTTCTCATTGCTTTCGGCGCTCTCCACGCACAACGACATCCCCGAAAAGGCGTCGAAACCCTTCTCCAGGGATCGCGACGGCTTCGTGTTGGCCGAGGGATCCGGGGCGCTGGTGTTGGAATCGCTTGAGACGGCATTGGCTCGCGGCGCGACTATTCTCGGCGTCCTGGGCGGTTGCGGCGAGAAGGCCGACGACTTCCACCGCACCCGCTCCAAACCGGACGCTTCACCGGCCATCGCCGCGGTCCGCGCCGCCCTCGTCGATGCCGGACTGGGTGAAGACGAGATCGACTACGTCAATGCCCACGGCACCTCGACGCCCGAAAACGACAAGATGGAGCATCTGGCGCTGTCGACGGTGTTCGGCGAGCGGATCGGCTCGATGCCGGTCTCGTCGAACAAATCGATGATCGGTCACACACTGTCGGCGGCGGGCGCTGTCGAGGCGGCTTTCTCGCTGATGACGATGCGCGAAAGCGTCATTCCGCCGACCATCAACTATGACAATCCCGACCCCGCGATCGTGCTCGACGTGGTGCCGAACAAGAAGCGCAACGCCGAGGTCCGCACCGTTCTGTCGAGCTCCTTCGGCTTCGGCGGCCAGAACACTTGCCTTGTCATGGCGCGGGAACCGGTCTAAGCGACCTTTTTCAGCCAGACTGAACCGACAGGCCCCATGCGCGCATTGCAACTTATAGAGGACCGCCGTCTTGAGACGGTGGACCTGCCGCCTCCTCCACCGCCGGCACTCGGCGAAGTCACGCTGCGCATCAAGGCAGTAGCGCTGAACCATATCGACGTCTGGGGCTGGCGCGGCATGGCCTTCGCCAAGCGCAAGCTGCCGCTGGTCGTCGGCGCGGAGGCATCCGGCGAGGTCGAGGCGGTTGGCCCCGGCGTTTCCAGCCTGCTGCCCGGACAATTGGTGTCGATCTATGGCGCGCGCACCTGCGGCCTCTGCCGAGCCTGCGGCGAAGGCCGCGACAACCTTTGCGAACATGTTTCGGGCGTGCACGGTTTCCATCTCGACGGTTTCGCGCAGGAGAAGATCAATCTGCCGGCCCGCCTGCTGGTCCCTGCCCCGCCCGGCGTGACCGACATCGGCGCGGCGGTGGCGCCCGTCACCTTCGGCACCGTCGAGCACATGCTGTTCGACAACGCCAGGCTTCAACCCGGCGAAACCATCCTTATCCATGCCGGCGGATCCGGCATCGGCTCGGCGGCCATCCAGCTGGCCAAGCGGATGGGCTGCACGATCATCACTACGGTCGGCTCCAACGACAAGATCGACAAGGCCAAGGCGCTCGGCGCCGACCATGTCATCAACTACCGCGACGACCGTTTCGAGGGCGTCGTGCGCAAGCTGACCAAGAAGAAGGGCGTCGACGTCGTCTTTGAACATGTCGGCGCCGACACATTCGCCGCCTCGATGCTGTGCCTGAAGCGTGGCGGCCGCCTGGTGACCTGCGGTTCGACCTCCGGCGTGTCGACGCAGATCAATTTGATGCAGCTGTTCCAGCAGCAATTGAAACTGCTTGGCTCCTTTGGCTGCCGCATGGAAAACATGGCCAACGCCATGCAGAAAATGGCGGCGGGACAAGTCGCACCCGTCATCGACACCGAAGTCGGCTTCGACGGTATCGACGCCGCGCTGAAGCGCATGGAAGGCCGCGACGTTTTCGGCAAGATCATCCTGCGCGTCGGCTAGAGCCTTGACCTCTGTATTCAAGAAGTTCCGCCGGGACCTCAAATTTCGTTACGGCAGGCAACTGCGCCAGCTCAATTACTGGCTGGTGGCGCGGGCAGCGATGATGGTCATCTCGGTCCTGCGCCTGCTGCCGGCCGACAGTGCGCTGAATTTCGCCGACCGCGTCGCACGCCTGGTCGGCCCCCGGGTGGGACGCCATCAGGTCGCCGTCGACAATCTGCGCAAGGCCTATCCGGAAAAGAGCGAAGCCGAAATCCAAGCGATCGCCTCCGACATGTGGGGCAACATGGCCCGCTTGGCCGCGGAATACATTTTTCTCGACGCCCTCTTCGACTACGACCCCGCGGCCAGCGAGCCCGGCCGCGTCGAGGTCAAGGGAGCTGACCACTTCGTCGAAATAGCCAGCGAAGAGAAGCCGCATATCGTCTTTACCGGCCATCTCGGCAATTTCGAATTGCTGCCGGTGGCGGCCGCGACTTTCGGCATGAACATCACTGCGCTGTTTCGCCCGCCTAACAATCCCTATCTCGCCGACTACATCCTCTCGACGCGCCGCTCGACCATGGGCTCGTTGCTGCCATCCATGGCGGGCGCGTCATTCGCCCTGGCCGGGGTTCTGGAGAACGGCGGCAACATCGGCATCCTTGTCGACCAGAAATTCTCCAATGGACTGGAGACGACATTCTTCGGCCGTCCCTGCCAGAGCAATCGCGTGCTGGCCACCCTTGCCCGCCACTACGACTGCGACGTCTATCCGGCGCGCTGCGTCAGACTGCCGGGCAACCGCTTCCGGCTCGAAATCGAGGACAAGTTGACCTTGCCGCGCACCCCTGACGGCAGCGTCGATGTCCGCGCCACCACCCAGCGTCTCAACGACGTCGTCGAACGCTGGGTGCGAGAAGATCCCGGCCAGTGGATGTGGTTCCACAAAAGGTGGGAGATCAGCGGCGGGCGTCGAAAGCGACCGCAGGCAAAGGCGGTCCCAAACGCTTAGGCAGAGCTGCTGGCATGGGGTTAGCCCAGCGCCAGCAGACAACAGCGAACCTGAACCGCCTTAGTTGGTGACGACAATGCGCGTGTTGCCGAAACCCACTTCCCGCACCATCGAATAGAACGTGGCGGCATTGGCCGTGTGCAGCCTCACGCAGCCATGCGACGCCGGCCGGCCGAGCTGCCTGACGGCGCCGGTTCCATGGATGGCATAGCCGCCATGGAAGAACACCGAATAGGGCATCGGCGACATATGGTATTTGCGCGAATACCACATCCTGGCCGTGCGCTGCGGCCGATAGGTGCCGCGCGGCGTGAAATAGCCGGTGCGGGCGGTGGAGACACTCCACCGGTAAACCGACGCGCCATATCTGACGGTCATCGTCTGCGACGACACGTCTATATTTGCAACGAGGCTGGCTGCCCAGCCCTGCCCCGAAGCACCGAACAGCATCGCAACAAACATGGTTGCCATGAGAACTGTCTTTTTCATGCGATCAAACCCCTTTGATTGCCCCTAACCTGCCTGCCTGATTGTTTTTCATCTTTTTAATGGCAGATGCACGGGCTAACACGCACACCTTGACCAATTCGCCAATCCAAAGCAGCGAATTTGAACGATTTCCCGCAATAGTTGCCGCAACGACACGCCGCACCGGCTTGATCGCCGGCGGGCTTGCAAAACCGCTGGGATCGCTGCTCAACTCTGCGCATGAACCAGCGACTCCTCCAGGCAATCGATGACAGGCGCGACGACGTCGTCGCGCTGACCGCCGAACTGATCCGTTTTCCGACTATCAATCCACCCGGCGAGGCCTACCGGCCATGCGCCGAATATCTCGGCGCGCGGCTGAAGAAGAGCGGTTTCGAGACCGAGTTCATCCGCGCCGAAGGCACGCCCGGCGACACCGACCGCTACCCGCGCGTCAATGTCGTTGCCCGTTTCGACGGGAGATCATCAGGCGCCTGCGTCCACTTCAACTCGCATATCGACGTGGTCGAAGCCGGCGATGGCTGGACCGTCGATCCCTTCGCCGGCATCGTCAGGGACGGCAGGGTCTATGGCCGCGGCGCCTGCGACATGAAGGGCGGTCTTGCCGCCTCTATCATCGCAGCCGAGGCCTTCCTGGAAGTCTTCCCTGATTTTCCCGGCGCCATCGAAATATCCGGCACCGTCGACGAGGAATCCGGCGGCTTCGGCGGCGTCGCGCATCTGGCCAGGCTCGGCTATTTCTCAAAACCCAGGGTCGACCATGTCATCATTCCCGAGCCGCTGAACAAGGACCGCATCTGCCTCGGCCATCGTGGCGTCTGGTGGGCGGAGATCGAGACCAAGGGCGAGATCGCGCACGGCTCGATGCCGTTTCTCGGCGACAATGCGGTGCGCCACATGGGCGCCGTGCTGCGGGCTTTCGAGGACGAACTGTTTCCCGCGCTCGACCGCAAGATGACGCGCATGCCGGTCGTGCCCGAAGGAGCAAAACGCTCGACCATGAACATCAACTCGATCCATGGCGGCCAGACCGAGGATTTCCGGCCCGGCCTGCCGTCGCCCAACGTGCCCGACTCCTGCCGGATGACCATCGACCGCCGTTTCCTGCTCGAGGAGGATCTCGACACCGTCAAAGGTGAAGTGACCGGCATTCTCGACCGGTTGAAACGCGAGCGGACAAAATTCGACTATGAAATCCGCGACCTGATGGAAGTGCTGCCGCTGATGACCGAGCGCGACGCGCCGGTGGTCAAGGCGGTTGCGCAAGGCATCATGGCGATCTTCGACCGCGAACCCGATTATGTCATTTCGCCCGGCACCTATGACCAGAAGCACATAGCTCGCATCGGCCATATCTATGATTGCATCGCTTATGGGCCTGGCATTCTCGACCTCGCCCACCGGCCGGACGAATGGGTCGGCATATCGGACATGGTGGAATCGGCCAAGGTGATGGCGATAGGGCTCAACGTGCTGCTGCGCGGCACAGCCACGGGATAAGGTGTGCACCGCGACAAGCTTCGACTGCCGATGCGGTCGCCAGGACAAAAACATTCCCGGCCACGCCAAGGGGCAGAACGAAACGCAATTTACTCCGTGGCGAAATCACGCTTCTATCGCTCGGGTTCGAGCACGTGTCTGAACGCATGGGGAGTTGCACGATGAAATTGTGGAAAACCATTCTGGCGGCCGCGGTGCTGTCACTGGCCGCCGGCACCTCTGCGTTCGCCGCGCGAACCGACCTGGTCATCGGCATTCCGCTCGAACCCCCGCATCTCGATCCGACCGCCGGTGCCGCCGCAGCGATCGACGAGGTTCTCTATGCCAATGTGTTCGAAGGCCTGACGCGCATCGGGCCGAATGGCGAGGTGCTGCCGGATCTGGCCGAAAGCTGGACCATTTCCGATGACGGCAAGGTCTACACCTTCAAGCTGCACACCGGCGTGAAATTCCATGACGGCACCGACTTCGATGCCGCCGACGTGAAATTCTCGCTCGACCGGGCGCGAGCCGACAACTCCGTCAACGCACAAAAGGGCCTGTTCGCCGCCATCGACAAGGTCGACGTCGTCGATCCGGCAACCGTCAAGGTCACGCTGAAGAACCCGCAGGGCTCGTTCCTCTACAATATGGGCTGGGGCGACGCGGTGATCGTGGCGCCGGAATCTGCCGACACCAACAAGGAAAAACCGATCGGCACCGGCCCGTTTAAGTTCCAGAGCTGGGCCAAGGGATCGTCGATCACGCTGGTCAAATCGGACAATTACTGGGGCACACCGGCGTCGCTCGACAAGGCCGAGTTTCGCATCGTGCCGGATGCCGCGGCCTATGTGCCGGCGCTGCTCTCGGGCGACATCCAGGCTTTCCCGTTCTTCGATGCCGACAGCGTCGCCCAGGTCAAGGACGACCCGCGCTTCAAGGTGGTGATCGGCGCGACCGAGGGTGAGACCATCCTGTCGATCAACAACAAGAAGCCGCCTTTCGACAAGCTGCAGGTGAGGCAGGCGATCTCTTACGCGCTCGACCGCAAGGCCATCATCGACGGCGCCTCGGCCGGCCTCGGCCAGCCGATCGGCTCGCATATGTCGCCGGCCAACAAGGACTATGTCGACCTCACCGGCCGCTACCCGCATGATGTCGCCAAGGCCAAGGAATTGCTGAAAGAGGCAGGCCTCGAGAACGGCTTCAAGGCGACGCTGAAACTGCCGCCGCCCACCTATGCCCGTCTCGGTGGCGAAATCATCGCCTCGCAGCTTCGCGACGTTGGCATCGATCTGGAAATCATTCCGGTCGAATGGGCACAGTGGCTGGACCAGGTATTCACTAAGAAGGATTACGACCTGACGATCGTCTCCCACACCGAGCCCAACGACATCGATATCTATTCGCGCAAAGACTATTACTTCAACTACGACAACCCGGCCTTCGACAAGGTGATTGCCGATCTCGGCGTCACCTCCGACGAAGCCAAGCGCAAGGAATTGCTGGGGCAAGCGCAGAAGATCCTGGCCGACGATGCGGTGGTCGGCTTCCTCTATGAATTGCCGAAGATCGGCGTCTGGGACGCCAGGTTGCAAGGGCTGTGGGAAAACGCCCCGATCCAGGCCAATGATTTGACCAAGGTGAAGTGGAGCGAATGATCCCCCACCTTCCATGACCGCCTACCTCCTAAAACGCCTCGCCATCGCCATCGCCACGCTGGTGCTGGCTTCCATGGTGGTGTTCGCCGTCCTGGAGATCCTGCCCGGCGATCCGGCGCGGCTAATGCTGGGCATGAATGCCAGTGCCGACCAGGTCGAGTTGCTGCGCAACCAGATGGGCCTCAACGCGCCGCTGGCTTGGCGCTATCTGCACTGGGCGGGCGGCCTGCTCAGCCTCGATTTCGGCCGCTCCTACACCTATTCGGTGCCGGTCATCGATCTGGTGCGCGAGCGGCTGGCCGTCTCGCTGCCGCTGGCGCTGATTGCGCTTGCGCTCTCCACCGTCATCGCGATTCCCGTCGGCCTGTTTTCCGCCAGCCGGCGCGGACGCGCCGGTGATACGATTTCCATGGGCGCCGCACAGCTTGGCGTCGCCGTGCCCAATTTCTGGTTCGCGCTGATGCTGATCTATGTCTTCGCCGTCTGGCTGCGGCTGGTTCCTGCTGGCGGCTTTCCCGGCTGGAGTGCCGGCGTCTGGCCAGCCTTGAAGTCGCTGCTGCTGCCGGCGTTGGCGCTTGCCTTGCCGCAAGCCGCGATTCTGGCGCGCGTCACCCGCTCGGCGCTGATCGAGGTGCTGAACGAGGACTATATCCGTACCGCCCGCGCCAAGGGTCTGCCCTACCGAGCTGTGCTGTGGCGGCACGCGCTGCGCAACGCCATGATTCCGGTGCTGACCATTCTGGGCCTGCAGTTCGCCTTCCTGCTTGCCGGCACCATCATCATCGAGAATGTTTTCTATCTGCCCGGCCTCGGCCGGCTGGTGTTCCAGGCCATCACCCAGCGCGACCTGATCGTCGTCGAAAGCGTCGTCATGCTGCTGGTCGCCGCCGTCATCGCCGTCAATCTGCTGGTCGACCTTTCCTATGCGGTCGTCGATCCGCGCCTGAGAAGCCGGCAATGACACTGCACATCGACATATCAGAAGAGACGTTCGGCAGCATCCTGGGCAAGGCGTTCGGGAATACCGCCTTCGTTGCCGGTTTCGCCATCACCCTGCTGATCCTGGCAATGGCTGTCGTCTCCTATCCCTGGACGCCCTATGACGTCACGAAACTGGTGATATCGGATAAGACGCAAGCGCCCTCGCTGGCGCACTGGTTCGGCACCGACCATTTCGGCCGCGACATCCTGTCTATGGTCATGGTCGGCGCCCGCAATTCGATTGCCGTGGCGCTGGTCGCGGTCGGCATCGGCATGGGGGTCGGCGTGCCGCTCGGCGCCTTTGCCGCGGCACGCGGCGGCCTCGTCGACGAGGCGCTGATGCGGCTGAACGACCTCGTCTTCGCCTTCCCGGCTTTGCTGTCGGCGATCATGATCACCGCCATCTTCGGGCCGGGCGCCGTCAACGCCATCATCGCCATCGGCATCTTCAACATCCCGGTCTTTGCGCGCGTCGCCCGGGCCGGCGCGCTGGCGATCTGGCCGCGCGAGTTCATTCTCGCCGCACGCGCCGCCGGCAAGAGCAGCACGCAGATCACAATCGAACATGTGCTGCCCAACATCGCCACGCTGCTTCTGGTGCAAGGCACCATCCAGTTCGCTCTGGGCATCCTGGCCGAGGCCGGGCTTTCCTATCTCGGCCTGGGTGCGCAACCGCCAATGCCGAGCTGGGGCCGCATGCTGTTCGACGCGCAGACCCGCATGGTGGTGGCGCCATGGATGGCGATCTTTCCGGGCATGGCGATCGTTGTCGCCGTGCTGGGGCTGAACCTCCTGGGCGACGGCATCGCCGACATCCTCGATCCGAAATCGCGGCGGCAGCGATGAGCCTGCTCGACATCGAGAACCTGTCGCTGACCATCGGCGACACGCAGATCCTCAAGGGTGTGGAGCTTTCCGTCGCGCCCGGTGAGGTGATGGGGCTGGTCGGCGAATCCGGTTCCGGCAAATCGATGACAGCGCTGACGGTGATGCAGCTTCTGCCCCATGCCGCGCGCGCCAGCGGACGTGTCACATTCGACGGCATCGACATCCTGGCAGCAACCGAGGACCAGATGTGCGCGCTGCGCGGCGACGACATCGGCATGGTGTTCCAGGAGCCGATGACGGCGCTCAATCCGGTCAAGACCATCGGCGAACAGGTTGCCGAAGGCATACGCTGGCACACCAGGGCCAGCCGCGCCGAGGCCGAAGACCGGGCGCGAAAAATGCTCGACCGTGTCGGCTTGCCCGAAGCGAAATTCCCGCTGTCGCGCTATCCGCACGAACTGTCGGGCGGCCAGCGCCAGCGCGTCGTCATCGCCATCGCCTGTGCGCTGAAGCCGAAGCTGCTGATCGCCGACGAACCGACGACGGCGCTCGACGTGGTGCTGCAGGCACAAATCCTTGATCTGTTGCGCGACATCGTCGCGGAGAGCCGCATGGGCCTGCTGCTGATCTCGCATGACCTCGCCGTGGTGACCGAGATGGCTGACCGCATCACCATCCTGCGCCGCGGCGAGGTGATGGAAGCCGGCGACACCGCACGCACGCTATCCGAACAGCTCCACCCCTACACGCGCCAGTTGGCGCAGGCCTCGATGCATGTGCCGGCGCGCGCCAGGCCGCATGGCATCGAGACGGGCCGCCCTTTGCTTCAGGTCGAGGGCGTGACCCGCGACTATCCCGGCCGGCGCACTTCGCTGTTCAAGCGCGCGCCTGGTATCCGCGCCGTCGACGACGTCTCGCTGTCGATGGCGCCGAGTCAGTCAGTGGCACTGGTTGGTCGCTCCGGCTGCGGCAAGTCGACGCTCGCCCGCATGATCCTGGCGCTGGATCGGCCGACATCGGGCTCAATCTCGTTCCGCGGCGGGACCATAACCGGCAAGAGCGAAGCCGAGTTAAAGCCGGCGCGACGCGATATGCAGGTCGTTTTTCAAGATCCCTATGGCTCCTTCGACCCGCGCCAGAAGGTGGAAAAGCTGGTTGCCGAACCCCTGCATGTGCTGGAGAAAAAGCCGACGCGCGCCGAGTGCCGCGAGATGGTGGCGCATGCCCTGCACGAAGTCGGCCTCGGCATCAGCGACATGGACAAATACCCCCATGAATTTTCCGGCGGCCAGCGCCAGCGCCTGTCGATCGCCCGCGCCATCATCACCCGCCCCAAGCTGGTCGTTGCCGACGAGCCGGTCTCGGCGCTCGATGTCTCGATCCGCGCCCAGATCCTCGATCTGTTCGCAGAGCTCAACCAGAAGCTCGGCATCGCCTACCTCTTCATCACCCACGACCTGACCGTGGCCCGCGCCATCACGGACGAGGTGCTGGTCATGCATGACGGCAAGATCGTCGAGCGCGGCAAGACGAGCGAAGTGCTCGACCACCCGCAGTCCGAGGCTGCCAAGGCGCTTGTCACCGCCGCCCCTGACTTGCACCGGGCGATCGCGGAGCGGCTGCGGGAGCAAGGCTGATCAGGAGAGAAGGCGGCCCGATCACTCCTGCGTCCTGACCACATCGACCGGACTGATATCGAGCAGGTCGAGCGTGCGGCGCAGCAGGCGGATCTCGCTCTCGGCCAGTTGCGAATCCGCCTTGGCGATCTCCGCCATATGTTTGGCCAATTGCCGGCGCCGCTCGACGTCGAGATCGCGGAACAGTGCAATCGCCTGCGAGCCATTGGTCTCGTAGCCGAACTCGTTGAGATATTCGATGACGCTGTCGATGCTGCTTTCCGGAATGCCGAAGGCATCCTTGCAGATGCGCCGGAAGGCAACCATTTCGCTCTCGCTGACCGACCCGTCGGCCAGGATCATGCGAAACAGCATCAGCAGTTCCGCCGATAGGACCGGATCGTCCGCCACCTTGCGCACGCCGGGGTCGCCGTCGAATATCTGACGTATCTGGTCCAGCAATGCGAATGCCATCAGGAGCCTCTTTCCGGGTTAACTACACAAACACAATCCAGGCGCGATGCGCTAGGATAGAGGTAGCGCGGAATCGATCTTGCGCAAACAGGGCGGCCGTGGTCGAACGCCCGATATTTCAGCCAGCCGGACACCCTCATACATCAGATGATCGACCTTAGCATCCAGACCGTCGCCATGCTCGCTTTCGCCGCTTTTGCCGCGGGCTTTGTCGATTCGATCGCCGGCGGCGGCGGGCTGATCACAGTGCCGGCGCTGCTGCTTGCCGGCTTCACGCCGGTCCAGGCGCTCGCCACCAACAAACTGCAAGGCATGTTCGGCTCGGGCTCGGCGACCATCCACTACGCGTCGAAGGGTCATGTCGACCTGCGCCGGCAATTGCCGTCGGCGCTTCTGGCCCTTGTCGGCAGCGCCATCGGCGCCTTGCTGGCGACGATCGTGCCGGGTGACATACTGCGGGCTGCCCTGCCCATCGTGCTGATCGCCATCGCGCTCTACTTCGCGTTCAAGCCCAACATGAACGATGTCGACCGCGCCGAGCGCCTGTCGCCGTTCCTGTTTGGATTGACCTTGGTGCCCGCCATCGGCTTCTACGATGGCCTGTTCGGGCCAGGCGCCGGCTCCTTTTACATGCTGGCCTTCGTGGCACTTGCCGGCTACGGCGTGCTCAAGGCGACGGCGCATACCAAATTGCTCAACTTCGCCTCCAACATCGGCGGCTTCATCGTCTTCGCGGCCTTCGGCGTCGTCTACTGGAAGATCGGTCTGATGATGGGCGTCGCCCAGTTCCTCGGCGCTCGCGTCGGCGCCAGCCTGGCCATGCGCATCGGCGCAAGACTGATCAAGCCGCTGCTGGTGATCGTATGCCTGGCGCTTGCTGTGAAGTTGCTGGCTGACCCGGCGAACCCGCTGCGGGCCTTGATTGGTGTGTGATCCCGCGCCCTGATAGGATGCCGCTGTTCGAATCATGTTGGAGAGGCAGACATGAATCTTAGCGCACCTACCCAGATCGTTTTTATCATCTCCGTTGTTATCGCCATCATCGGCGTTCTCGCCGCGCTTGGCGTTCTCTCATTCATTCCACTCGCATCGGTGTGGATCGTGCTTATTGCTTTCATCGTGCTTGCCGGCGGCTGCTTGATGCGCGGCGCCTGACCATTTCCCTTGAAGTGGGGACGAGGAGCGGCCCGCCCAAAACCCCG
>NZ_JAIUGP010000027.1:0-37194 GCF_020164655.1 Mesorhizobium sp. AD1-1
GGCAGGACAGAGGGGGGCGCCACGGATCGCGGTGGTCCTTGTTCTGCAACTACTTACTTCGTCTTCTGCAACTACTTCGTCGCCCCCGAGACCACCGGCAGATCCCGCGCAAACTTATCAATCTCCGCCCACGGATCGCCCGACGTCGCCAACAGCCCCGGCAGCGACGAATAATTCAGATCCTGCGGCGCATCGATGGATTCGAGGTCGCTCCAGCTGACCGGCGTCGAGGCCGGCAGATTGGTGCGGGCGCGCAAGGAGTAAGGTGCTGCGGAGGTGTGGCCGCGGGCATTGCGGTGGTAGTCGATGAAGATGCGCTTCTTGCGGTTGTCCTTGCCCATGGTGGTGGTGAAAGTATCAGGCGCCGTTGTCGCCAGATGCGTGGCGATCGCGCTGGTTGCCTGGTGCAGTTTCTTCCAGTTCTGCTTGCCTGTCACAGGCACCGTGATGTGGATGCCGCTACCGCCGGAGGTCTTGGCGAACGGCACCAGCCCCAAGCGCTCCAATTCGTCCTTGATGTGCACCGCGGCCTCGACCACCTCGCGCCAGTCGATCCCTTCTCCCGGATCGAGGTCGAGGACGATCTGGTCGGGTCTGTCGAGGCTGGCGCGGTGGGTGCCCCAGGTGTGGAACTCGACGACGCCGAACTGCGCCAGCGCCAGATACCCTTTCGCGCCTTCGACCGAGAGATAGGATTTGGTTTCGCCCTCGGAATTTGTCGCCTCGAATGTCACCACCGAGGGCGGCATGCCGGTGAAGGCGTGGCGCTGGAAGAAGCAATCCTTCGGCAGGCCGGTCGGGCAGCGCACCAGCGACACCGGCCGGCCGAGAATGTGCGGCAGCATGAAATCGCCGACCAGCGCGTAATAGACGGCGATGTCGAGCTTGGTCGGGCCGGTCTTGCCGAACAGCCGGCGCGTCGGGTTGGTCACCCAGATGGTGGCAAGGTCAGCCTCGGCGATCAGCCGCTTGCGTGTCGAGGATACCGGCGTCGACAGGCCGACATCCCTCAAACCGCGGAAGACGCCGTGGCGCAGTGCGTTGTCCGCTGTGCGGTTGGCGTAGTGGATGCGCGCCGACAGCAGCGGCCGCACCCAGTTCATCTCGCGCATGATCTCGCGCGGAACGCCCTCGGGCGCGGTGGCGCCTTCCCGCAGCGGCTCCAGCCTGGCGAGCAATTCACCGGCTGTGGCGGCATCGAAACCGGTGCCGACCTTGCCGCGATAATGCAATTCACCGCCCTCGAACTCTGCCATTCCGAGCGCCGCCAGCCCTTCGGCCGCATCGGAGATGGTGAAGCCGGCGATGACGAAGTCGTCCGACAGCAGCGCCTTGGTCTTGGTCCAGCTTTTGCTTCGGCCGCTCTGATAGATGGCCATGGCGCGCTTGGAGACGACACCCTCCAGCCCCAGTTCCGACGCCTGGTCGTAGAGCCCCTGCCCCGAGCCCTCGACATGGTCGGAGAACTGGATGGCGGAATTGGCGCCGAGGCCCGACAGCATCTGCGCGAGCAGCGCCTTGCGCCGGACCAGCGGCGCCTTGGTCAGGTCCCAGCCGTCGAGATGGAGAAGATCGAAGGCGTAGAAATGGAGCTTGCTGCCGGCGCCCTCGGCCAGCGCATCCTGCAGCAGCGCGAAACGGCTGATGCCCTGGGCGTCGAGCACCACGATCTCGCCATCGATGATGGCGTCGCGGCACGGCAGTTTGGCGAACGCATGCGGCAGGTCGCCATAACGCTTCGTCCAGTCGATGCCGCCACGGGTGATCAGCTTGACCGCGCCCTCAGTGAGATGCGCCATGGTGCGGTAGCCGTCGAATTTGATCTCGTGCAGCCAGACTTGTTTGGTGTCTTCGCCATCGGGCGGTTTTGGCACCTGCGTCGCCAGCTGCGGCTCGATACGGGCAAGCATGGGGGCCTTGAAGGCGCCCGGCAGCGTGCCGGGCTTCAGCGATCCCTGTCTGGGCGCGGGTTTGGCGGCGGGCTTTGCCGGCGCCGCCAGCTCCTCGATGCGCAATCCGGATTTGACGCTCTCCGGCCGGGCCGTGAGGATGTCAAGCGCAGTGTCGGCCGCGAGGTCGCGCTCTTTGAACAGCAGCCAGTTCTTCTTGTTTTCGTCCTCGCCGGGTTTCGGTTTCAGCCGGGTCAGCATCCAGCCGCCATTGAGCTTGTCGCCGGCCAGCCGGAACTTGAAGGCGCCGGTGCGCAAGCTCTTTTCGACATCGTCCATCGGCGCCCAGCTGCCGGTGTCCCAGACGATCATCGGCCCGCCGCCATACTCGCCTTCGGGAATGACACCCTCGAAGTCGATATATTCGAGCGGATGATCCTCGGTCTCGACCGCCAGCCTTTTGTCGGCCGGATTGAGCGAAGGCCCGCGCGGCACCGCCCAGCTCTTCAAGACATCGCCGACCTGCAGTCGCAGATCATAATGGTCTGCGGTGGCGTGGTGCTTGTGCACGACGAAGCGGTTGCCGTCGCTGCTGACGAGCCCGCCAACCGGTTCCGGCGTCTTGGCGAATTCGCGTTTGGCGCGATAGGCTTTGAGCTTTGGTGGAGTCGTCATCGCAAAGATCGAAGCACGGCGGCCAGGAACAAGCCAGTCACGCTCTCAATCGTCAGCGGCCGGCGTCAACTCGAGCTCCGCCGGCGACAGCCCTTGCTGCAACTGGCTCAGCCGGAATTCGTCGACCCAATAGGCCTCGCCATCGACCAGAACCCGGGCTTGGTAGGTGCCCTCCGAAAAACGCTGCTCGGTGATGTAGACCTTGTGACGATCGAGCGCTTTGCGCACCGCGGCGCGTTTGGAATTCTGACCTGTGACGGGACTGAACATGACACTGCCCTCGGTCGCCCTGACACGCAACACGGCCGCTGTCGGCGGCCTTGCGACTGGCTCCAAGGATGCCGGAGACGAGGTGTCCTGTCAATTTCGTGGCAGTGCAGATTGCAGTCCGGTTAAATTTTGCAGTCTTTTGAAGATGCTCGGGTCTCGGCCTGAATCACGATGTGAAGCGCGCGAAGACGAAGCCGCGCGTGATCGTGCCTGTTGCCGCCAGCCTACGAAGCGGCCGGCATACCCGAATGAGTGGATTTTCGGACTGCCCCGATGAGATCGAGTGTCGCTGCCGCGACCTCGGCAACCTGAAGCCGCTGCACACAATAGACCCCACCGGGATTGTTTTCTTTACAAACACCTGGAGCGATGCATGGACAGGGCATGACCGGCTGGAGCGTCCGGTTCGGGACACCGAACGGGCCCCATTGCTCGGGCGACGTCAGGCCGTACAACCCCACCGCTGGAGTTCCGACAGATGCCGCGATGTGCATCGGGCCGCTCTCATTGCCTAGAAAGATTGATGCTTCGGCCAACAATGCCGTCAGGACTTCAAGCGAGGCCTTTCCGACGACACTGGCGACCGGCGACGCTGCCACTTCAAGGATCCTTTGCGCGGCAAGCCCCTCATCCGGCCCACCAACGAGCAGAGATCGCAAGCCGGTTTTGGCGTATACCTCGTCGATGACCGCAGCAAAATGTTGCGGCGGCCAACAACGTCCTTCGAACCTGGCGCCGGCATGCACGGCCACATATGACTTCTTTGCCAAAGCGTTTTCCGCAAGAATCCTGGCACACTCTTCCTGGGCGGTCCCGTTCGGCTGCAGCCGAGGCGTTGGGTCCGGACAATCCAACCCAAGCGCGTGGAGTGGAGACAGGTTCCTGTAGAGATAATGGGGGCCGCCCTGTCCGAAAGTCGCGGCGAGAACGTTTGCAAGCTGGATTTCCCAGAACTTCATCGGATGCTCGGAAGGATCGAAGCCGACGCGAAGTGGAGCGCCGATCAAACGATGCATTATCCGCGAGGTTTTTGAATCGGTAAGGTCGATGCTAAGATCGAATTTTCGACGCCGCAGATCAGAGATGACGCCACGATAGTCGCTCAAACGCTTGAGCAGAGTCCTTCCTCTGCCGCGGGATTCAAAGCCAACGGCAACATCGGCGATCCCTTGCGCGACGATGAACTGCTTGAGTCCCGGCGCACAAAGCATGGTTACCGATGCTTGTGGATAAGAAAGACGCAGATTGCGAACCAAAGCAGATGTCAGAACGACATCTCCAATGTACTTCGTTTGAATAATGAGGATGGAACGAATCCCATCTCCTAAACTTGCATTCATCGAGATGATCTGCCGAAAACGCTAATTTGAGAAAATCTGCCGACGACACTCATTTCTGAACGTCAAGCGCGCTTTCAAATATAGAGCCAACCAACCCTGTCAACAACCTTGCCGGCCTTGGTGCCTCTTTGCATCGGTCGTCGGCAGGACCGGCAAACGCGAGTCCTCAGTCCTTCAATCGCCGCAAGCGGCGCGTCAGGCCCTGAACGGCTTTGAGCAGCCGGGGGCGCGACCGCGTCATGCCTTCGACCCGGCTGCGCAGCAGAATGGCTGCGTTCGCAGCCCTGCCCCGCACCGTCACCGGTTCGCAGATCTCGGCCAGAACCGAACTCGCGGCACCAATATGTTGCTTGTAGCCCTGGCCGCCGACCGACAGGTCGAAATAGTCGAAGCCCCGCTCGCATCCCCACATCATCAGCTTGCCCATCGTCGTCAGGCCGGGTGAGACATTGGCGACCGCGTTCTGGTCGATGCCCAGCAGGAGGGCGTGAAGTGTGCCTTTTCTGACCAGCACATAGATGGAGGCGAGCCAGGCTTCACCGACGCGTAGACCGAAGAGCCGCACCGATCCATTGGACAGACCTTGCAGCGCCGCGGCGCGGTAGAAATCGACGACCGGGACCTGCGTCAGGAGATCGAAACGCCCAAGCTCACGAAAACGCTTCAGCCGCAGTTCCAGCAGCACATCCAGGAGCTCCTCGGTCAGATCCGGCGTGTCGGCCTCGACCAGAGCGAGGCCACCAAGCTGTTCGAAGCCGCGGCAATGCTTGCGGAAGGCCTTGGCAAAGGACGGCTTGCAGATCCGCTTGATGAGCGTCTCCGGGTCGCCATGCAGGACGAGGCCGGAGGTGACCTGGATGGAGTCGCGCGCCACCGAAAGCAGTGCCAGCGGATTGACCAGGCCGTGGATCTGCTGCGGGATCCCCGCGATATGGATGCGATCCGCCGGTGGCAGAACGGCACGGACCGCCGCCCACATGGCGTCGGCACTCTGCCTGGTCCACGCTCTCCCATCCGCCAGCAGCGGCACCGAGTAGTCGCACACGCGGCAGCTCAGCCATTCGATGACGTGGTGGCCGAGGGCCCGGCGCCGCATCAGCGGCAGCAGCATGGCCGGCGCGCCGGTCACGGCGTCACTCACCTCGATGACGACCAGGTCCGCGTCCTTGGGCATCAGCCGTGCGGCGATTCCTTCGACCCAGGCATAGTGCTGATGGGCAGTGCAGACGCCGTGCGCCTCAAGCAGCAGCCATAGCAGCCTTACGGTGTCGAAACTGGTGTGCAGCCGAGCCGTGAAGTGCGCGGTTGCATCAGCGTTGGCGACAGTCGGGGAAAACCGCCCACCGGGCAAATCCCTTATCGGAGTCGTTCGCGCCGCGTAGCTTGCCACATGCTTCTCCCGTCATTCCGATCCCCCACGCAGGCGCCGCAAGTCCCGCATCAGTCCCTGGAGCCTCTTCAGCAGCCGAGGTTTGGAGCGCACGAACACCTCGGTCCGGTTGCGGACCTCGATGGCTGCGCTCACGGCGCTGCCTCGCACCGTAATCCCGTGGCAAAGCTCGCGCAGGCCCGAACCCACGGCACCCATATGTTCCTTATAACTCTGGTTGCCGACCGACAGGTCGAAATAATCGAAACCGCGGCCGCGCGCCCAGCTCATCAACTTGCCCATGATCAGAAGTCCCGGCGAGACATTGGGCACCGCGCCCTGATCGATTGAGATCAGCAGAGCATGAACGGTGACTTGATGGATCAGCAGGTATTGTACCGCGATCAGAGCTTCACCAACACGCAACCCGAAGAGCCGCACCGACCCATCCGACAGGCCCTCGAGAGCGGCGTTTCGATAGAAGTCGACAGCCGTCGCCTGGGTCAGCAGGTCGAAGCGGCCCAGTTCGCGAAAACGGCTGAGCCGCATCCGGACCAGGCCGCCGAAGATGACCTCCACCAGGGCCGGCGTGTTGGCTTCGACCAGTTCCACGTCGCCAAGCCGTTCGAGGCGGCGCCAGTCCTTGTTGAAGGCCTTGACGAAGGATGGCCGGCATAGGCGCTTGAGCACGGTTTCCGGGTCGCCGTCGATGGCGAGCCCGAAGCTGGTATGCAGGGAATCGCGCGTGGCTGCGAGCAAGGCCAGAGGGTTGGCGACGCCGCTGATCGATTGCGGAATTCCCGTGATCTGGATGCGGTCCGCCGGCGGCAGCACGGAACGCACCGCAGCCCACGCGGCCTGCGCCGATTGCATCGTCCACGGGCTGGCATCTGCCAGCAGCGGTGCCGAATAGTCGCAAACGCCACAGCTCAGCCATTCGATCACCCGATGACGGAAGGCCGGCCGCCGTATCAGCGGCACCAGCATTCGCGGCGCGCCCGTCACGGCATCGTTTACCTCCACGATGAGCAGTTCCGCACCTTCCGGCATTAGCCGCGCGACGATCCCCTCGGCCCAGGCATAATTCTGGTGGGCGGTGCACACACCGTCCGCCTGGAGGCGCAGCCAGAGCGGCCTCACCGCTTCCAAGCTGGTGTGGAGCCGCGCCGTGTAGGCATCGATGGCGACGACGGTGGCCGGATGGGAGGACTGGCCATCGGGCGAGCCGGTCACCGCAGCAATTTGCACCGCCTGGACTGCCATGTTTTTTCCTATCGCTTTGCCGTAGCGAACGGCAGCGTCCGCCGCCACGCGCCCAACCGGCTGTCGCGCGCCTCATCGGGATGCTCGATATTCCACATGCGGTGATGCGCGAAATACCACGATGCCACGAGCACGAACATCTCCGAGACGGCGGAACCCAACAACGCCCACGGCGGAGACGCGATTGCCAGCAGGGCCGCGATCAGCGCCAGCCCGACGACCGCGCCGCCCGTGGTGATGAACGCGACGATCCGAAAATCGCCGAGTATCTCAAGCACGATGCGGGGCATGATATAGAGCATGATCGGGACAAAATTCGCGATCACGAAAAGCCCGATGAACCAGGTCGAAGCGTCCTGGAGAGCCTGGGATTTTATCATCGGCAGGACGAACATGATCGCACATCCATAAGCAAGGCCGCCGAGCCCCATGACGAGCGCCCAGATCTTGGCCTGCGTCCAGACACGGCCTGTTTCATTGTTCCGCATCAGCCTGGCGAGATCCGGCTGCGTCATGTTGACGAACGCAAGGCTGATGATGCGCAGCGGAGCAAACAGCACCAGAACCGCCGCCAGCGGTGCGTAGGCGGCTGGCCCGGCAATGCCGGCGACCAGCAGCGCCAGACATTGACCCTGGATGTTGGTGGTGGTCGCGCTGAATGCCGACCAGCGCAGTTGGGGCCAGAGTCTGACATAGCGTCGGCGCGTCGGCATGCGGAAGCTGATGCGAAGCGAGCGCCGAGCCAGCCGGACCAGGACGAAAATGCCGAACACATTTGCGGCTGCAAGTGCATAGAACACGGTCTGCAGCGGGTCTTGGACCAACCAGATCGACAGCCCGGTCAGGACACAGCCGGCGACTGTAAAAGCGCCATCGCTGATGGAGACGACAACCTGCTGGCGCCGTGCGAAGAAAGCCGTGCGCATATGGCTGCGCAACGACCAGGCACCGACGAAGCAGCCGGCGGCAATTCCGCTTGGATCTCCAAGGACATGCATCAGAACAGCCGTGCCGACGGCCATCAGCAACGCCACGATCAGCGCCGCCGTTCCGAACGCCACGTCATAGGTATCGACGCCGGCGCTGTTGGTGCTCTTGCTCATCCAGATGCTGGCGGGAACAGCGGTGAGCGACCTGATATAGGACAGGCCGACCCCGCCCATCACCATGCCGATGGCGAAGAGGCCGTAGCCCTGCGCCGACAGCATGTGCAACAGCATGATGTTGAGGGCGAAATGAAAGCCGCTCTGCATCGCCTCGCCGCCGATCATCAGCACGAGGCGTCGAACCAGATGGCTCGGAAACGCTAACTTCACGGCCGTGTCTCCGCTGCGCGGGCAGCGGGCGCCCTGCCCGGCCGCGCGATGGTCGTCTTCAGCTTTTCGGCGGCGATCGCGGTGATCGCCGCGGCCGCGACCGGCTCGCTGAAGATCGCCTCGTAGCGCGCGCGCCCGGCAGCGACAAACCCGCGCCAGGCCTCAGGGGCGAGGATGATCTCCTGCAATTTCGCGCCAAGAGCTACTGCGTCGCCGGGCGGAACATGCCAGCCGGTCTCCCCGTCGCTGACCACTTCCACCAGCCCGCCGATCGCCGACACTAGCGGCGGCCGGCCATAAGCCATCGCCTCGATGGCGACGCGGCCCAGCGATTCCGGACGCCGCGACGGCACGGTGACGATGTCGGCCCAGCGATAGTGCTCCGAGGGATCGGGAATGAAAGGCAGGACTCCGACGCGCCCGGCAAGCCCCATGGTTTCGACCAGTTCGGCAAGCGCACGCTCGCGCTCGGTGCTTTCGAAGGCGCCGCCGACCAGCCGCACCTCGACCCTCGCCTGGAGTTCTGCCGGCATCGAGGCGATCGCCTCCAGCAGGACCTCCTGCCCCTTGATCCGGTTGATGCGGCCGAGCAGCAGCACCCGCAATGGGCGCTTGCCGTCATACGTCATTGGTTCGACCGCCGCCGGCCCGGCAACGCCGTTGTAGACGACATATGCGCGCGCCGCCTTGGGATCGCCAAACGCGGTGCGTGTCGCGCGCGAATTGAAGATCAGATCCGCATGGCTCCAGCGCATCAGGCCGACAAGTACCCTGCGCATGGCGCCTTCGGGGATTTCGTGGATGTGCAGGACGGCCTTGTAAGGCAGCAAGCGCGCGGCCAGCGCATAGTCGGCAACGATCGAGGTGTTGACATAGACGAGGTCGCAGGCCTTGAGGCGCCGCCACGCCCTGAACACGGCAACCGGCAATCGCGCCATCTCGACTGTCGCAAGGCGCGCAATGGCCTGACGCCTCAGCACCCAGAGCGGTTCGAAGACGATCCGGCTGGCATGCGCTTCCAGGATCTGGACGATCGGCCCGCTGCGCGGCAAGACCACCTCGATGTCGGCCGACGGAAACGCGGCGCGCAGCGCAGCCACGCTCTCCGCGAAGCTGCGGTCAGAACCATAGAGTTCATAACCCTGATGAACGCAGGCAATCCGCATCTTTGTTTCCCGCCGGGTGCTACAACCATCGCGCTGGGCGATTGTGGCAGAACCCCGTCCGCAAGAATCATGCCTGGTTCGATATGTCCGACTATCGGTTCGATATGTCCGACTGCCGGCCGTACGCCCCTGGCATTGCTTCGTTTCGATACAGCTACGCACAGAAGGGTTGACCGAGAATGAAACAACCACCGGGTTCAACACCGTTTTTTTACAACCCCGCGCCATGATCCCCTCCCAGGATACCGAAATCGGAAGATGGCACGAAAGTTGCGGTCTGCTCATTATAAATTAAGCAATATCTAATATATGAGATGTGTGAAAGTGCCGCCGGCCATGAAACCAGAAAAGCCCGCCATTCTAATCCTGGGGACCCGCGGCATACCCGCGGCCCATGGCGGCTTTGAAACCTTTGCCGAAAAACTGGCGCTGTTTCTTGTCGGGCGCGGCTGGAAGGTCGGCGTCTATTGCCAGGATGAGGTCGAGCGGATCGACCAGCGGGTGCGCAGCGAAACCTGGCGCGGCATCGAGCTCATTCACATCCAGGTCGCCTCCAAGGGACCGCGCGCGACCTTGGAATTCGACTGGCAATGCGCCCGCGATGCTGCCAGGCGATCGGGCGTTTGCCTGGTGCTCGGCTACAATGGCGCGGTCTTCCTGACCTGGCTCAGGCTGAAGCGGCGCAAGATCTTCACCAACATGGACGGCATCGAGTGGCGTCGCCCCAAATGGGGGATGGCGGCGCGAACCTGGTTCTGGCTCAACGAATGGATCGGCGCTTGGGCCTCGCACCGGCTGGTCGCCGATCACCCCGCCATCGCCGATCACCTGGCGACGCGCCGGCCGCGCAGCGCCATCGCCACCATCGCCTATGGCGCCGATCCGGTGGCATCAGCGCCCGAGGCGCCGGTCCGGGCGCTCGGCCTCGAGCCCGGGCGTTATCTCATCTCGATCGCGCGCATCGAACCCGACAACAACATCCTGCCGATTGTCGAAGCCTTTTGCTCCACCAAGCGCGACATGAAGCTGGTGGTGCTGGGAACGCTGTCCGACGACATCCCCTACCATGCCGCCATCCGCAAGGCGGCGAACGGTTCGGTGGTCCTGCCGGGCGCCATTTACGACCAGGCAACGGTGAAGGCCCTGCGCTTCCACGCCCGCGCCTATCTGCACGGCCACACGGTGGGCGGCACCAACCCGTCGCTGGTCGAGGCGCTGGCGGCCGGCAACATGGTGATCGCGCATGACAATCCCTACAACAGGTGGACCGCAGGGGCTGCGGCGATCTACTTCACCGACAAGAACAGTTGCGCCGAGCGGATGCAGCAGGCGCTGGACGATGATGCCCTGGTCAAGGCCTGCGGCGTTGCCGCGAGGGCGCGGGCCCGCGAAGCCTTTCGCTGGGACGATGTCCTGCTCGCCTATGAAAACGAGGCCTATCATCTGCTCGGCATGACCGCCGCCAAGACCACTGCAATGGATCACGCATCGCCAGGAACCGTATGATAGGCTGGTCGCGCCGGCGGGTGCTGCGGACCGCGCTGTCCACTGCAGCGGCTCTCGGCTCGCTCCCGGTCGCACCAATCGCTCGCGCCGCCGCCGGGACGCGGTTTCGGCGCGGCGTCAACGCCTGGCCCTGGTTCTCGCTGACGCGTGAATTTCCCGCACCCCGCACCGACTACGGCTGGCCGCCCTTCCAGTCGCAACGACCGGTGCCGACCCCAGACGACCTGCGTCGGTTGCGCGAGACCGGGCTCGATTTCATCCGCTTGCCCGTCGATCCCGGCCCTTTCCTGGCCGCCGACGCCAAGACGCGCAGTCAGTTGCTGGACATGCTGGACGCCGCCGTCACCGCCACCCTCGACGCCGATCTTGGCATTATCGTCAACATCCAGGCCAACGCTGCCACCCATTACTGGAACCCCGACCGCATGGTCTCCAGCACCGCCGCACCCGCTTTCGATCTCTATCGCGGGCTGGTCGGCGAGCTTGCCGGCAGGCTGGCGCGGTTCCAGCCCGGCAGGGTGGCGCTCGAGCCGGTCAACGAACCGGCGCAGGCCTGCGCGTCGAACGTCTGGTTGCAAATCCAGCTCGCGCTTCTGACCGCGGCAAGGGCATCGGCAGCGACCCTGCCGTTGGTCGTCACCGGAGGCTGCGGCTCGATGGTGAGCGGACTGACCGCGCTCGATCCGGGCCCGCTGTCGCCCTTCGAGCCGATCCTGTTCACCTTCCACTTCTATGAGCCCTATCTGTTCAGCCATCAGGGCGCGCCCTGGATGCGCGAGCCGGTCTATCGGTCGCTCAACAATGTGCCGTGGCCGGCATCCGCCGGCTCGCTGCAACAGACGCTGGCATCGGTCAGGGCGCGCATGGCGCAGGACACCGAAACTCCTGAAGACGCCAAGCAAGCAGCCTATGCCGAGACCGAGCGTGTGCTGAAAGTCTATTTCGACGCCCAGCCCGACCGCTGGTTTGTCGACAAATATCTTCGCCAGGTCCGCGATTGGGCCGACGGCCATGGCCTGGCGTCGGAACGCATCATCATGGGCGAGTTCGGCGCGCTGCGCACCGACGCCCGCTATGTCGCCGCGCCCAACCCGGATCGCGGGCGCTACATCGCCGATGTCAGGCGGAGCGCCGAGGAACTCGGCTTCGCCTGGGCACTGTGGGATCTCTTCGATGGCATGGGCATGATGGACGACACCACCCGGGCGCTGGACCCCGATATCATCGCGGCGCTTGGCCTGACCATGCCGGCGGACTGACCGGCCTGAACGCTGTCCGCGCCGGCCGATAGAGCACCAATGCCAGCACCACGAACTTGGTCAGCAGCGTCGTCTTCGACGCGACGCTTTCCGAAGTGTTGATCAGGATGACCCAGCCCAGCATCGGCAGCCAGATGCCGGGATGGCAGCGGCGCGCCACCTCGAACAGGAACAGCACGAAGCCGAACGTCAGCAAAAGCGTGAAGAAGGCGCCCTGATAAAGGACCGTGCGGATGATCGGGTTCTCGATGCCCTGTTCAAGACCGTTGATGCGGCGCAGGCTGTCGATCAGGTCGACATCCGGCCCCACGATCAGATCGCGCAATTCCAGGTGCTTGAAGAGCTCGAACATCTCGACCCGGGCATTGGCGCTGCCGCTGTCCGACACGAAGCGCTCCAGCAGCGCGTCGAAAAAGCCCAGATATGCCGCCACGATGATGACGACCGGCAGCAGGGCGGCGAGCATGAAGCCGAGTGCCGCACCCAGGAGATTGACGCGGCCCTGGCGCAATTTGGTGATGCCCTGAAAAAGCAGGTAGCAGCCGCCGAGCACCACCGTCGTCACCATCGCCGTGCGGCCGCCGAAGGCGACGAGTGCCGCGCATTGCAAGCCGATCAACCCTATCCGCACAGGCATCGACAGGGATCTGGCACCGGAGAGCAGCGCAAGCACATAGATCGACGTCACCATGGCATTGGCAAGCGGATGCCCCTGCAGCGCGCTCGAGCGCAGATCGGTGGTAAACGCCACGCCGTCGAGGCGATAGGGGAAGATAAGCGTCTTGGTGGCGAACTCGAAAAGGGCAAGCAAGGCATTCGCCGTCATGACCACGTGGACGACGGTCTGCAGTCCGGCGAAGGTCCGTTCGTCGTCCTCGCTGAGCATCAGCACGAGAAGTGCCGCAGCCACGAACGTATCGATCATGCCGGCCATACCTGGCCGCTGCCTGGCGATGACGACAACCAGAAGCACGATCGATATGGCGGCCATTAGCGCGCTGGCCGGCCGCCTGTCGGCGAGATGGACGATATGGCCGACCGGATTGCCTGATGCGCAGGAGCGCCAGGCAAGCAGCAGGACGATGAGATAGGTGGACGGGTGGATCTTGGTCGCCGGGTTGCCGAACAGGCCATCATAATTGTAGCCGACCAGCCACAGCATGCCTCCCGAGATGCTGAACAGCACCGCCACCGCCGCGATCAGTCCGAAGCGCGTCAGCGCATCGACCGAGGTGCCGGAGATGGGCGTGCCGGCGCGGGGTGCGGCAGCACCATGGTTCGAAGCGCTTGCGCTCCAACTGGCCGCCATATCAGGCGGCCTCGTCGACCAGCAAGGCGGCTGTCGGCAGGCGCCCCATCACGGAGACCGCCTGCGAAGTCGTCGTGACGTCGCGCATCGGGGTGGCGTTCAGCGTGGCGACGAGCACGATCTCGTCGGCCATGGCGACCAGCGGCGAGGCATTGAGATTGTCGGCCAGCGCGCCACCGTCGATGACGACAAGCTCGAAGCTCCGGCTGGCCCGCGCCAGCATCTGCTGCGCAAAATAGATGCCATGCGCTTCCTGGAAGACCGCCTTTGAGCGGCCCCTGCCCAGCACGGCAACGTTGCTGCCGGCGGCGTAATGGCTGACGGCCTCGAACGCGTACTCGCCGCGCAGAACATCGAGGATCCCCGGCTGCGGATCCTTCTGGCCGACGCCGCCAGCATTGGCATCGATGAACAGCACACGGCTGCCCCTGGATGCCGCGGCATTGGCCAGCAGCCGCGCCACCCGGCTGCGCTGCGCGCCCTCGCCCGGCGACGATGTCACCAAGATGGAAGGCACCAGCGGCCAGTCCGCCGGACGCTGGCCCGAACTGAACATGCGCCTCAGCGCAAGGCCGACGACGGCATCGGTCTTCTGGCTGGAGGCGGCGGCGCGCGCCCCGCCGAAAGGCCACCAGCGCCGGCCTGTGTCTGACTTTGCCGGCACCACGCCCAGCACCGGCGCGTCGATGGCCGACTGCATCTGGGCGCTGGAAAGCACCGTCGGCGAGGAATATTCGGCGATCAGCGCCAGACCGGTGCCGAGCCCAAGGCCGCCGAATATCGCGCCCAGCAACAGCAGCGGCAGAGGCGGCCAGCTCTTCTTCAAGGCGGGCATGGCGTTGGAGATGATGCGCGCATTGGTGCTGTCGACATTGATCTGCTCGCGCGTCTCCTGGGCGCGCTGGAGATAGTTCGAGTAGACGGAACGCAGCGCCTCGAGGTCGCGCTGCAATTCGCGCAGCCGCACCGAGGCCTGATCGGTGTCGAGCGACTTGCTCTTCATGCCGGCGACCTTGGCTTCCAGCGCCTGCTGGTTGGCCAGCGCCCGTTCGTAGTCGGTCTCGGTGGCGGTGGCGATGCGGCCAAGTTCGCGCGCGATCAGCTGGCGCGTGTCGCGCAGTTGCTGCTGGGCTGCGATCAGCGAGGGATGACGCGGCCCCAACTCCGTGCCGAGCTGCGAGACCTGGTCGACCAACGTCGCCTCTTGCGCCCGCAGGCTCGAGATCACCGCCGAGCGCATTGCTTCCGAAGTTGCGTCCGGCGTGCCGCTCTGCCGGCGCATCTGGTCGACCTGCGCCTTCAGCGCCGCGGTGCGGCTCTGCGCCGCCGCAAGCTGCGTGTTGATCTCGGTCAGTTCCTGGTCGCTGACCAGATTGCCTGCCGCCATCACCATGTTGTTGGCGGACTTGTAGGCTTCGACGGCGTTTTCGGCTTGCTGGACGCGCTTGCGCTGCTCGTCCAGCCGCGCGGTGATCGACTCGGAAGCGTCCTTGGCCATTTTCGCGCGCGCGCTCGCCTGGTCGACCAGGTAGGCCTGCGCGATGGCGTTGGCCAGGAGGGCGGCCTTGTCGGCGCTCTTGGCGGTGACGATGACGTCGAGGACCAGGACCTTGTCGGCCCGCTTCACCGCCAGGCGCCGGCGCAGCGCGTCGAGTGTCTGCACCGACCTGTCGCCTTCGGCTGATGCCGAACCGAGCAGGCGCGACAGCAAGCCCTGCCCATTGAATTCCGGATCCTGCGTCAGGTTTGTCGCCGCGATCGCCCGCATCAGCACGCCTGTCGACTGGACCACGCTGACCTGGCTCTCGACCTGCGTGATGCCGCCATCGGGTGAGATACGGCTGGGATTGACGTCGTTGGTGACCACCTGCAGGTCCTGCGGATCGATCAGGATTTCCGCCGCCGAGCTGTAGAGCGCCGGTGTGAATAGGCCGTAGAGCAGGGCGACCAGCGTCAGCAGTGCGACGGTGCCGAAGATCCAGAACCGGCGGCGCACCAGGATGCGCTTCAGATCGCCCAGTTCGACAGTGGAGGCTGCATATGATCCCGCGCGTGCCGGATCCGGGGAGTGTTGCTGAGGAACCATGGGCAGGGATGATTGCATGGCTGCCTCCGACAATACTCCATATGCCGGCAAGATCAGTTTGCGGCGCTAACCTAGCTATTCCTCCAACTGTTAAAACATTGTTAATTATGTTGAGAGGTGACGTGAATTTTGGCACGCGGTTTGCTTAAAAATATACATATCGAGGTGTTGGCTACGCAGCGAGCGGAGACGAATGCAAATGGGGTTACAATTTGACCGGACCGGTCTGGCCGGCAAGGCCGGGCACCGCCTTTTCGGACCTCCAACATGCAGATAAGCCTCCGCCTGGACGGCGACTGCGTCCGCGCCTTTCACGTCACGCTGCTGGAGCGCCTCGCCGCGCTCGAAGACGTCGAACTGTCCGTCGATGTCAGGCCGGCGGGCGGCGGCATTCCGCGCAGCGCCGCGGCCCTGTTTCAACTCGAAACGGCGATCCACGGACTGTCCCATGATGGACTGGCCAAGCGTGTGCCGCTTTCGGCGCTCGCGCCCTACCGGCAGTCCCCCGCTTCGCCTGACCTGGTCATCGACCTCTGCGGCGATGTCAGGCTGGAAAACACACGGATCTGGCGCGTCACCTATGACGGCGCCAGCGGCGAAGCGGCCTTGCTGGCCCTGATCCTCGCAGGTCGCACGCCGCTTGCCCGCATCGAGGAGAACGGCGTTGCGATCGCCGCCGGGCGTCTGGGCACCGAATATGGCGGCATCGCGCTGGCGTCCTTCCAGGATATGCTGGCGCGCACAGCAAGCCTGATCATAGCTGCCATGTCAGGCGCGGCAAAGTCCGTGCCTGATCTGCCCGAACCGGCGCAGGTGGGCGGCCCGCCGCCAATGCCCTCGGCGGGCAAGCTTGGGGTCAGGGCCGGCAAGGCGCTGGCGCGGCGGATCATCCAGAGGATCTATCACCTTTGCTATAACGCGCCGCACTGGAAGGTCGGCTGGCGGCAAACCGGGAGCCGCGATCTGTTCGAGCTGCGCGCGCATCCGGCGTCGGGTTGGCAAGAGTTGCCGGACGACGGCAGCCGCTTCTACGCCGATCCGTTCCCCATCCTCTACCAGGGCCAGCTGACCCTGTTCGTCGAGGACTATATCCATCGGCTCGGCAAAGCCATCATCTCCGCCGTTCCCTTCGGCCCGGCAGGCCCGCTCGGAAGGCCTGAACCGGTGTTGGAGCTGCCCTACCATCTCTCCTACCCCTTCGTCTTCGAGCGCGACGGCGAGGTCTGGATGGTGCCGGAAAGCTGCGCCAACGACACGGTCGATCTCTACCGGGCCACAGCTTTTCCCGGCGGATGGGTCAAGGAGGCGACGCTTCTGTCCGGTGTCGTCGCCAGCGACGCCACGCTTGTCGAGCATGGCGGCGCCTGGTGGCTGTTCGCCACCGTCCGCGACGGCGGCGGCGCCTTCTCCGACGCGCTGCATCTGTGGTCGGCGCCGGATTTTCGCGGCCCCTGGACGCCGCACCCCAAAAATCCCGTGCTGATCGATATCGCCTCGGCGCGGCCGGCCGGCCGCATGGTCAGGCGCGGCAACGACCTGCTGCGCCCGGTCCAGGACTGCCGCAGGAGCTATGGCGCGGCGCTTGGCATCGCACGCATTTCTCACCTTGATTTGATCGGCATGGAGCAGGTCGTTGAAACCATCTTAAATCCAGGTGCGCTATGGAGTGGGCGTAAACTTCACACGCTCAACGAGGCTGGCGGCTTTGAGTTCATCGATGGCTCGGCGATCGCACCGCGCTGGAAGCAGCGGGCCCGCGATTAACCTAAACATTGGTTACTACCAAGCACGCGCGCCGGTTGCTTGCGGTTGATTTAGGTCCGGAAGATATTTTCTACCGGAGATTGTGAAACGTGCCGTTGCCATCAGAAAGAGCAGCAAAATGAGTATCTCAGAGGCTGGCCCGGCCCAAGTCGATGTGGCGATCGTCGGTGCCGGAATGGCCGGCACGACCTTGGCAATTCTGTTGGGACGAGCCGGCCGCAAGGTGGCGCTGATCGATCCGCACCGCGTCCACCACGAGGAATTCCGGGCCGAGAAGATCGGCATGGACCAGATGCTGCTGTTCGAAAAGCTCGGCCTCGATGCGACACTCAAGCGTCTCGTCACCTCCACGACCGACACGCATGTGTTTCGCCTCGGCCAGTTCTTCGCGCATGAGAAGAAGGCTGAATTCACATTCTCCTATGGCGCGCTGATCAATGGCCTGCGCGACGCCTTGCCTGCGCAAGTGCCGCTGACGGTCGGCAAGGTAACCGAAGTCTCGACTGGACCGGACCGGCAGCGGCTTGTGCTGGCCGACGGCACCGTCATCGATGCCCGCCTGCTGGTGGTGGCAACCGGTCACGGCGAGGCGGTGCGGCGCGCCGTCGGCGTCGAGCGTATCGAGCAATCGAAGGCGCATTCACTGTCGATGGGATTCGACCTCGCCATCTCGCCCAGCGATTTCGGTCATCAGTCCGTCACCTGCTACAGCAGGCGGGCCGCCGACCGTATCGCCTACATCAGCATCTTTCCCCTCGGCGACAAGATGCGGGCGAACATGTTCCTCTATCGCAATGTGGCCGAGCCGTGGACGCGGGCGTTCCGCCAGGAGCCGCAAAAGATGCTCTGCGAATTGATGCCCGAAATAGCCGTGCGATGCGGCAACTTCGAAGTCGCGAGTCCTGTCGAGGTCAGGCAGATCAGTCTGAGCACGACGCAAGGCCATCGCCGCGACGGGGTCATCTTCATCGGCGATGCTTTCTGTACCACGTGTCCGACGCCGGGCGTCGGCATCGGCCGCGTGATGACCGATGTCGATCAGCTCCATTCGGTTCACATTCCACGCTGGCTCGAAACTCCAGGCATGGCGGCTGACAAGATCAACGCCTTCTATGACGACCCGGTCAAGGTGGCTGCCGATGAGGATGGCATGCGGGTCAGTTACTATGCCAAGTCGATTACCGCCGACACCGGGCTGGAATGGCGCGTGCGGCGCCTGCGCAACAACACCGCGCGCCAGCTGATGATCATCGGCCGTAAGGTCCGGCATCTGGGACAACGGCGGGCACCCGTGGCCAATATGCGATAGGGCGCGACCAGTGGCGCCCTATCGCCGATATTGATTGCCCTTATAGGGCGAAGGCGTCAGTCGCCAACCGCTCAGGTTGCCGTCGGCGGAGGTGTCGATGGGGCAGTCTGGGCCGTGACACCCGAAAGCCTGTCGCGCTTCTGCAAGGTTGGTTTCTCGTATTTCTTCACTGTAAAGTGCCCTCCGAATTGATACGGCGCCAGCAGAACCAATTCCCTGCCCCGTGTCAATTGTGCCATTACTGGTTCTTACGTCGTATCCACGCCATCGCGGTCAAACGATTCTTCACTGTTGCATTGCCGGCACATATCGACTCCGACAGGTCACCTCATCCCAGCGCCAATCCCGCTCTCCTCGGCCGCGCGATGTTGTAAATCGTTTCATCCAAGGTATTTTGGCCGTTGGGGAACAGAGGGAATAGTCATGTCCAACAGCGCCTTGCCGCTGGTCATCAGTGCGCCTGAACCACGCACGCTCGACCTGATCTTCACAGCCCGGCAGCTGGCGCGGCTCAAGGCGCACTATCGCATCGTCGAGACGACCGCTGACGGCGTCGCGAAACTGCCGGCCGACGTGCTGGCCGAGGTGCGCTATATCATCGGCCAGCCGCCCATATCGCCCGAAACGCTCGACCGGATGAAGGCGCTGCGCTGCGTCTTCAACGTCGAGACCAACCTCATCAACAACATGCCCTACGAGACGTTGTTCGCGCGCGGCATCCATGTCGTCACCACCGGCCTGGTGTTCGCCGAGCCCGTCGCGGAGCTTGGCCTTGCGATGGCACTCAATCTCGCCCGCGGCATCGTCGATGCCGACCTCGCCTTCCGCCAGGGACAGGAACTGTGGGGCGGCGACGGCAACCAGACGGCGCGGCTCTTGTCCGGCGCCGATGTCGGCATCATCGGTTTCGGCGATCTCGGCCGGGCGCTCAACCGGCTGCTGTCAGGTTTCCGCACCCGCACCAAAGTCTTCGATCCGTGGCTGCCGCCATCGATCCTCATCGACAATGGCGTCGAGCCGGCCTCCCTCGACGAGGTGCTGTCGACCAGCGACTTCATCTTCGTCGTTGCCTCCGTGACCAGCGAGAACCAGGGTTTTCTCGGTGCCGACGCCTTTGCCGGCATGCGCAAGGGCGCTGCCTTCATCCTGCTCAGCCGCGCCGGCGTGGTGGACTTCCCGGCGCTGATGGCGGCGGTGAAGAGCGGCCACATCGTCGCCGCCAGCGACGTTTTCCCCGAAGAACCGCTGGCGCGGGACCATCCGGTGCGCGCCCTGCCCGGCTTCCTGCGCTCGGCTCACCGCGCCGGCGCGCTCGACATCGCCTTCAAGCGCATGGGCGATATGGTGCTGGAGGACATGGACCTGATCGACCGCGACCTGCCGCCGCTGCGCTCCAAACGCGCCGAGCGCGAGACGGTTTCGCGCATGCGTTCCAAGCCGGCCGACAGGAATTGAGGCGTGGATTTTCGTTCGGGTTGGCCGGCCCTCGACCAGGTCCGCTTGACAGGAGCGCGGCCGGCGATGACGCTGCCGCAATCGAACTTTGCGGAGGGAGGCCGTGACCATGAAGAAGATCTATGAAAAGCCGATGCTGCTCAAACGGCAGAAACTCTCCGCCGTGACGGCGCAGCAAGCCACTTCAGGAGTGACCGGTCCGATCGGCCCGACAGGCCCGGCAGGCTGACGCCTCACGGTGTTCGATGAAGGTAGCATTGGACGCGCCCGCGGGTCGGCGGCGAGACGGCAGTCGCTCAAGGCGCAGCATCAGTGTTTATGGCTGCTCTTCGCTCTGCGGGCAACCGCTTCCATAAAAGAGCGGGCGGCAGCGTCACAGGCTGTTCTGGACGGTCCATTCGCGGACAGCACGACCTCCGCGGCCTTCCGCGACATGCCGTATTTCCGGGCGAAGACCGCAGCGTCGTAAGGTTCGTTTTCGGCCGGTGCCGCGGACGTGATCCTGGCCTTGGTCATTGGCGGGTCCGCCTGAAACTCTCAAGCAACTCGCCTTCATTGCGGCAGCCATTCTGGAACAGCGAAAACACCGTGGCTGCCAGAAGTTGCACGTCCGACTCCCCCGACATGCGATCAAATTTGCGCTCCAGGCAGACCCGATCGAAGACGCGCTGGCACAGTTGCAGATCGGAAGGATGGAGACCGGGATTGCGCTTACGAAGGCTCGACATAAGAAGCCCCTTTCGGAGCAGCGGCCACTTTCTGATGCATGTCGTCCAAAAGTGACCTCGGCTTTGGGAGAACGACATGCATAAACAAAGACCCTAAAGCGCATCGCATAAATCCGATCAAACGCGACGCGCTTTAGACGCTGTGGGTCAAAAAATGAAATCGGGCTGAGCAAGAGTCAACATCGGCCTTCATCACAGTAACTATCGTACAATTCTCCCCCCGGTCCTCCCCCTTCTTCGAATGGTCCCCAGGCCCAGCGCGACATGGCGCTTTTCATTGGCCAGCGGATTTTATCGGCGTGATCCGGCGCTCTCATGAAATATGTCGGTTTTGTACCAAATGGCGTTTGGTACGTTTCCGACACTAACATTCAGGCCGATCTTTTCATATGCGAACAGGCGTTGGGGGGCGCCGTGCTTCGAATTTCATATCGCATTGATATCTTTCTGCGTTCAGAGCCCCTATACATAGGCCATCGTCCTCACGTTTTTACGGGCACGGACGGCTGGGAGATTGGATGGCTCTTGCCCTGCATTGGGCCACGCCATGTCTGATCCCAACAAAAACTCTGATCCCGACGGGAACCATCCGTACCGAAACCAACTGCTGCGGCGCATGCCTGCGGATGATCTGGCGTTGCTCGAGCCGCACATGCAGCGCTGCGACTTGCCATTGCGCATGATGCTGGTGACCCCGAATGTTCCGATCGAGGCCGTCTACTTCATCGAACAGGGCATTGGTTCGGTGGTCGCCAGCACGGCAAGCGGCCAAGAGGCCGAAGTGGGCTTCATCGGCTTCGAAGGCATGACGGGATACTCCCTGGTGATGGGCGACGACCGTGCGCCGCATGCCTGTTATGTCCAACTCGAAGGCGAAGCGATCCGCATCGAAGCCGGCGCTTTCAAGGCAGCTTTGGCGGCAAGTACGACCTTGCGCATGTTCCTGCTGCGCTTCGTCAACGCACTACAAACCCAGGCCGGCTGCACCGCGCTCGTCAACGCGCGGCTGAAGCTCGAGGAGCGGCTGGCGCGATGGCTGCTCATGTGCGACGACCGGGTGCCCGGCGAACATCTCGCCATCACCCACGAATTCCTGGCCATCATGCTTGGTGTCAGGCGGCCAGGCGTCACCGTCGCGCTTCAATTGCTCGAAGGCCGCGCGTTGATTCGCTCGAGACGGGGCGAGATCGTCATTCGCGACCGCGCCGGGCTGCTGGAACTCGCCAATGGCAGTTACGGCGAAGCCGAGGCCGAATATGCAAGGCTGATCGGCGAGATCGGCGCGGCCTGATCAGGAGCGGCTGCTGCCGGCATCCGGCTTGCCCGATGTCGCTTTGCCGGGCGGTGCCGCACCGCCTTCTATGGGCCCATCCCTGCCGATCGGCCCATCCCTGCCGATCGGCCCATCCTTGCTGATCGGCAAGCCGGCATGCTCCAGGCTTGCAAGCTTGCACTTCGTCTGCTCGGCCGCCGCTCCGACAAGGCAATCAATGGTGAACATGGCACCGGCGTGATCGCTTGACGCGACCGCCTGGCGGATCTTCGTCAATTGCGCCTGCGTGTAGTCCAGAAGCTCGACCAGGCCGGTATGATCCAAACCGCCCTCCATTACAGGATGTCGAGAGGCCGATCCGAGGTCGCTCTTGCCATCGAAATACGCCCATTTACACGGCTTGCATAGCCGGACTGTCAGAATCGTACAGCCTACGCTCTACGGGATCGTTGCCTATTGGCCAAAGGTCCATCTTCGCGCCAGCGCTGCGGCATGCAAGTGTATATAAGCTATCGCTTGAATACTGGTCCGTACGTCTGTCGGGGAGATGTCGTGCCAATTCGCGAGAATCTCGCCGTCAATCTCAGGCGGCTGGTCCAGCGCCACGCTTCCGTCAGCGCGGTGTGCCGTGAGCTTGGCATCAACCGCACCCAGTTCGAGCGCTATCTGCAAGGCAAGGCGGTGCCCAACAAAACCACCGCCAGGCTGATCTGCGATTATTTCAAGATCGACGAAAACGAGCTGTATCGCGAGCCGGCTGTTCCCGCAGCCAAGGGCGACGGCAACGCATCGCTGCGCGAGGCACTGTACGAAAACATGGTGCGGCCGCCGTCGCCCGCCATCGCCGGCGGCACTTATTTCACCTATTTTTCGGTCCCCGGCCGCCCCGACCTTCTGATGCGCTCGGTCACCTTCCTGCGACGTGAGGCCGAGCTGGTCACCTTCAGGCGGGTGACGCGGTGGGCCCCGGGCGATGGCCAGGGTGGCGCCAGAATGCCCGGCAACCACTACGGCGTAGCGATCTCGCGCCTGAACTGGATCTATTTCACAGGCATCAACCGCCGCCAGACAAGCGAGCCCTCGATCATGACCGTACAGTGGGCTCCCATCTCCGAACCGGTTCTGGTCGGCAGGGCGATCGTCCTCACAGGATCGGGGCCGGCCTTTGTGCCGGTCATCATGCGGCAGGACGTCACCAGGGTCAGCATGAAGCGGGCGTTGCAGATGGCCCATATCGTCAGCCTCGACGACCCCAGCGTCGATCGACTGGTGGTCAGTCTCGCACGAGAGACCCGATAAACTCGCCTCCTACGGGAAAAATCGGGGAAAGTTTCAAGTTTTTCGGCTATATTTTTCCTCGTTTCGGCTTTTTTACGCAAAAAATGCCGGAACTTTCACCCAAACCTGTCGTTTTCCAATGGATCGTTGCTTCGACGATCCCAAAGCAACAGGAGAGTACCCATGAACATCAAGATGATCTGCTTGGGCGCCATGGCACTTTCGATGGTCGGCGGCGCGGCGTTTGCCAAAACGTCGGCTCTCGACGATCCAGCCAAGATGCAGCCCTTCTACACCGATAGCAGCATGAAGACGATGGTCAGCAACGACGACTTCGTGAAAGCCTGGAAGGCCCTTACGCCGGACGACCAGACCGCGATGATGAAGGCCTGCGAGGACGAGGCGAAGGACGCCACTGCGGCCAACAGCCATCCCGAATTCTGCAGCAGCGTGAAAGCGAACGGCGGCAGCAAGTAGCAGTCCAGCAACCCGAATGAGAAACAGCCCCGCGCGGGGCTGTTTTGCGTCTGCCGCAGGTGTGCAGACAAGCCAGCCACGCAAGGATCGGGCCCGGCCGGCACCCGGCCCATCTCCCCATTTCTGCCATGTTGCACTGCGATAAATTTGTTGCATTGCGATATCGGCCTGCACCGCCGACATTGCACAGGGGCTGGGCTTGCACGAGGGAGCCGTCGTGGCAGCATCGTTCCGGCCGGACATACAAGGATTGCGCGCGCTCGCCGTCGGCGGCGTCGTCGCCTACCATTTCGGCCTCACCGCGCTCCCCGGCGGCTTTGCCGGCGTCGACATCTTCTTCGTCATCTCGGGCTGGCTGATATCGACCCACCTCATGCAGGAGCTCGGCGAGACCGGCCGGCTCGACCTCTGGCGCTTCTATGCCAGGCGCGCGCGGCGGCTCCTGCCGGCAGCTTTGTTCGTCATCCTGGTCACGCTGGCCGCCGGCTACTTCATCCTGGCGCCGCAGGAGCAGGCGCTCTATTCGCGCGGCGCCATGTTTGCCTCCGCCTATGCCATCAATCTGTGGCTGCTGCGCTGGTCGTTCGACTATTTCGCCGCCGACGCCACCAGCAATCCCTTCATCCACTTCTGGTCGCTGTCGGTGGAGGAGCAGTTCTATCTAGCCTGGCCGGCGCTGCTTCTGCTGGCCGCCTGGCTGCGGCCGGGCCGGCGAACGGCCGCAGCCATGATCGGCGTGGTCGGCCTCGCCTCCTTCGCCGCCTGCCTGTGGCTGACCAGCGCGGCGCCGGCCTGGGCCTTCTATTTCTCGCCGCTGCGCGCCTGGGAGTTCGCTGCCGGCGGCCTGGCGACGCTGGTCCCCATGGCTTTGCTGCAGCACCGCATCTGGCTGCGGCCAGCCCTTGGCTGGCTCGGCCTGGCGCTGATCGCGACCGCCTATCTCCTGTTGAGCGAGGACCTGCCCTTCCCCGGCTGGTATGCACTGCTGCCGGTTGCCGGCACCGTGCTGGTGCTGCTGAGCGGCGGCTGCGGGGAACAGACCAACGGGCGGACCGACCGGCACGTCCTTGGCCCGGCCACCGCTTTGTCGCTGCCGCCCTTGCAATGGATCGGCACGCTCTCCTATTCGCTCTATCTCTGGCACTGGCCGGTCATCGTCTACGCCGGGATGCTGACGCCCGATCTTACGGTGCCGCAGCGGCTGGGCTGCGGCGTGCTGGCGCTGGCGCTGTCGGTGCTCACCTATCACCTCATAGAGAACCCGGCACGACGCGGCGCCTGGCTGACGGTGGGCGCTCGCGCGCTCGCACCCGCGCTGGCGCTGACCGGTGCCGGCGTGGCGGTCGCCTACGCCAATGCGCATCTGGCCACGCGCAACATCGGTCCCGAGCAGCGCGGCATCGAGCAGGCGGCCGAAAGACCTTCCATCGCGCGGGCCGTCGACAAGAACTGCCTGGCCGACTTCCAAACGGTGACGCCGAAACCCTGCATGTTCGGCCCGGCCGATGCCACCCGCACCATCGTGCTGTTCGGCGATTCGCACGCCGACCACTGGTCGACGCCGCTGATCGAAGCAGCCAGGCGCAACGACACCAAGGTGGTCACCTATCTCAAATCATCGTGCCGCGCCTCGCGGCTCTCCACCTTCAACACGGTGCTGAAGCGCGACTACACCGAATGCGACGCCTGGCGCGAGCAGGCCATATCAGAGATCATCCGCCGCAAGCCGCGCCTGGTGGTGATCTCCGAATTTTCCATCGGCAATCTGACCCGCGATCTGCCCGCCGCCGAACGCACCGCCGAAGTAGCGCGCTGGCAGGCCGGCCTGCGCTCGACCTTGCAGGCCTTCAGCCGGGCCGGTGTCGAGACGGCAGTCATCCGCGACACGCCGATCAACGCCAGCTTCGCCGGCTCCTGCGTGGCGCGCACCCTGTGGTGGCGCGAGGCACCCTCGCCGCACTGCGACACGCCAAGGGCCGAAGCCGCCAACGACAGCACCGCCGCCACCGAGCGCGCCGTGGTGACCAGCGTGCCCGACACCCGCTACATCGACCTCACCAACCAATTCTGCGGCCCGACCTCCTGCCACGTCGTCATATCAGGCAAGCTGGCGTTTCGTGACAGGCACCATCTGGCGACGGGCTTTGCCGAGACACTGGCGGGGCCATTGGAGAGGGCCTTGTTTTAGGCGCCTGGGCATCTGCGCCCCGGTCTGTATTGTTCGTCACATCTTACGAATCTTTGGAACGAGGCTGCAACTCGGCAGTTATATTAGCCTAACCTTGAAAAGGAGGCAGCTATGAAAAAGCTCCTGCTTGTTTCGGTTATCGCCATTGCTTCGGCGGCGGCGATGATCGCCCCCGCCGACGCCCGCAGCCGTATCAGTATCGGCATCGGCGGCTATGCAGACGACTATTACGGCGACGATTATTACAATGGTTACGACTATGGCGATCGCTACTATCGCCCTTATTACCAGTACGACGCCTATGACAACGGCTACAGGCCGCGCTATTACCACCGTCACCACCGTTGCCACATCGCACTGGTCAAGCATTGGCGCCATCACCACAGGATCGTCGAGGAAATCCGCGTCTGCCGATGATCTGATCCTGTGAAAAATGATCCGGCCGGCGCCGCCGGCCGGATATTTGCGCCGCTCACCCCACCCGCCTCCTCATCATCATCCCGTAATGCACTGCCAACAAATCCAGCCCCACCTTCAGCAGCTTCGTCACCACGTTCCGGCCCTCGCCGGTCTGCTCGGACAGGCGCTTGAGGGAACCGTCCGCGCAGCAGACTTGTCGTACCACGGCGGCCACCTCCCAATGGCCTAACGCTCTTGTGGCGGCGGCATAGGCCCTGCCGGCGTCGAGAACGCTGTCGGCGATGCCGCCGCCCTCGCGGCCGCCGTCGATGCGCTCGGTCCAGCGCATCGGCTTGACATCAGCCTGCTGACTGCAGCGGAAATCCTCGCGGTAGCGCAGGCCTGCCTCGCGCTGCTGGCGCGACAGCGAGGTGATGCCGACGAGCGCATCGATGGCGCGCAGCCGCACGATGCCGCCGGTCGCGGCGCAGCCGTCATTCGACACTTCGTAGACACGCGCAGCCTCCAGCGTGCCCGCTGCCAGCCGCTTGCGGCCGAAGGCGTCATCCCTGAGCGCGAAATCATGGCCGATCTCGCGGCGTATGCGCACCTGCTCGGCCTCGCCCTTCGGCAATTTCGGCGCCTGCGGTTTTGCGGGTCTGGTCTTTTTGCTCATGGAAGGCTCCTGGTTGGGATGGGTGGTGGAGGCCGGCACGTGGCGATCCTTCGCGCGCCCTCGGCGCTGCCGGGCATCTCCCCACGCGGTGGCAGAGCGGAGCGGAGCGCTGCTCGGTTGGCCTTCAATGAACCGTAGGTCGTCGCCTCTTCGCCGCCGCGCCAGCATCCCTGCCGTCCGGCATCCAGGCTGATGGAACCGGCGCGAGTTTTCGACGTTATGTCGCGTCCATGCCAAGGGGAGGTTCGCCGATGACAGCCTTCATGCCGGTTACCGTGCGCTTTTGCGACAACAAAACCATGCTGGTCAGTTCGGTGGCCGGAGCCGCCGAGGCACTGCGCCACCAATGGCCCGACAAGACAGCGCCTGGCTATCTCGAGGCTTCCCGGCTGGTTACGCTCGCCGTGGACGGCATCTGCTGCCAGCGCATCGCGTTCGATGCCTTCACCAGGGCGGCCAAGCAGCAGAACATACTGGTCGACAGGCCCAAAAGCCGCGCCCATGACTGGCTGGATGCGGTGGCTAGCCCGTGAGGAGCGGGCGCCGCCCGAAAAATTGATGCAACCGGCCCCCAGCGGGGCGCGTTTATGGGTGCGGTAGCTGGAGCCGCGCGCAAAGCGAAGGTGAACGCCGTGGGTACGATGAAAACCGGAGTGCCGCTCAAAGTGCGGGTGGAAGATGAGATCGAAGAGATCGACAGCGTCAGCGAAGCCGCCGATTTTCTTCAGCGCTGGCCGCTGGAGCGGCGCGGCCATGTCTACCGCAGCGCGTTGAACGCCTGCAGCGCGGCGATCGCCGCCCAGATTTCCGAAGCCGACGCCATGAAGGTGTTTACCGGCTTTGCCCGGGTGACCGGCATATTGGTCGGCGAGGGCAACCCGCCGATGGCGATGGACGCAAGGAGCATGCAGAGCCGCACGCCCAAGCAGGGCCGGCAGATGCCGAAATAGGGCTTTGCTTCTTTCTCCCCGTTTACGGGGGTGAGGTGTGATCCGCGCAGCGGACGAAAAGCCAATTGCTTGGCTTTTCGAACAGCGAACGCTCGGCAGGGCGATGAGGGGCGGCGCCAGCGCTTCGGTAAGTGGCATCTGAATCGGATGCTTGAATTTCATGTCAGCTTCCATCCTGCCTCGTCAGCGCTGCCCCTCATCCGCCTGCCGGCACCTTCTCCCCGTGAACGGGGGAGAAGAGATCAAACCTCACCCCGTCGCAACAAATACGCGGCGCTGGAAGCGCGCCTGGTGGTAGCTACAATAGCTTTTCAGCGCCCCGGTGCGCATGCCGCAGCACAGCATGTCGGCGCCTGGGCGGCTGCCTGGCGCCCCCTCTTCGGCAATAGAAATGTCCGGATCCCCCTCCACCGTCAGATCCAGCGGCGCACGGCAGCGTGAAAACAGGCAATCGATGAAGCGCATCGCCACGCCATGCGGCTGCCGGCCGATGGCCGCGCGCGGCGGCGCCGGCGCCTCCAGGCGATAGGCCACGCCGTCGGCGATCAGCACGCCCACCTCGCGCACGAACGAATGCGCGCGCCTGGGCCGGGCCACTTCACGCGCATGGATGTCCTTGGCGGCAAGCACGCCCTCCATCTTGCCGACGACAGGCGTCGCTTTCGCCGACGCGCCACTCGCCCGCTTGCTTCCAGCGCGCTTGCCCACGGCCTGCCTGGATCGCGGCGGCGGCCCCTTGCCATTGGCAAAGCCGATCGCGCCGAGCATGGCGTTGCGGTGCACGATGCCGATGATGGCGTCGCGCGACACCGGACTGCCGCGCAACGCGCTGAACGCGACTGCAATCCTGGAGGCTGAGAACCCATCCTTCAGCCAGCGGGCGATCTCGTGCAATTCCGCGTCGCTATAGCTTGCCATATCCAGCTCCATCCAAAGTTCGGCCGCGTGCCGTCGGGCAGCGTCAAGGTTCGACCCGGTCGCCAGGCCGCAGTCAGTTGTTTTTCAAGAGCCGGCTCTCAGCCGACCAGCCTCAGCCGGCTTGGGCCGATTTCCCGCCGGCAAGGTGCAGAAGCCGCGCTTCGGCCGTGTTTCTGTCCAGGGCGGAAACCGCCCTGCCCGTCAGCCTGTCGAACAGGATGACGGTGCCGTCCTCGGTGCGGATGCAGGATCGGCCTGCCGCAAAAACAGCGCCGGCGCCATGCCGGCCGAATTGGGGGCCGAAGCCGCTGGGAGCGGCGGCTCCGGCCGTTCCGGTCGCCGGAGACAGGCGGCGGACCGGACCCGAGGCTCGTGCGGTCAAGCACTGGGCCTCGGGCTTCATCCGGGCCGGGGAGGAGGACGGCCGGGACAAAAGGGAATGGGCGGTTATGACCGCCGGGCGCGCCTCGCGTGAGGCCGGCGACTCGGCGCCATCAAAGTTGGACAGATTTTGCATGACCGGATATAAGCATAACTCGAAAATAGATGCAAGCTATTCTTTCATAGACGAGAGCGGCTTTCATCCCTCACATGGGCGCCATGGCAAAAACGGAACTGTCGATCAAGGTCGGAGCGGCGATCCGCAAGGCGCGCAAGCAGCGCGGCCTGGTCATGCGCCACATCGCCGAGCACAACGACACCGATGTCGCCGCCGTCGGCAACTGGGAAACCGGCCGCAATCTGCCCAAGACCGAGAACCTGCTGAAGACCGCCGCCTTCCTGCGCGTCGACCCGGTTGCGCTGGGCCAGGGGCAGGTCGTGTTTCTCGACGATGCCGGACCGGTTGCCGATGCGGAGATCGTCACCGATGCGGGTCCACTACCCGCCAGCTCGATGGACATCGAGGTGCTGGGCGCGGCTGTCGGTGGCGACGATGGCGATTTCACCTTCAACGGCGAGCCGGCGGGTTACGTCCAGCGCCCGCCGGGCGTGCGCAACCTGCCGAAGGTGTTCGCCCTGCACGTGCTCTCGGATTCCATGGTGCCGCGTTACGAGCCCGGCGACCTGATCTATTGCGGCGGCCGCGACGCCGTACCGGGCGACCATGTGGTGATCGAGACCTTCCCGGAGGAAAACGAGCGCAACGGCAAGGCCTTCATCAAAAAGCTGGTCAAGCGCACGGCGGGCGAGCTGGTCGTCGAGCAGTACAACCCGCCGAAGACGCTGACCTTCAACCGCTACGCCATCAAACATGTCTGGCGCGTGATTCCGCTGAAGGAATTGCTGGGGTATTGAGCAAGGGACGCTCTTCCTTCTCCCCCTGCGGGAGAAGGAAGAACCAGCGCTGGCACCCACCCACTCAAGCCCGCCGCAATCCCTCCAGCGGCACATCCCTGTCGCTCAGCATCCGCGCTTCGCTGCGCACGCGCTGGCGCTCGTCGACAAACGCCGCCTGGATCGAAATCGCCGTCCCCGGCAGTCCGTCGGCGCGGCAGGCCGAACAGACGATACGGCCCGACAGAGCGGACAGCGGCGTATTCCCCGTCACCCCGAACCGCTTCAGCTGATCGGGTCGCCACCACCTGTTGCGGCCACAATCGGCGCACTCGACCGAGATCGAGGCGACATGCGCGATCGTTGGTTCCTTGCCCGGCAATGCCATCGCCCCTGCCTCGTCTTTGTTCCTGATTTGTTCGCATATTCCTGTGTTTTACGCCGGGAGTCGAGTCGCAGTTTTCAAACTTTCCCAGAAGTTTTTCTTCTAGCGTAATTTAAGTTATGCTTTCATAAATGTATGAAAATGTGAGTCGGGCACGAACCTGCCCACTGCATCAGACCCGGGAGCGATAATGGACGCTTTTGCCGCCGATTTTGCCCGTTCCTGCGGCTACGCCGGCGACAGCCTGGCCTTGCTTGAAGCCTTCGAAGCAATCCGTCGCAGCGGCATCGCCCACGCCCGTCAGGATCACGTCAGGCGCAAGGCGGTGATCGACGAGTTGAAACCGTCGGAGGCGCTGTTCCTGGCCGCTATCGGTCCGGCACTCTCGGCGCAGGAGGCAATCGAGGACGCCGCCCGCTTCATAGCCTGCTGGCGCAACATACCGCGCTGGCGCCAGGAGCGGCGCCTGCCCGACCTGATCAGGGCCAAGCAGCAGCGCCTGGTGGCGCGCTATTTCCGCCGCCATGGCCACAGGTTCTGGGCAAGGGAAGCGGCGTGAGGACTGGACCAGCCATTTGCGGGTTCCATCAGCCATTTTTTCTTTCTAGACTGCGCAGGGGTGGCTGACCGTTCGACGTGCATAGTTTGGAATGTTCAAGACTGCCCGCTCAAAATTTCAAACCTGGATAACGGCCGGCGCGGGAACCATCGCCGCCCTGCTCGTCGCCGGCCTGATGGGCGCGTTCGGCGCCCTGCCCGCCCACGCCCCGCCGCAATTGCCGCCCGATGCCGCCATCGATGCCGGGCGCTGGCGGGTCCAGCCCGCGCGCGCCTATGTCAGCCGCGCCAAGGTCTATGGCGTGGCGCTGAAACCAGGCCAGAAGGCGCTGGTGCTGGAGGCCGATCTGACCAATCGCACGGCGCAATCCGACAAGGCTTATTTCAACGTCTTCAAGCCGGACGGGATCGACCTGCCCGATTCCACGCCGATGATCGCGCTGGCCCGCGATTCGACGCTGACGCCGGAACTGCATCCCGGCATGACCGAACGCATGGCCTATGTCTGGCCGCTTGCCGGTAACGCCGCCGTGCCGGCAAATCTCAGCTTCGGCGTCACCGCCGAGATCTTCAAGCCGCGCGACAATCTTTACGGCACGCCGGGCTGGTTCAATTCCTATCGGCTCGGCACCGTCACCATGCCGGTCGCCGACCTGCCCGAGAGCGGCTCATGAGGATCCGCGCCATCGGCAATCTCCTGATCGTCGCCGCCACCGTGGCGCTCAGCTACGGCATGCAGGTGTCGAAGCCGCATTATGCCGAACTCACCGCGCCGATCCCCATCGATGGCGCCATGCACGACACGGTGCGGGCGCGCAGCTTCGATGTCCGCCTCGACAGAGTGGTCTTTGCGCGCACGCTGAAGACCAACCAGTTCGGCCAGGAAAGGCTGCTGACCACCAGCGGCCTATGGGCGGTGGCGACGACCGATCTCACCGCCACCAGCACCTCCACCACGGTCGCCGACGGCACCTGGCAAGGCCCGACCGGCCTGCGCTACCGCCAGACGGAGCGGCTCAGCTATCGCCAGGATATGCCGCCACATGCCGTCGATCCAGGGCTGGAGAGAAGCGGCCTGTTCGTCTTCGAGTTGCCGGCCGACCAGATCCGAGGCGCCAGCCTGCTTATCGCCACACGTCAGTTCGGCCCGCTCGACGCCCAGGCTCGCATCAGCCTCGATGCCGTTCCGACCGGTGCCGATGGTCAACCGGCGGATGTCTTGCCGCTATACGATCTCGACGCTCCTGCACCGCCGCAGGGCCAGACACGGCAGGGCCAGACACGGCAGGGCAAGACATGAGCGCGGTTTCAACCGACATCGACCCAGCCGGCGGTGGCGAGAAAAAATGGCGACGGCGCGGTCTTGCCGCGCTCGCTATCCTGCTGCCGCTGACGCTGGCCGAAACCAGCTATGAGAGCATCCGTGAATGGCTGCATGGCGAGGACCTCATCGCCAGGGATGTCGAGTTTGGCCAAGGCGCGCCGTTCGGCGGCAGCGAATGGCGGCTGGCCGATTTGCGCGGCGGCAAGGCCGGCCGCTTGCCCGAGCATGCCTTGGCCGTCATCGCCACCTTCGCCGTCACGGTCGGCGATCCCGATCTGCAAAAGCAGTGGCTGGGCTGCAAGGTGATGCTGACCGACGCCGCCGGCCGCCGCTGGCTGCCCGACTTCATCTCCGGCGTCAGCCTGCCGGACGGCGTGATGAACTGCACCTCGGCGATCTTCTCCGGCGCCAAAAAGGGCGAAATCATCAGCGTCGGCGAGACCTTCATCGTGCCCGAGGATGCCATCGAGACCATCCGCCCAGCCATTGGCCTGGGCAGCGAGCGCCCCTGGTTCCTGCGTTTTCAGCGGCCGCCGAAGTGACAGCATCCTTCTCCCCGTAAAGAAAGCTCATTTCCCCGCCCGCTTCGCCATCGAAAACGCCGTCTCCAGCACGGCGGCGAGAAAGCATATGCGCAGCGGCTCGATCAGGATGCCGGTGGAGGAATCCTGGAACGGGCTGCCGAAGAGCAGCGTCACGGCATGCGAAAAAATCTGCCAGATATCGAGCTCGTGTGGACCGATCAGCCGCGTCGCGCCGAGCCACAGCCAGGCCGCGCCCCAGTCGAGCAACCGGTAGCCGACCACCAGCGTGCACAACAGCACCAGGCTGGCGCTGACCGTCAGCCGCACGCCGTTGGCGATCGGCAGATAGCGCGAGCGGTACCCGGCGATGAAATGCTCGACGAAATCGCGCAGGAATTTCGGCAGGCCGGCATAGCGCTGGCCGGCACGCTCCAGCCGGCCGTGCACGCGCATCAGGGCAGCATCGTCGCGCACGTCATAGCCGTAGATCAGCGCCGCCATCACCAGCCAGATCAGCGGCAGGAGCATGAAGAAGAACAGGTTGATCGCAGCCGTCGACGGCGCGATCGAGGAGATCTCGACCGGCACCATGGGCGCGGCCGAGGCCATCGGCACCGGGTTTGCCAGCCCGTCCACCGATGCCTGCAGGGCCGACCAGAAATTGCGGCTCATCAGCCATTGCAGCGCCGAATCCTTCCAGCGGCTGATCACGTAGAGACCGACGAAAATCCAGTTGGTCTCGCAGATCACCACCACGATCTGCCAGAACGACTCGGCACCTGTCTTAGCCTGCATGAATTTGGCCAGCCGACGGATCAGCCAGGACACCGCCACGGAGATCAGCAGCCAGCGTGAATCGAGCACGTCGAGCACATCAGCGCTCTGGCCGAAATCGGCCTGGTCGAGTGTTTCGCGCGAATACTGCCGCACGATGTCGCCCAGAAATCCCCAGGCGGCATAATAGGCGAAGAACGGCAGAAGCGCGATGGTGATCATCCGCACCAGCCGCGAGCCGCGCCGGTCAGCCTCGGCACCCGGCTTCGTTTGCGTCTCGGTGGTTGCGGCCTTGTCGGCGCCGCGCTGCGCGGCCACCACATGCGGCAGGCCGGGGCGCAGCACGTGGAACATTGCCACCGTCACCACCAGCTGCGCCAGCGCCACCAGCGTCAGCATCGCCAACCCGGCGAAGTGATTGGCCAGCGCCACCTTCGCCGCCAGCAGCATGAGGAGATCGCCGACCATCACGCCGGCCAGCACGAGTGCCATGAGCTGCGGCCAGAACCGCCGCAGCAGCGAAAAACCTAGGGTGATCGGTCTGATGATATCGGCAAACATGAGGTTCTCTCACGATGCCACCCGCCAAAACCTTTCTAGCAAAGCATGATTGTTTTGCAAGGAATGGGGTGGGGTCTCCTGCCAGGGGGCAGAGCGAGGCGCCCCCTCTGTCCTGCCGGACATCTCCCCCTCAAGTGGGGAGATCAGCAGCTTCGTCCTCGCCGCTTTCTCTTCAACGTTGAAAATTAGCGAAAGCAGTCATGACATCCGATCTCCCCCCTTGAGGGAGGTGTCCGGCAGGACAGAGGGGGGCGCCTGGGCGTTAACATCTCCCTTCGCCCCTCACCTTCTTACCCTCGACTTCAGCCACCGATCAAACGCCACCGCCAGGATCAGGATGAGCCCGATGACGATGCTTTGCGTGTAGGACGAGACATTGTTGAACTGCAGCCCGTTCTGCAGCACGCCGATCAGCGCCGCGCCCACCACCGTGCCGCCGACCGAGCCGATGCCGCCGAACAGCGAGGTCCCGCCGATGACGACGGCCGAAATGACGGTTAGTTCGTAGCCGATGCCCGCCACCGCTTCCGAGGAGTTCAGCCTGGCCGACAGCACGAAGGCCGCGAGCCCGGCGAAGAAGCCGACAATGACGTAGACCGAGACCAGGATGCGGTCGACGCGCAGGCCCGACAGCCGCGCTGCTTCCGCATTACCGCCGACGGCATAGACGGCGCGGCCATAGCGCGTGTAGCGCAGCACGATGTGGCACAGGATGGCGGCCGCCGCGAAGATCAGCGCCGGCACCGGCACCGGGCCGATCAGCCCGGTGCCGAACCAGCGCATCGAGGCGTCGAAGCCCGAGATCGGGCCGCCATTGGAGATGGTCAGCGTCAGCCCGCGAAACACCGTCAGCCCGCCCAGCGTGACGACGAAGGGCGGCACTTTCAGCCGGGTGATGACAAGCCCCTGCACGCCGCCGGCAGCGGCTCCGACGATGATGGCGGCCAGCAGCGCGGCGAACCAGCCGAACCCTTGCGTGCCGCTCGTCGACAGCGACAGCGTGTTGGCCGTGCCGCCCTTGGCGACCACGGCGGCGACCATGCCGCAGAAGGCGAGCAGCGAGCCGACCGACAGGTCGATGCCGGCGGTAAGGATGACGAAGGTCATGCCGAGCGCGATCAGCCCGGTGATCGAGATCTGCCTTGTGATGTTGAACAGGTTGATCGGGTCCATGAAGCTCGGCTTCAGCACCGTGAAGACGATGATCAGCGCCACCAGGAACAGCAGCGGCCCGAAGCTCATCAAAAGCCGCGCGAAGTTGATGCCGCCGCGCTGATCCTGCTCCCCCGCCACGCTCATAGTGTCTCCTTGCGGTCGAGTGCCATCAGTTCCATCAGTCTTTCCTCGTTTGCTTCGACGCCCGGCATCTGGCCGGTGATGCGTCCGCGGCGCATGGTGACGATGCGGTCCGACACCGCCAGCACCTCGGGCAGCTCGGACGAGATCATCATCACCGCAATGCCGCGCGCCGCAAGCTGCACCAGGATCTGGTGCACCTCGGTCTTGGCGCCGACATCGACGCCGCGCGTCGGCTCGTCGACGATCAGCACTTTCGGATCGCGCGCGAGCCAGCGCGCCAGGATCACCTTTTGCTGGTTGCCGCCCGACAGGCCCTCGATCGCCTGCTCGGCCGAAGCCATGCGGATCGACAGCATCTTTCGAAACCCGGACAGCGCATCGCGCTCGCGCCGCTCGGCCATGAAGCCGAAACCGTTGCTGAAGCTGCCCAGCGAAGCGATGGAGAAATTCGGCAGGATGCCCAGCGCGGCAAAGATCGCCTGGTGCTTGCGGTCCTCCGGCACCAGGCCGATGCCGAGCGCAATGGCGTCCGCGGGTGATGACGGGGCGATCGGCTTGCCGTCGAGCGTGATGGTGCCGGCCGCGATGCGGTCGGCGCCGAAGATAGCGCGCGCCAGTTCGGTGCGGCCTGAGCCGACAAGCCCGGCAACGCCGAGGATTTCACCGGCCTTGAGGTCTATGTCGACGCCGTCGAGCACGATGGCGTGCGGCGCCTCGGGGTCGCGCACGGTGCGCAGGCCGCGCACCGACAGCACGACATCGCCGGCCACCGCGCGTTGCGCCGGCCGGGCGTAGAGCTCGGACGCCGCGCGGCCGACCATCTTCTCGATGATTTTGGGCAGCGCGATCGGCCCGCCTTCACGGTTAAGGTGGCCGGCAAGCCTGCCGTCGCGCAGCACCGTCATGCGATCGCATATGGCGGACGCTTCCTCCAGCCGGTGGGTGACGAACATGATGGCGACCTTGTCCTTGCGCAGCCGGTCCATGATCGACAGCAGCCGCTGCACCTCGGTCTCGGTCAGCGCCGAGGTCGGCTCGTCCATGATGATCAGCCGGCTTTCCAGCGACAGCGCCCGAGCAATCTCGACCAGTTGCTGCTCGGCCACCGACAATGCCGAGACCGGCGTCATCGGGTCTATGGAGAGACCGACGCGGGCGATGATCGTGCGGGAATCTTCCTCCATCTTGCGCCAACTCACCAGCCCGAGCGGGCCGATCGGCGCGCGGCCGATGAAAATGTTCTCCGCCACGGTCAGCGTCGGGATCAGGCTCAGTTCCTGATAGATGGTGACGATGCCAAGCCGCTTGGCATCCTGCGGGCTGGAGGGATGATAATCGGCACCGTCGAAAGTGATGCGGCCGCCCGATGGCGGCATCACACCCGACACGATTTTCAAGAGCGTCGATTTGCCGGCGCCGTTTTCGCCCAGCAGGCCGAGGATCTCGCCGGGGCGGATATCGAGCGAGACATCGCTGAGCGCGGTGACGCCCGAGAAATGCTTGGTGATGCCTTCGACGGCAAGCAGGATGGGTTCGGGCGAGGCGGCTTCAGCGGCTGGCGGCAAGGGTGGCTCCTTCCATGCAGTTGATGTCGCCTGTCAGCGCTTGAACGCCCCCCTCTGTCCTGCCGG
>NZ_JAIUGP010000028.1:0-31591 GCF_020164655.1 Mesorhizobium sp. AD1-1
CAGAACCTCAACTTCAAGGATGATGGCCCGAGCATCTCGACCACCGGCACCGAGCCGACGCTGACCGTCGACGAGTCCAACTTGGGTGCCAACAGTGCGGATTTCGCGACCGTTTTCACCCCAAACGCCGGCGCGGATAGTGACGCTATCAGCTATGCGCTCGGCATCAATCAGGTTACGAACGTTAGCGGCCTCACTGACACCTTGACCGGCCTGTCCGTCCTGCTTTTCGTCGAAGGCGGCGAGGTGGTCGGTCGTGCCGGTTCAGCCGCTGGCGATATTGTGTTCACGGTGAGCGTGGCTGTTGACGGGACCGTGACGCTCGATCAGGCACGTGCCGTCATACACTCGCCCGACACCGGACCGGATCAGCAAACATCGCTGGCAGCCGATGATCTCGTAACCTTGACGGCGATCATCACCGACGGTGACGGCGACCAGGCCTCGGACAGTGTCAACATCGGTACAAGCCTCGTCTTCAAGGATGATGCGCCGACGATCACAGTGCCGTTCGACGGTGACCAGAACGCCGGCAACGGTATCGGGACCCCCGAGACTCTGGCCAACACACTCAACGCGTCGGCCACCGGAGCCTTCGGGTACGACATCGGCGCGGATGCTCATCCGGCCGCGTTCTATGCGAGTGGTTCCGACTTTGTCGACCAGAATGGCGCGCTTGCCGGCGTCCAGATCGGGCTCACCGGCACGATCACCGGCGGCGGCGGTGGTAACATTCTCACCTCGGAGGTGACGCTGGCGTCGGAGAGCCTTACCTCCGCGACGTTCAACTTCACTTTCACCTACGACAAGGATCCGGCGGCTGGCACCCAGACCGGGACGGCGGGCGGCACCCTCGTCTTCGACAAGATTGCCGATACTTATACCATCCACCTGACCGACCCTCTCGAAGGCTTCAGCTTCGACGTTATCCACACCAGCCAACTCTTGTCCAAGGAGCCCCTCGGCAATACGGGCCACCCACAGATCGTGCTGGAAAAATTGCAGGCTGATGATCCGAATACGCCGGCTAACGAAAACTTCTACGTGCAGTTCACGGGCAACTTGATCAACAAAGCCAACCCGTTCAGCTTGACAGCCAATGGCGAGGGGTCATCCGGCGACGCCACCTTCACCCTAGGTGGTCACGAGATGGTGAGCAACGCCAATGAAAGCTGGGTATCCGCGACGCAGAGCACCAACGGTGTCGCCGGTGACACGATCCAGAAAGGCGAACTGCTCACATTGCGGTTCTTCGACAGCAACGTCGGTATCAACAGTCAGAACGAGGCTACCCAGCCGACAGCGACCGCCGGCACCATGGCCATCAAGTTCGATGGCATCGGCAACAGCGAGGATCTGATGCTGATCCTCAACCTGATCGACGACAAGGGCACGGCGTCGACGCTCGACGATGTCTCGATTACGAGGGCGATGTACGTGCAGAATGCCGACATCTTCAAGATGGGTCACGTCCCGGCCCCGTACAGCGGCGAGTTCACGCTCGACAACAATGACGGCCTCGTGATCATCGAGCAGAACGACTACAACGCGGCCGGCGAGCACTTCGTGTTGCAGGGTGTCCAGATCATGCAGTCGGGCAACGGCATCACCGGCAACAACACGGCAATCAACCTGAACCCGACGACCGGCGCCGGTGGCGGCAGCGATGCGACCACCAACCTGGTGAATTTCGACCCCACCGACAACGACGTGCTGAAGATCACGGACATCGGCTTCACCTCGACCTCGACCCAGACGCCGGATGCCCACCTCGACTTCGCCTTCAAAGTGGCGGACGCGGACGCGGACCAGACAGCGATGCAGCACATACTTGTCGACGTCGCCTGACACTGGCCAACGGGGGGCAGCCAATGCTGCCCCCAACCTTCCCGCACGAGATGTCATCCCGCACACCAGAGAAATAACGATGAAAACCAAACAACAGCCCCCTGCCCTGCAGGTGGTGATGAAAGAGGCCAGACGTGCCATCCGGCCGCTTGTCTGGTTCAGCGGCGGCATCAACGTGCTGATGCTGACCGGAGCGCTCTACATGCTCCAAGTCTACCACCGCGTGTTGTCCAGCCACAGCCTGGAGACGCTGGTGATGCTGTCGCTGATGGCGGCAGGGGCGCTCGCGGCAATGGCGGGGCTTGAGGTGGTGCGCGGGCGCCTGCTGGCTACCGTCGGATCGTGGATGAACGCGCGATTGGCACCGGTTCTCCTGACCGCATCGGTGGAATATGCCGCCTCGGCGCCAGGCCAAGCCAACGCCCGTCCGCTGCGCGACCTGGATCAAGTGCGCAACTTCTTCACCAGCCCCAGCATCTTCCCGATCCTCGACGCGCCTTGGGCACCGTTGTTCTTCGTTGCCATATTCTTCATGCACCCATGGCTGGGCTGGTTGGCGCTTTGCGGCGGGATCGTGCTGTTTGCTTTGGCGCTGCTCAACGAATACCTCACACGCAAGCCGTTGACCGAGGCCGCAAGCGCACAGTCGCGGGCCTATGTGCAAGCCGAGGCGGCGATCCGCAACGCCGAGGTCGTCCAGGCGATGGGCATGTTGAAGCCATTGCTGGAAGGCTGGAAGGCCCAACAGGACGAGGCCAACAAGGGACAGGTTCTTGCCGCCAACCGTGGCGGCGTCATCGCGGCTATCGCGCGTTGTCACCGGCTGGCCCTGCAAATGGCCATACTCGGCCTCGGCGCCTATCTGGTTCTTCGCAACGAGGCTTCACCCGGCATCATGATCTCCGCCTCGATCCTGATGGGTCGCGCCTTGTCACCGGTCGAGCAAGCGATCGGCACATGGAAGGCGACGGTGGGAGCGCGTGCCGCTTACAAACGCCTCACCGCGGTCGCCGGACAGCACCGGGAAGCCACACCGGTCCTGCCACTGCCCCGTCCGAAAGGCAGGTTTGAGGCCGACAACCTTGTGCTTGCCCGACAGGGTGGCGAGCACATCCTGAAAGGCATCAGCTTCCGTCTCGAGCCGGGTGAAGCGATGGCCCTGATCGGTCCGAGCGGGGCCGGCAAGACGAGCCTGGCGCGCATACTTGCCGGTGCCTGGCGCCCGTCGGGGGGGCGTGCCTTGCTGGACGGAACGGATGTTGCCCAATGGGCGGCGGAAGACCGTGGCCGTTATGTCGGCTATTTGCCGCAGGACATCGAACTCTTCGCCGGCACCGTATCCGACAACATCGCCCGCTTTGCGACGGTCAATCCGGCGGTCTTCCAGCACGTGATCAAGGCAGCGCAGTTGGCCGGCGTCCACGAACTCATCAAGGGGCTGCCGAAGGCCTACGGCACCGAGATCGGCGAGGCGGGTGCGATACTGTCGGGCGGGCAGCGCCAACGCATCGGGCTGGCGCGGGCACTCTACGGCGACCCCACGCTGCTTATCCTCGACGAACCCAATTCCAACCTCGACAGGGAGGGCGAGGAGGCATTGATTGCCGCTCTCGGCGTGGCCAAGGCGACGAACACAACCGTTATCCTGATCGCGCACCGCGCCAACATCTTGGAGAAGGTAGACAAGATACTGGTCCTCAACAGGGGTCAGCAAGATCTCTTCGGGCCGCGCGACCATGTCTTCAACGAACTCGCCAGCCGCGTCAGCAAGGTGGCCCATCTGCCCAAGGCTGCCCAGTTGCCTGCCCTCGAAGTGGTCAAGGAAACCAAAGAGGTCAAGGAAGCATGAGCCGCCCCCCGGAATTGAACGTCGTGCCGCTGCCCCTTCCGCCGCCCTCCCTGCTGCAACCGATGCCGCTGCGTCTCACAGGCGTGACCTGCACCGGGTTCGCGATCATGTTCCTGTTCTTCGGCGTCGCGGGAGGTTGGGCGGCCCTGGCACCGTTGGACAGCGCCGCTGTGGCGCCGGGCGTTATCAAGGTCGCCGGCGACCGCAAGCTGATCCAGCACCTCGAGGGCGGCATCATCGCGGAGTTGAACGCAGCCAACGGTGATGTCGTCAAGGCCGGCAAGATCCTCGTCCGGCTCGACGACACGCAGGCAAAGGCGCAGCTCGACCTGATCCAGAACCGGATAGCAACGCGTGAGGCGCTGGCCGCGCGTCTCAGGGCCGAGCGTGACGGCAGGGCCGAGATCGAGTTCGATCCGGCGTTGCTCGCCAACCCCGCCACCGCCGCAAAGGACGCGGTGTCCGCACAGCGCGACGTGTTCGCGGCGAAACACCACAATCTGGCGGACGAGCAGGAAATCCTCAGCCAGCGCCGCCACCAGACCGAGGAGGAGATAAAGGGACTGGAAGAGCTTATCGTCACCAAGGACAAACAGATCGAGGCGATCGAGGGTGAAACCAAAGACCTCGAGAGTCTGCTCAAGAAGGGGCTGACCACCCGCGAGCGGAACCTGTTGCTCAGACGACAGCAGCAGGAGATCGAGGGCGAGCGCGCCACCAATATCGCCGCAATCGCCCGCGCCAGAAGCGCCATGGCCGAGATCGACATGCAGATCCTGAACCTCGATACGGTGCGGCTCAACGAGTCCGTCGATGAGTTGAGCAAGGTCGAGGCGGAACTGTTCGACCTGAGACAGGAGGAGCGTGCCGCCAGGGACGTGCTTACCCGTACCGATGTCGTCGCACCGGTTGACGGCATCGTCATGGATCTGAAGGTCCACACCGCGGGCGGTGTCGTGAAACCCGGCGATACATTGATGACGATCGTACCGCTCGGACAACAACTCGTGGTCGAAGCCATGGTCAAACCGGAGGATGTCGAGACGATCGCACCCGGACAGCCCGCGCGTGTCAGCTTCCCGGCCTTCGCCCGCTACAACCTGCCGCCGCTCGAGGGTGTCGTGGAGATCGTGTCGGCTGACCGCATGGTTGAGGAGCGCAGCGGCGCACCGTATTTCGCCGCGACGGTTGTGATCGACAAAAGCGAACTCGGCAAGCTGGAGGGCCGCAAGCTGCTGCCCGGCATGTCGAGCGAGACGATGATCCGGACGGGGGCTCGCACCGTTCTCTCTTATCTCGCCGAGCCGATCACGCAGAACTTCCGCCGGGCCATGCGGGAAAAATAGCCGTACGCCGCCCAGCGAAATTCAAGACAGCAGCATTCGCCCGGCCGTGATCGCCAGGAAGAATGCAAAGGCAAGTTTCAGGTAGCGCGGGTTGAGCGCGTGGGCGAGCCTTGCGCCCAAGGGTGCGAACAGGAAGCTCACGGGCGCTATGATGGCAACCGCCGGCAGGCTGACGTAACCCAGGCTGAGCGGAGGCCTGCCTGCAATTGCGAGACCCGACCAGATGAAGCCGGCCACTGCCGGAAGCGCAATAAGCAGGCCAAGCGCCGACGATGTGCCGACGGCCCGGTGCACAGGAAAGGAAAAGCTGGAAAGCGTCGGCACCGAGAGCGTGCCGCCACCGATTCCCATGAGCGAAGAGACAAAGCCGATGACAGAGGCGATCGCGCGGTTGATCCAGCCGCTTTGCGGCAGGTGATCGGAGATCACGAAGTGCTTCGGCAACGCCATGTTGAGGGCCACCAGCAGGCCGACGACGCCGAAAACCAGCCGCAAGCCGGCGCCCGGGATGAACTTCGACGTGATGCCACCGATCAGGGCACTCACGAAAACGGCCGGTCCCCACAGAGTGAGCAGAGGCCGATCGACATTGCCGCGCCTGTTGTGCGACCGCATTGACGAGATCGAGGTGGGGATGATGACCGCAAGCGACGTCGCGACAGCCAGATGGCTGATCACAGCAGGCGAAAAGTGGAACAGGCTAAGCACCCAGAACAGCACCGGGACGATGACGATGCCGCCGCCGACCCCCAGCAGACCGGCGAGCACGCCGGAGGCCATTCCGGTCATGGCCAGACCGGCGACCAGCATTGCAATCGTCAGCCCGTCGAAAACCGACGTGTCGAATCCGAAGTCCACTGTGATTTTTCCTTGATTGGCCGACTGCGGCCTTGCGGATACATTTTTGGCCGCGCCTGTCCGCCCGTCGCGACCTGGGTGCAGATCGCCCGAAAGCGTACAGGGGTTTGGGGTGCGGAATGCTTTAGTGGCGCACCATCCCGGCGTCGACATTGAGCGTCTGGCCGGTGATCCAGCGCGCATCGTCGGAGGCCAGGAACGAGACCACATCGGCGATATGTTCCGGCTGCCCCTTGCCTTTCATCGCCTGAAGCATCTCGACGAAGCCGAACGCCTCATTGTGCGGGCTCGCCTTGACGCCGTCGCTCTCGACCAGGCCGGGCGTCACCGCATTGGCGGTGATGTTGTATTTGCCGAGTTCGGTGGCGAGCGCCCTGGTGAAGCCTATGACGCCACCCTTGGCTGCGACATAGGCCGCCATGTTCGGCGTGCCGGCAAAGAAGGTGTTGGATGCGATGCTGATCACCCGCCCAGCTTTGCCTGCCGCACGCATCTGGTCCGTGCCGGCGCGGCTGACGATGAAGGTGCCTGTCAAATTGACGTCGATGATCTTGCGCCAATGGTCGAGATCGACATCGTCCCAGGCGACGAACGGCACGATGCTGGCATTGTTGACCAGGATGTCGATGCCCCCGGTCAGGGTCTGGATTTCGGCGAAGAGTGCCTTGACGGAGGCCGGATCGGAAATGTCGGCGGCAATCGCCCTCGCCCTTCCGCCTATTGCCGCGGCCGCCGCCTTGGCGCCTTTGGCATTGATGTCGCTGACGATGACGATTGCCCCGTCGGCGGCGAGCCGCGCGGCGATCGCCTTGCCGATACCCTGCGCAGCGCCCGTAACCAGGGCCGTCTTCCCCGCAAGCCGTTCAGTCATGAAAATGCTCCCTCAATCCGTGGTGATATCTGTTCAGGCGTCGGCGTCGATCACGGCCAGCGCCGCGTCGATACCCCTGCCGATCGCCAGTTTCTGGCCGGCCGCGTTCATGGCGCCGCCAAGTGCCGTCAGCGCCGCGATCGCATAGATCGGCTGGGCGGTCGGACCCATATGGCCGATGCGCGTCAGCTTGCCCAAGGTCTCGCCGCGGCCAGACGAAAACACCACCCCGTAACGGGCGCGGGCAGCCTGGCGAAGCGCCTTCTCGTCGACACCTTCGGGCGTGCGGACAGCGGTCGTGGTCGGCGACGCGATGCTGTCGCTGGCCGCCCAGATCGACAGGCCCATCGCAGCAATGCCCGCGCGCATGGCCTTGGCGGTGAGCGCGTGGCGCGCCCATACCGCCTCCGGCCCCTCATTGAGATAGAGGTCGAGCGCGACATCGAGCCCGTTGATCTCCGAGACCGACGGCGTGAACGGAAACGGCTTATCCCGCGACCACGCATGCTCCCAATCGACGATGCTCAGCATCGACGCGCGGGGGGCTGCCTCGTTGCTCTTCATCTTGGCCCAGGCCCGCTCGCTGACGCCCATCATCGTCAGGCCGGGAGGCGCGCCCAGGCATTTGTTCGGGCCGGTGACATAGATATCGGCCTTGCAGTCCTCCGGGTGCGTCTGCATGCCGCCAAAGGACGAGACGGCGTCGACGATGAGATAGCCGCCATGCGCTGAGACCAGCGCGCCGATGGCGTCGATCGGATTGATGGTGCCGGACGGCGTGTCGTGGTGGCAGACGGAAACGACGGTGATCTCCGGGTGCGCCTTCAGCATTGCCTCGACCGCCTGCGGATCTATCGCCTCGTTGTAGGGCACCTCGATCTCGAGCAGATGTGGCGAATAGCGCTTCGCCCAATAGCCGAACCCCTTGCCGTAAACGCCGGAGGCAAGGTTGAGCACGACATCGTCCGGCGTGATCAGCGAGGCCGCGGCGGCCTCCAGGCCAAGCACCGGCTCGCCATGCAGGATGACCGGCTTGTTCGACAGCCGCATCGCCTTTTGCGCCTTGTCGACCACACCCTCATAGAAAAGCTGGAACGCCGGGTCGTAGTCGTAGAGCACCGTGCGGCCGAGACCGCGCAGCACTTCGGCATAGGCGTTCACCGGTCCCGCGGTCAGGGTGATGACCGGATCGGCGTGTTCGAGATAGCGCATCGTCTTGTCTCCGGATTGGCGGCGGTCAGCCGTAGAATTGCGTGCCGGTCTTGTAGGTCTTGAAGTTGTCCATGTCGTGCGAGTACATCAGCTCGGCGCCATGGTCTTCGGCGAGTTTCTTCACCTTGCGCATCGAATTGACGCCCGCCACCGGATCGATGTGGAAGGCCGCCTGGCACAGCGTCTCGAGGCTCTTCTGCGTATAGGCCGCATCGATCGTGAACATGATCGGCTTGCGCTTGGGGAACTCGACCAGCAGGCTGTAATGGCCGATCGAATGGCCGGGCGTCGAGATCAGCCGGACGCCCCTGGCAAGCTCGACGTCGCCATCAATGCCTTCAAAGGTCGAATTCGCCCGTGTCGTTCCCGCAAGCAATTGCCCGGTCGCGCCACGCGCTTCGGCAGCCTCCGCCGAAAAACTCAGATCGGAATAGCCGAGATGCTCGAAAGGTTCGGGATTGCAGGCCTGCGGCACCTCGGTCCGGTGGCAGATCTTCTTGGCGTGCGGAAAATACTTGTTGCCGCCGCAATGATCGAAGTGGAAATGCGAATTGACGACGACGTCGATGTCCTTCGGTTCGAGGCCGAGCAGCGCCAGGGCGCCTGGGATGGTCTGGTGCTTTTCCTGGATCGGCTTTTCGAACGGCAGCACCTTCATCACGTGATCGTAGTCGTAGCCGGTGTCGATGAGGAACCGGCCCTCGGCATGTTCGATCAGGATCGAATAGACCGGGAAGCGCACTTCGCCGCCAGGGCCGCGGTTCCAGAACACATGATATCCGTCGAGAACGAGCGAGCCGCCGTCGAGCAGGTAGACCTTGGTATCCGACATTCTTGCCTCCTTTATTGGCGCGGGTCCCGTCCGCGCATGAATTGTCCTCAGCGCGCGCCGCGCTCATATGGAATGCCGAGCGCCGCCGGCAGGCTGGCGCGCCGGCCGAACAGCACCAGCATGATCATCACCGCCAGGAACGGCAGCATCTGGATGATGTCGGTCGGTATGTTGATGCCGGCCACTTGCATGGCCGTCGTCAGCGACAGGCAGACACCGAACAGCAACGCGCCGAACAGCACCCAGATCGGGCGACCGCGCGCCAGCATGGCCAGCACGATGCCGAGAAAGCCCGCGCCATTGGTGATGAACGGAATGAACAGGCCGGCCCCGACATTGGCGAGATACGCGCCCCCGAGCCCGGCCAGCGCTCCGGTCGTCAGCACGGCGATGGTGCGGGTCCGCACGACATCGATGCCGGCGACATCGAGCGCGGCCGGCTTGTCGCCTGCCGCCTGCAAATTGAGGCCCAACTGCGTGCGCCGGTAGATGTAGCCCATGCCGAAAACCAGCGCGACCGCCAGATAGACGATCAGATGATGCTTGAAGAATGCAGGCCCGATGACCGGAAGGTCCGAAAGCAGCGGAATGACAGTCGCATCCGCCGCCGGCAGGCGCGGATAGCTGCGCGAGAACTGGAAATGGTGGAGCAGCGCCGTCAGGCCTTCCAGCCCCAAGGTCAGCGCGATGCCGATGACGATCTGGTTGAGCCCGATGCGCACGCAAAGCAGCGCCATGACAAGCGCCACCGCAGCACCCCCGGCGGCGCCGGTGAGAAAGCCCAGCCACAGCGACCCGGAATAGAAAGCGCCGACAAAGCCGAGATAGGCGCCGGCCAGCATCATGCCTTCGATGCCGATATTGAGCACGCCAGCCTTCTCGGAGATCTGCTCGCCGAGCCCGGCAAGCAGCAGCGGGATCGCTGCGGTGACGGCGCCGAACAGCAGCGCGCTGAGAAAGACCTCGCTGAAGAGCCCGGTCATGCCCTAGGCCCTCCGCGACTGGTTGTATCGGTGATCGAAATATTCGGCGAGCGCGAGCACGATCAGCACGATGGAAACCAGCACCAGCGTGAAATGATTGGGCACGCCGAGCCGGCGCGCCGCGCTCTCGCCGCCGATCGAAAGCACCGAAAGCAGGAACACGAAGCCGATGGCCGCAAAGCCGTTCATACGGGCGAGAAACACGGCGGGTATCACGGCAAGCCCGTAGGCGGGATTCCAGTCGGCGCGGACATTGCCCTGGACGCCGATGATGTCGACGGCGCCGGCAAGCCCGGCCAGCCCGGCCGAAATGGCGAAGACGGCGACGGTCAGGCCGGGAACGCCGAGCCCCGAGTGAACCGCCGCTCGTGGATTGGCGCCGACGATCCTCAGCTTCAGCCCGAACGCCGTGCGCGTCATCACCAGATGCACGATGACGATCGCCGCCAGCCCAAGCAGCAGGCCACTGGTGATGGTCGTTTCGAACAGGCGCGGCAGCCGGTCCTCCACCGGCAGCGTGCGCGTCTGCGGCACGGTCGTGCTTGGGTCGCGAAACGCCAGCTTGACCAGCACATTGGCGAGCGAGGTGCCGAGGAACGTCATCATCAGGGTGGTGATGATCTCGTTGACGCCCTGATAGGCACGCAGCAGCGCCGGCACCAGCGACCAGATCATCGCCACCACCATGGCGATGAGGAACGAGCAGACCAGCGCCAGCCAGGCTGGCATGATCTGCACGAACACGGGAGCGCTGGCAGCCGCCGTCACCGCGCCAAGCAGGAACTGGCCGTCGCCGCCCAGATTCCACATGCCGGCGCGAAAGGCGACGATCAGGCCGGCGGCGAGAAACAGCAGCGGCGCCATGCGCGTCAGTGTCTGCTGGATGCCGAGCGGCGAGAACAGTCCCTTCTCCAGCACGAAGCCATAATAGGCCAGCGGGTCGACGCCGACGGCAAGCAGGATACAGCCGGCTATGACCAGCGCGATAAGGATCGGGCCGAGCGTCATCAGCAGCCGATGCAGGATGTCGCGGCGCGTCGCTGCCCCGCTCGTGGCATCGAGTGCGGTGGCGCTGACCGTGGGTGCGGTGTCGATGCTCATGCGGCAAGTCCGATCATCAGGCGACCGACCTTTGTGCGGGCGTCGTCTACGTTCTCGACGGTGCCGACCAAAGCGCCGTCGGCGATGACGGCGATGCGGTCGCACATACCAAGCAATTCCTCGAGGTCGGTGGAGATCAGCAGCACGGCAAGGCCACGCGCCGCCGTATCGCGAATGCGCTGGCGCGACGCCAATGTGTTGGTGAGATCGAGCCCATAGGTCGGCTTGTTGAAGATCACCACCTTGGCGCCTTCAGCCAGTTCCCTTGCCAGAAGCACCTTCTGGATGTTGCCGCCGGACAGCCGCGCGACGGGCGTCTTCAGGCTCGGCGTGCGCACGTCGTATTCGCGCACGAGCTGCGCGGCGCGCTTGTCGATCTCCGCGCGCTGCTCGACGCCGTTGCGCCAGAACGGGGCCGCGCCGACCTGCTTGAGGAAGAAATTGATCGAGACCGGGAAGGTGCCGACAGTGCCCTCGCCCAGTCGGTCGTCGGTCAGGTAGCGAAGGCCGCGCCGGCGGCGCTCGCCGACGCTCAGCGTCTCGATGGCGGCGCCGTCCAGCCGCACCGAGCCGCTTGTGGCTGTACGCTGGCCGGCCAGCGCTTCCGCCAGCTGCTTCTGGCCGTTGCCGTCGATGCCGGCTATGCCGAGGATCTCGCCCGGGCGGATGTCGAAGGAGATCGACGACAGGCCCGGCGCATTGTCCGTCGCCGCTACCGCCAGGTCCGTCACCTGAAGCAGCGGGGCAGCGCCGGCGCGGGCAGTGCGGACAGGACGCTCGACGGCTTCCGGGTCATCCTTCTGCTTGCCGAACATCAATTCCACGATCTCCGAGACGATCTCCTGTTCGCCCAGCGTGCGAAACCGCTCGGGTGGAATCTCGCCGACCTTGCGGCCAAGCTTCAGCACCGAGATGCGGTCGCCGAAGGCAGCCGCCTCCTTGAGCTTGTGGGTGATGAAGACGATCGCAAGGCCCTGCTCGACAAGGCGGCGCATCAGCGCGCCCAGTTCGTCGATACCTTTCGGCGTCAGCATGGAGGTGGACTCGTCAAGGATGAGCAGCCGGCTGTTGCGCAGCATCGCGCGCAGGATCTCGACCTGCTGCTGCTCGCCGAGCGACAACTCCGATACCTTGGCTTGAAGCTTGACGGTGATGCCGAGCGTGCCGGTGATCTCGGCGACGCGCGCCGCCAGTTCCTCGGTCCTGGGGCGCTGCCACCACGGCCCGCCAAGCAGGAGGTTCTCCGCCACCGTCAGCGTCGGCACCAGCATCATGTGCTGGAATACGGTGCCTATGCCGAGTGCCAGCGCATGGCGTGGCGAGGTGATCGGCGTCGGTTTGCCGTCGACCAGTATGCGTCCTTCGTCAGGCTGCTGCAGGCCGGACAACATGCCGATCAATGTCGATTTTCCAGCGCCGTTCTCGCCCAGCAGCACATGCACTTCGCCCGGGCGGATCGACAGGTCGACGCTGTCATTGGCAACGATGCCGGGGAACCGTTTGGTCACGCCTTCAAGCGCGACGATGTCGCGCCCGGCAACGGACGATGAAGAAAAACCGCTCATGAAGCCCAGCACCAAAAAACAGGAATCGTCCGGAGGGGTGAACGGATCACCCCTCCGGCAGCCGACCATGATCGCCTTACTGGGCGACGCTGGTCATCAGTGCCCTTACGGCGGCCGCGTCATAGACCGGCTCGACCTTGATCTTGCCGGAAATGACGTCCTCGCGCAGCGCCTGGATTTCCGTCCAGACATTGTCCGGGATCGCAGCGGTCTTCAGCAACTTGACCGAGTCGTCCTTGAGGCCGATCGTATAGTGTTTGGTGCCGAACGTGTCCGCCTTCAGGTCGGCAATCATCGCCGCATAGACCGGCTCGATATTCCACACCACCGACGACAGCAGGAAGCCCTTGTCGATCGGTGACTTGTCGCCGATGACGTCGATGAAATAGACCTTGCCGCCATCGGCTGCCTTGGTCGTCTCGACCGCCTGCAGCATGCCGAAGCTCGAACCGTTGCCTTGGCCGAAGATGATGTCGGCGCCCGATGCGATCACGCTTTCGGTGACGCGCTTGCCGCCGGCCGCATCGCTGTAGGCGGCCGGGCCGATCACCGCGTAGGTGATCTTGACGTCCGGGTTCTCCGCCTTCACGCCTTGCGCGAACGCCGCCGACTGCGAATTCCACGATGGCGGTTCGCCCGAGACGACGATGCCGACCGACTTGGAACGCGACACCTTGGCGGCGAGACGGCCGGCGAGATAGGCGCCCTCGTGGCCGCTCAGCGTATAGTCGGCGACAAGGCCCTTCTCCAGGCCGGCTGGCGTGTCGACGATTGCCACCGGAACTTTCAATTCCTTGGCGATTTCAGGCGCCGAGGTGTTGTAGCCGCTGGCATGCGCGATCAGCAGGCTGGCGCCGTCGGAGGCAAGTTCCCGCAAGGTCGGGCGAACATCGCCATAGCCGAGGCCCTGGGCCACGACCACTTCGACGCCGGCGGCCTTGCCAGCCGCCTTGGCGGCATCGATGCCTTGCTGGTTCCAGCCATAGTCCGTGCCTTCTTCGGGCGTCAGGATGGCGATCGACTTGACCTCACCGGCAAGCGCGCCGCTCAACAAGACACTGGTCAATATAACTGCACTTACACTGCTCTTAAGAAGCTTTAACATTTTACCCTCTCTGTTGTTTCACCAATCAATATTCTTATTGTTATTGCGCGAAAGCGAGATAGACTGCCTAGGAAAAATTACATTGTGGAGCTCAGGCAAAGTGAAGATCCGTTATGCCCTTCCGGTGATGCTGGCGTTATCGTCCTTCGCCAACGCGGTTGAGTTGCACCATGTCGCCGTCCGCACCGGCACTGACGGGCTCGACATGGTTCCGTTGACGATTTCGAATGCGGGCAGCGAAGGCCTCTCCTGCAACGCCGACTTCGCCCACTGGTATTCGGCCGGGATCGCAACGATCGAGCCGGGCAAGAAGACCCGCGTCGAGCTCTGGTTCGATGCGAAGACCGGCACGTTCACGATCCTCAACGGCAAGCGCGAGAACCTGCCCGTCGAGCGGCTGTGGTGCGGTCTGGCGAGCCGAGCATATGCCACCCGCGTGCAGATCACGCTCGACCGCACCGATGCGGCGAAAGGCGAGCGTGATGTGTCCTGCGCCATGGCGCAGGACAGCCTGGTCTGCCGGTAGGCGCTCATTCCTGCGTCCGTTCGAACATCGCGAGCCTCTTATTCTTTCGCCAGGAACGCGTCGGTGAAGACGTCGTCCGCCAACAGAGCCGCCTTGAGCACGCCCTGGTCCGTCAGCGTCTTTAGGGTCTCCTCCCACTGCGTCTTCGTCATCCAGCCGAGACCGTGTTCCTTGGTGTCCGGGCTGGTGAACGTCGAGGCGATGTCGGCATTGATCTGCGCCAGCAGTACGTCCTTCTTGTCCGCATAGCCGGGCGCTGCCTTGGCGGTGATCTCGGCGGCCTCTTCCGGATGAGCCACGACATAGTCGAAGGCCTCCCTATATGCCTTGACGAAGCGGCGCACGACGTCCGGCTTGTCCTTGATCATCGCCTGCGAGGTGAACAGGCCGGAGCCATAGGCTTTCCACCCATAGTCCGCCCCCATCATGATGCTGAGCGAGCCCGGGCCCCCGGCCTTCGCTTCCAGTTCGGGAACCTCCGCATCGATATAGCCGACGACCGTCTGAACCCGGCCAAGCAGCAAATAGCTTTCATAGGGAGGCGAGACGCTGTTCAGCGTCATGTCCTTTTCGGTCAGGCCATTGGCGGCCAGGAAGCCTTTGAAGAAGATGTAGGTGGAACCGGCCGGATGAATGCCGATGGTCAGTCCCTTGAGGTCGGACGGCTTGGTGAGCTTCAGCGTCTTGGCCAGCGAAATGATCCCCAGCGGCGAGTGCTGATTGACGGCTGCCAGCGCCACGACCGGGACATTCTGCGACCGTGCGACGGCAAGCGTGGGAAGATCGCCGAACCCGAAATCCGCGTTCTCATTGCCCACCAGCCGCATCGCGTCCGGCGAGCCGGATCCCTTGCGGATCTCGGCCACATCGATGTCGTTCTTGGCGAAGAAGCCCTTTTCCTTGCCGACGAAGAACATGGCGTGATTGCCGCGCACGACCCAGTCGAGCTGGACGTTGACCTTGTCCGCCGCCAGAGCCGCGTTGGAAAAACCGAGTGCTGCAACAAACGCCGCGAAGGTAGCGGCCTTGATAAGTGAGCGTCTCAGCATTTTTTGTTCCCTTTTATGAATTGGTTGATCGAGCGGGCCTAGGATTGGCTGAATTTCGGCGCCCACGGCACCACGATGCGTTCTAGGATTTCGGCGGCGTAGTAGAAGGCGATGCCAAGCACGGAAACGAGCAGCAGCGCTGCGAAGACCAGCGCCGTGTCGAGCTGGGTCGACGCGAACTGGATGACGTAGCCGAGACCGTCCGACGCCCCGGCGAACTCACCGACGATGGCGCCGATCACGCTCAACGTGGCGGCGATCTTGGTTCCGGCCATCAGGTTCGGCAGCGAGTGCGGAACGCGGATCCTGAACAGGATCTGCGTCGGGCTGGCCCCGACGGAATTCATCAGCGACAGCAGCGAGCGGTCGACCGATTGCATGCCCGCCAGCATGGAGAGCGTCACCGGAAAGAAGGCGATGACCAGGATCAGGCCGATCTTGGGCGCCAGCCCATAGCCGAACCAGAGGATGAAGATCGGCGCGAGGGCGACTTTCGGCACGTTCTGGAACAGCACCACCAGTGGATACAGCGCGCGTCCCAACCAATCGAAGCGCACGATGACCAGCGCAATGGCAATGCCGACCACGACCGAGACCAGGAAGCCGAACAGGATCTCGCCCGCCGTCACCAGCGTCGCCTGCATCAGCGTGCCCCATTGCGCCACCAGCGACTTCGCGATCTCGGACGGGGCGGGAATGATGAAGGCGGATATGGCAAAGATCCGCACCGCGGCTTCCCACGCCACGATCGTCACCAGCAGGAGGATGACAGCCGGCAGCCAGCTGCCGGTCGCCGCACTCCAGCTGGAGGCGAGGCGCGGCTCGGAAAGGTCGGTGATGGGTTGGTCGCTCAAGACGCGCCTCCCGGTTGATGGCTGGAGCGCAGCATCGTTCGCAACTGGACCACCAGCCTGACGAACTCCGGATCTTCGGTGACCGACAGGTCGCGCGGGTAAGGCAGCGCAATGTCGAGGCTCTCGGTGATCCGTCCCGGCTTGATCCCCAGCACGTGAACATGGCGCGACAGATGGATGGCCTCGTCGATGGAATGGGTGACGAGCACGATCGTCTTGCCGGTCCGCTGCCAGATCTCCAGCAGCGACTGGCCCATCGAATCGCGGGTGATGGCATCGAGCGCGCCGAACGGTTCGTCCATCAGCAGGACCGCCGGATCGAGCGCCAGGGCCCGTGCAATGGCGACCCGCTGCCGCATGCCGCCCGACAGCTCGTTTGGCCGCTTGTGGGCGCTGTCGCCCAGCCCCACCAGTTCCAGCATCTCCTGCCCGCGCGCCCGCAGATCCGAGCGCGAGAGCGACTTGTCGGCGATGCCGAGCAGCATCGAGGCATTGTCGACGGCGTTTTTCCAGGGGAGCAGGTTGGCGTCCTGGAAGACGAGGCCGATCATCCGCTTGCGCGCCGCCTCGACCGGCGCGAGCCCGGCGATCGAAACGCTGCCCTGGGTAGGCTGCACCAGCCCGGCCAGCACCTTGAGCAAGGTGCTCTTGCCACATCCGGAAGGACCGATAAGGGAAACGAATGATCCCTTTGGCACCGAAAGATCGATGTTCCTGAGGATCAGCTGACGGGCCATGACCACCGAAACGCCCTTGGCGGAGATTAGATCGTCATGGCGGATATGGGCCGGCCTGTCGCCGGCGGCTCGGATGGTTTCAATGCGCATGGCTTGTCGCCCCGCGCGCTGTTTTCTGCCGCACCCGCACCATCTTGATGGCGAAGGCGCCCTTCACACAAACAGCCGACCGGTGGAACTCCTCAAACCGGCTGGCCCTGTGCGCACCATGTGACATTGGCTACTCCCGGCCTTCCAGGATGCGCCGCACCGCGACGAGCTTGCGCGCCCGTTCACCTTGCAGCGCCTTTGTCTGCTCGGGCGTGTAGGCAAACATGCCCTCGCCCGACTTGATGCCGAATTTCGACGCAGCCGTCTTCTCCAGAACCATCGGCGCCACATCGTCGCGGTTGGAGAGATCGGCATTCAGGAAGGACGAGACGGATTTGTAGATATCCAGCCCCGCCATATCGAGCAGCGCCATCGGGCCGATGACGGCGATCTTGTAGCCGATGCCCCACGACACGCAGGTGTCCAGGTCTTCCGGCTCGATGACGCCGCGCTCGACAAGATCGACCGCCTCGCGCAGCAGCGCATAGAGCACGCGGTTCTCGACGAAGCCTGGAACGTCCTTCTTCACCACCACCGGCAGCAGGCCGATCGAGCGGATGAGATCGCGGATAGCAGCCACGGTTTCAGGCGCGGTCTTCTCGCCGCCGATCACCTCGATCATCGGGATGATGTGCGGCGGGTTCGACCAGTGCATGCCGACCATCCGCTCGGGATGCGAGATATGAGCCTGCAGCTTGGTGATCGGGATGCCCGACGTGTCGGAAGCGACGATGACGGACGGGCCGATCAGCGGATCGATGTCACGATAGGTCTGCGCCTTGATGTCGATATTCTCGGGCACGTTCTCGATCACCAGTTCGGCGCCATCGACGGCCTCGGCGATCGTCTCGACGAAACGCACTTTGCCGGCCCCAGTCCCGGGCGCCTCGATGTCGAGACGGTCGAGCACGCCGCCGGCAAGATCGAGCATGCCGCGGGCGCGCTCGATTGCCCCTGGCGAAACGTCATACGCCGTCACATCGAGCCCGCCGCGCGAAAGCCGCGCGGCGATGCCTGGACCCATCGTTCCCAGTCCGATGAGAGCGGCGCGCTTGATCATCATGCGGCCTTTGCGGGAGCAGCAGTGGTTGCCGCCTTGAAGGCCGGCCGAGCGGCGATCGCGGCCACCCAGCGCTCCAGATTGGGCATTGACGGCCGGTCGATCTTGAAGTCGACGCAGCGCTTCAGGATCGGCGCGCAGGCAATGTCGGCAAGGGTCAGCTTGCCGAGCGCCAGGAAGTCCTTGCCGGCCAGGTGGCCGTCGACGATCTTGAGCTGCGCGACAAGGTCCTTCACTTGCTCCTTGTATTCGGCGGTCTGTTCCTCGGGCGTGAGTTTGGCGCCTTTGAAGGCCGCCAGGTAGCCCGGATTGACCGCAGCCAGCAGGAAGTCCATCCAGCGCTCGACCTCGGTCTTTTCCGCCGGCGTGGCGCCATTCAACTGTTCGCCGCCGAATGCCGCGAGATAGCGCAGGATGGTGTTGGACTCCCAGATCACGGTGTCGCCGTCGACCAGCGTCGGCACCTTGGAGGTCGGGTTGAGCGCCTTGTATTCCGCCGTCTGCGTGTTCTCGAACTGGCGGCCATAATCCTCGCGCTTGTAGGACGCTCCCAACTCTTCGAGCATGAAGAGCACCTTCTGGACGTTGCCTGATGTCTGGCGGCCTAACAGCTTGTACATGTCTTATCCTCGCTAGTGTCCAGGGCCTACTTGCTCGCCGGCAGCGGCTTGTAGACGATGGCGTCCATTTCGATCTTGGTGTTGATGACCGCTTTTGCCTCGACGGTCGTGCGCGCCAGAACGGCGTCGCCGATCCCTTCGAGGAACGCCTTGTTGTAGCGGCCGAAATCGCGCGTATCCTCGAGATAGGTGGTGATCCGCACGACATCCGACAGCGTCGCGCCTTCATGGGCGATGACGCGCGCGATGGTCTTCAGCGTCGCCAGCGTCTCTTCTTCGATCGTGCCGCTGATCATGTTGTTGTTCTCGTCTTTCGGCACCTGGCCCGAGACGAAGATGAAATCGCCGGCACGCACCGCCGGATGAAACGGCAGGTTCGGGTTCTTGTTGCCGATGGCGTAGTGGCTGGCGGATTTTCGCGTGCTATCGCTCAACATATCCCCCTAGAGAACGCTGGTTTCGATGATGTCGACGCCGCGGATTCGGTCGATCAGGTAGACGATGCCGCGGTCGTCGATGGTCACGTCGTTGGACGAGGAACGCTCCGCGCCCTCCGGCGCGTCGGGCATGAAATGGCCGACTTCCTTTGGCGCGAACGGATCGGCGATGTCGACGAGGCGCAGCCCCTGCGCGAACCACGCAAACGGAATGACGGTTCCATTGAACCGCTCGGAAGGCTGATGGCAGCCGGTCATCTGAGGCTGCGGTGAACCGTCCGTGTCGAGGCCTGGCACCTGGAAGGTCGAGATCGGCAACGGGTTGGTCTCGTCGGTGATGTCGTAAATCCAGGTGAAGGCCGGCGGCGATGGCCGAAGCTTGGCGACATCCTCGTCCGCCACCACCATGATGTTGCGGCCTTTGAGCGGCTGTGGAATCGGCAGGCAGGTGTGCGTGGGATGCGGAAAGCTCGGGCTCGAATTGACGTGCGAGACCAGCTTCGGCTTGGTGATGTCCGAAATGTCGAGGATGAACAAGCCATGATGCCAGTAGCTGACATAGAGCCTGTCGCCCATTCGCAGCGGATGGTGACAGCGCGGCGTGACATAGTCGTGCCAAGGATACTCTTCGCCGCCCCCGGTCCACTGGCCCGGTATCCACCAGCGTCCGACCTCGACCGGCTTCGCGGGATCGATCAGGTCGAGGATCATCACGATGTTGCCGACATAACCGTCGGCGGTCGGCGATATGTAGGCGTAACGGCCGTCGAAGTCGTAGCGGTGGACGCCCTTGCCGCCGGTTATCCATTTCGAGATGAGCTTCGGCTGTGTCGGCTTGGTGGTGTCGTAGAGCGCCAGTCCGCCGCCGAAATCAGCCGGGCCGGCGTCGCCAAAGCGCTCGTGGTTGATGATCATCAGTCCGTCCTTGGCGCGCACCTTGTGCGAGTGCCAACCGGGCGGGACATCGATCGTCGTAATTTTGCGCGGATTGCGCGGATCGGAAATGTCGACCAGCGTCGTGCCGCTCGGCGGCCGCATGTGGCCGATATAGAGGATGTTGCCGTCGACCCAGACCTGACCGCCGCCTGGGCAGTCGACATGGCCGATCTGCTTTGTGTTGAACGCCGAAACCAAATGCATACGCCCTTGCTGCTGAAATTCCATTTCGATGTCCACGCCGCCAATGGCGGCGCGGACATTGCCTGCCGGAGGACCGGAACTAGACGAGACGGAGCAGATCGCCGGCCTGGTTGCGGCCCCAGCGCTTGTAGAGGAGCAGCGCCTTTTGCGTCGGCGCATCGGTGGCGCCGAAGAAGATCACCGGCTCGCTCGACGAGCCGTTGACATGCTCGACCCAGGAACCGCCGGGTATGGCGATGGTGTCGAACTGGTTCCAGTCATAGCGCTTGCCGTCGATGATCGAATGGCCGTTACCGCGGAACGGCGCCAAGAGCAGGCTGGCGGTCTCACGCTGCGGCAAGGTCTTCTCGCCGGGACGCAGCATCTGCACGTAGAAATTGATGGTGTGGAAGACGGGTCCGCCGGTCGTCGGATCGACATAGTCGATGACGATGCCTTCATGGGGGTCGCCTTCCCAATCCTTGTGGGCGTCGAGAACCGCTTCCATCTTCTCCCAGCGATAGACATACATCGGCGACGACAGGCCGCCGCCACGCTTGTGGTCGACGAAACGCGGCATCAGGCCACCTTCGCCATAGATGCGCTGTGAGTAGTCGCTCGGATAGCGGGCGGTCTGCACCTTCTTCTCGACTTCCTTGCCATCGACCATCTCGGTGTATTTGTGGTCGAAATGGACGGCATGCAGCGTTTCGACCAGCGGCAGGTCGAGCACCGACAGGTTGACCGCCTGCTCGCCGCCGACGGTGCCGTGATTGTGCCAGGCGTCGTTGGGCGTCAGCACCATGTCGCCCGGGCCGAAGACCACGTCTTCGCCCTCGACGCCGGTGAAGTTGCCCTTGCCCGTCAGGCCGAAGCGGATGGCGCTCGGCGAGTGCTTGTGCGGCGGCATGATCTCGTCGGGATCGTTCAGGCGGTAGGCGGTGTACATGGTGCTGACCGATGCACGCTTGGGTGCAAGACCGGGATTGACGAGGATCAGCGAACGGCGCTCGCTGTCGTCCATGGTCACCAGTTCGGCGGCGCGCTGGAGCAGGGGCTCGATGTCCGAATAGGACCACACGAAGGGAACGGCTTTCGGCGTCGCCATCAACTGCTTGATCTCGTCATGGTCGACGCCTTCCGACGTCGCCCAGAACGGAAACATGTTCTTTGCGTAGAGGGCGTCATAGAGGCCCTTGAGTGCCGCCTTCTTGTTGGTGAGCACATCGTTAGCTGGTTGCGCCAGGGACATATCGGACACCTCTCGTCACGAAGAAAATACTTCTAACCAACTCAACCGTATTCGCATTGGTTTTGCTCGACAATACCCAAATTGCGAATTTTATAAGTTTTTGGTTGAGGTGCATTCTTGAGAGGCAAATGCCCAGAAATAGGCAGGAATAGCCTAGAAATGCACGAAACACGGCTCGCAATCAGGGCGTGAAACCGCTTCGCCACGGCCATGCGGACGCGCATGACAGTCCAACCAACGCAGTTTTTCAGTCTCAACCAAAAGACTTTGGTTGTATTCCGGCCGCCTTTATCAGGCCGCCACGCTCTGTCGAGCGCGGCTGCCGATCAGATCCGCGGCCTTTTCGGCGATCATGATGACCGCCGCATTGATGTTGCCGCAAACGAGGTCGGGCATGACCGAGGCGTCCACGACACGAAGCCCGGCAATGCCGCGCACCCGCAATTCCGGATCGACCACCGATGCCGCATCGACGCCCATGCGGCACGTGCCGGCCGGATGATGCACGGTGATCGAGGTCTTGCGGATATGCTCGTCGATCTCTTCGTCGCTCTCGCATTTCGGGCCGGGGAAGAACTCCGCGCCGACAAACGGGGTCATGGACGGCTGGCTGGCAAGGTTGCGTGCAACACGAAAGCCGGCGCGAAGCGACTGCCAGTCGCGCTGCGAGGACAGGAAATTCTGATGGATCAGGGGCGCGGCGACCGGATCGCTCGACGCCAGCTTGACGCTGCCGCGGCTCTCCGGCTGCACCGCAACGATACGGGTCGCAAAGCCGTCGGCGAACGGCGCCTTGAACGGCGACATGTAAGGCCATGCCCCAAGCGGCGCGGCGGTGAAAAGCAGCTGTACGTCCGGCAACGGCCGGCTTGCGTCGCTCTTCAGGAATGCCACGACGCCGCCAGGCACATCTCCCGAAAAGCCCTTTCCGGTGAGATAAGTCCTGACGAAATCCAGCCCGATACGATCGGCCCGCATCATCTTGAGAAACGGTCCAGGCTGTTTGCGCCGATACATCAGGATGACCGAAACGTGGTCCTGCAGATTCTTGCCGACTTGCGCACGATCGACCTTCGTCTCGATGCCATGCGCCGCCAGCTCGCCGCTGTCGCCTATGCCTGACAGCATCATCAGCTGCGGCGTGTTGATGACGCCGCCGGCAAGCAGAACTTCGCGCCGCGCCAGAACTTCATGGCTCGCCCCGCCTCTGGTGTAGGCAATGCCGGCTGCGCGGCCATCCCTGAGCAGGATCTTCGTCGCCATCGCGCCGGTCAGCACCTTGACATTGCCGCGCCGCATGGCGGGCCGCAGATAGGCGGTTGCGGTCGAGCAGCGGCGGCCGTTGGCAATTGTCATCTGCAGCCGGCCGAAGCCTTCCTGTATGGCGCCGTTATAGTCATCGGTCTGCGGGTATCCGGCATCACGGCTGGCTGTGGCGAAGGCATCGATCAGTTCGTCCTTGTAGCGGCAGAACTGGGTGTTCAGCGGCCCGCTGCCGCCACGGTACCGGCTTTCGCCCGCTTCCCAGCGCTCCTGCTTCTTGAAGTAGGGCAGCACCTTGTCGAACGACCAGTCCGTCAGGCCGCTTGCCGCCCAGCGATCGTAGTCGCCGCGATTGCCGCGCACATAAGCCATGGCGTTGGTGGAGGAAGAGCCGCCGATGACCTTGCCGCGCGCGCATTCGACCTTGCGGCCGCCGACATTGGCCTCGGGCTCGCAGAAATACATCCAGTCGTGGCGGCGCTCCGTCAGTATCTTGCCCCAGCCGAGCGGGATGTGGATCATCGGATCGCGGTCCCAATCCCCCGCCTCCAGCAAAAGCACCGACACGGCGGGGTCTTCGCTCAGCCGGTTCGCCAGCACGCAGCCGGCCGATCCCGCACCGACAATGACGTAGTCAAAGGTTTCGCCAGCCGGCATGCGTGATCCTCGGGAGAAAGACGTCTGCCGCGATGGCAACCGTCGACATGGGCAGTCAACCATCGCGCAACTGGTGTTGTCAACCATTGCGTACAGTTGTAGATTGGTTGAATTGGTTGAGTGCCGTCGAACAGGTTTTCGTGTCACAATATGATGTCGGGACGTTGAGTCGGCGGTCTGCCGATCGGACAGGAGATTTGGTTTTGAGCGCATTCGAGCCGCAGGTCGGACCATCTGATCTCGACGACATCATCGCCGCGGTCCGCCAGTTGCAGCAGGGCGGCGGCAAGCTTCCGTCCGAGCGCGATCTTGCGGAACATCTGAGCGTCAAGCGCCATCAGCTTCGCAAGGCGCTTGAAGTGCTGCGCCTTTCGGGCGACCTCAAACCGGCGCGCGCCAGGCGGGCGCCGACCGCCCTTCCAAGATATGGCGAGGAACTGGTCAGGGTAACCAATCCGATCGAGGTCCTGGAATTGCGCCTGATTATGGAGCCGGGCCTTGCCCGACTGGCGTCGCTGCGCGCCTCCTCTTTCGAGACGGCGCGGATCCTCGACGCGGCAACCACGCCGGAGAACGCCCCGTCGGGTGAGGTCGACTTCGCTTTCCATCTCGCGATCGTTGCCGCGGCCCGCAACCATCTCGCCGCGGAATTCTACAAGATGCTGCGCCAGGTCGGTGTCGATGCGCGAGTGAAGGTTGCGCGCACCGCGGCACCCACCTGCCCCAAGCGGATCGCCCACCGCGACGGCGAGCATCGCCTGATCGCCGAAGCGATCTCGCAGCGCGACCCCGAAGCGGCAGAGGCCGCAATGCGCGCGCACCTTCTGTCGGTGCAGAGACAGATCATGGAACGGTCGAATGCCGGCGCCTTTGCCGCGTGATCGCATCACCTCTGACATCGAGCCTGTGCGGGGAATTTCAAATTGAAACGTCATTTCGACGTGCTGGTCATCGGCGCGGGATCCGCTGGCTCGGTTGTTGCCAGCCGTCTCAGTGAAGACCGGTCGTACCAGGTCGGCCTCATCGAAGCCGGGACGATGCCGGCCGATCCCGACATCGCCGACCCGCTGAAATGGACGATGCTCCAGGGCCGCGCCTACGACTGGAGCTACCGGACCGTGCCCCAGCCCTTCACCGCCAACCGCGTCCATGAATGGCCGCGCGGCAAAATCGTCGGCGGCTCGAGCTGCCTGCATGCAATGGCCTATGTGCGCGGCCATGCCGATGATTTCGAATCCTGGGCACAGGCCGGCGGCGAGCGCTGGTCCTATCGGGGATTGTTGCCGGGCTTCATCCGCAGCGAAGCCTTCACCGCTTTCGACGGGCCAACACGCGGCAGGAGCGGCCCGCTGGACGTCTATCTGCCGGACGCCGAGGTCAGTCCGGTCGTGCGTGCCTACATCGCCGCCGGGCGATCCATGGGGGCTCCCGCCCTGAGCGACCACAACAGCGGCGAGCTGGTCGGCACCAGCCCCAATTCACTCAACATACGCGACGGCAAGCGCCTGAGCGTCGCCGACGCCTATCTGCCGCCGCGGGTCATGGCGCGGCCGAACCTGACCTTGCTCGCCGGCCACGAGGTCGAGCATCTGGTGCTGGACGGCCACAGGGTCACGGGCGTGAGCGTGGTCTGCGAGGGCCAGACCAGAACGCTCTGTGCCGACCGGATTGTCCTTTGCGCCGGCGCCGTGTCCACGCCGCTCATCCTCATGCGGTCGGGCATTGGTTGCCCGGATACGCTGAAGCAGGCTGACATACGCTGCCTTGCCGATCGCAGCGAGGTGGGCCGCAACCTGCAGGATCATCTGCTGGCTCTTGGAAATGTCTACAGCACCAAAAAGCCGGTGCCGCCTTCCCGCCTGCAGCACTCCGAATCGCTGATGTATCTGCACAGCGACGACCCGATCCGCTCCATGGGAAGTCCCGATATCGTGCTCGCCTGCGTCGTCGCTCCGTCGGCGGCCGAGGGCCTGAATGCCCCGCTTTATGGCTCGGCCTTTACCATCCTTTGCGGCGTCACCCATCCGACAAGCCGCGGGCGCATCACACCGAGCGGGCCGGGCCGCAACGATGCGCCGGTCATCGATCCGCATTATCTCGAAACCGAACACGATCGCGCGACATTCAGGATGGCGTTGAAGCGGGCGCGCATGGTCGGCCATCATGAGGCCCTGGACGAATGGCGCGATACGGAGATCCTGCCAGGCGCACCGGTTCGGTCCGATGCCGAACTCGATGCTTTCATCGCCAGGGCTGCTTCCACCCATCATCATCCGGCCGGCACCTGCCGGATGGGTCTTGACACCGAGGCCGTCGTCGATCCTGACTTGCGGCTGAACGGCTTCGACAATGCCTTTGTCGTCGACGCCTCGGTGATGCCGGCGATCCCGAGCGGACCGATCAACGCGGCGATCGTCGCCATCGCCGAAACCTGGGCGGCGTCTTCACGGGTTACCCCGCCGGCAGCGTGAGGGCGTCCGCGTCCGACACTTCCCCTGGGTTCCGAATGGCTCTGCTTCCCGGCGACTATCAGCTATGGAGATGCGTCAGCTCAAACGCGGCTCCGTCCTGGACGCCGGCCATGCGCTGCTCTGCGGACCGGAACATGTCCGCGAACTCCACCTGGTTCTCGAACACCACGCCGCCGACCTTGACCGTCAAGGCATCCTCGGTGCCTTTTGGCGCGAAATAGACTTGTGCGATGCGCGCCCTGATACGCTCGCCGATTTCCCTGGCTTCTGCTTCGGTCGCGCCGGCGAGGAAAACCCCGAACATCGACGTCCCCATACGTCCAACCAGATCCTCCGCGCGCACTGACGATTGTATGGTTGAGGCTATGAGCCGCAAGGCTTGATCGCCCCATTCAAGACCAAAGCGCAGGTTGATGGACCGCAGATGCTCCGAATGGATGACCAGGAAGGCGCCGGATTTCGGCCCCGGCACCGACGGCCTTGCGGTTCTTTTTTCGACCATCGACGTGAAGACCGCTCCGTTCAGGCAGCCGGTCGTGGTGTCGAAGGTTGCCGACTTGTCGAGTTCCCGGCGATAGCGACGAAGCTCGATCTGTTTCAATCCAACGAACAGAAAAAGCGGAACACCAAGAACAACAGGCAACAGGATTGCCGTGACCATGCTGCGCCCAAATGGCGTCAGCGCCTCGGAGAACAGAAGCAGATAATTGAGACCGACGGAAACGCCCAGGATTGCAGTGGTTCCCAGAAAGGTCAGCAAAGCGACGCCTTTCCATGCCTGGTCGGTGGTGCTCGCCATAGTCTTTGTCACTGGCCGATCTCCTGTGGATGGGCTTGTATAAGGCCGGTGTGTTGCAATTTCAGTTTCAAGGAACATTGCAATTTAATCGATTGCGCGATGACCCCATCAAGGCTGCGCCCGTGGCGGTTAACAAACAAAACATCAGGGATTGAATGACAGCCTATTGTGCCGGGCCGAACATGCCCATCTCCGCGTCCCTGGCTGTCGCCTCCGCCTTGCCGTAGATGCCGCTCGGCAGCGCCGTGGCCCAGCCGTTGGAGACAAGCCAGGCGCCAACATCCTGCTTGCCCAGCCTGCACGGTGCGGCGACGGCAAAACGCTCGACGTCCGGCGGTACGAAGCAGTGCAGCGCGCGTCCCCTCAGCCAGGAATTGAAAATGGCGCGGGCGCGCACGCCGCAAGGCCAGGTGACGTCATGAAACGAGCAGGAGCTGTCGAGATCGATGCCTCGCACTCCGCTGATGACCACCTTGCGGCCCATGGCTTCGAACATCGCCGATGATGTGGCAACCGGGCGGTAGAGCAAGACCTCCCGCCAATCCCTGGGCATCGGCGATTTCGGGGGCACGGCGAGACCGAGCTCGCTGAGCGGCGGACGGGGCTCGGTCCGTTCGATCTCAGCGGGATCAAGCCGTGGCGGAGCGATCAGGTCTTGAGCAACCCTGCGCGCCGGCTCCAGGCGTTGTGCGCCGGCACCCCGGGCAAACGGCCGGACAGGCTGCGTATCGTCAACATCCCGCGACCGGGCACGGACAGGCCGATCGACCGAAAGCAACGCCCCGCCCTGAATGATCAGCAGTATCCCGGCCAGAAGCAGGAGGCTTCCGAGCGCGATCGCCAAGCGGCTGCGGTCCGGACTGGCCATCAGCTTGAACAGGATCCCAGGGATTTGCGCCGGTCAGAAACCCGACGTCGATTTGGCAACCAGCTTGAGCGCACCTTTTTCAATCCGATAGAACGGCATTGAGCGTTGGCTGGATCCGTCGGCCCGAAACCGGAACAGGCCGGTCGACCCGCGAAAGCCGTTTGGATTCTCGAGAGTTTTTTTGCTGAAACCATCGGGCCCGACCGCGCTGGCAATCCCTGCCGTCAGGGCAACCATATCATAGGCGTAGGCCACATTGACGTCAGCCGGATAGTTGTATGTCGTCCTGAAGCGGTCGGCGATCGGCCCGGTTTCGCTTGGATCGAGCGTGGCGATAAACGCCCCCTCGAAGAGCGGATCCATGGGGTGCTCCAGCCAACGGTTCGTCCCGACGACGGAGATCGTCTTTCCCGGAATGCCCTTCGATTTGAGGGCGGCAAGGACAGGCGACGGACTGCCATTGCCGCTGGCGACGATGACGGCGTCTGGGGCGTCCACGAGTGAGCCCATTTCGTCGACCGTCTTCGCGCCGTCGCCGGCAGAATATCGGAGAGTGACCGCGAGCGCCGCGCCGTAGATGCTGAGGCTGTTTGCGACCCGCTTCTCCATGGCGCCGGCGTTTGGGCCATCCGCGACAAGCAGTACGAACTTCTTGCTGCCTTTCGCGGCCAGTCCCGCGGCGCCCGCGGCGGCGCTGTCCGCTTCGCCAAGGAGCACGGCATAGACCCCGGGGCCGCCGGCGAAATTGTCGGCGAGCGCCAGGACCGGTGGCCGCTTCGACCCCGACAGCGTGGCAATATGCTGGGCCGCCGGCAGCTCGGTCGGGCCGATGACGACTTTAGACCCCGTCGTAATGGCCGTAACCGCCAGTTTGCCGGCCAGTGCGCTGTCGCCTTTGGTGTCTTCTACCGTCAGCGCCAGCAATCCGTTGCCGATATCCGTCATCGCCAGCTTGGTCGCATCGAGCATCTTCCTGCCGTTTTCCCCGGCCGTTCCAGGGGCGGACAGCGGCAGCAGCATCGTGACTTTGGTCGACCCGGTGCCCAGCGACTGGGTCGCCTGGACGGGACCGGCACCGGCGGCGCCGTTCTGCCCGGCAGGCGCGGTAACCGCCGCCGGATCGAGCACTTCGGACACGCCGCCCTTCGACTGGCAGCCCGACACGATCGCGGCGAGCGCCAAGGCGATTGCCCATGTCCGCGGACGGTGGACCTGTCGGCCAGCTTCCATGAATGCTCCACCCCTATGTGCCGCCGGATATTGTTCCCGGTCTGGTCTTCAACGCATGTTACGGCGGACTTGCAGTGCCGTCTGTAGTTCTTTTAGCCGCCGAACAGCCTGCCTCTGAGCGCCCTGATCTGCCTTGCTTGCCCGGCACTTCGATAGTCGGCGCATTTCATGTATCGCGGCCCGGGCACGAACACGCGGCGCACGCAAACGCCCTTTGCCTGGGCAGGGGCTCCACCCTCCCCGCCTGGCGAAAATGCGGAAAAGCCGAACGTCGCCACCGGCAAAGGCCCGGTCACTTCGATCCCTTCCCTTGCCAGGATTGCCCGCGCACGCTGGCAGTAGCGGACTGAAAGGGCCGAGAACCGGCTTTCATTGTGCCCGGCGCGATACTTCATGACGGTGGTGCAGAGATCACCCGCGGCGAGCCTGTTGGCCTGTGCAAGATATTTGACCCCCAGCGCGATGTTGGCCGCCGGCGCGCTGAGATCGTCGAGGGAACCTCGAAAGCCGAGCATCCTGGCGGTCGCCGGCATCACCTGCATCAGGCCGACTTCGCCATCGGCGCCTTGCACGCCGGGATCGAAGCCGCTTTCGATCTCCATCACCGCATGCGCCAGCATCGGCTCCAGGCCATAGATCGATGCCTGGCAACTGGCAAACGCCTTGAATGCCTGCCGGGTCCACTCCGTGGTCGGATCACAGCGCACTGGTTGCTTCAGGCCGGGCGAAAACTGTTGTTTCACGAACGGTCGTTCCAGCCAGTTGGCACTGGCCGGCGTGATCGTTTGGACAAAGCCAAGCAACACGATCGCGACCGCGACCGCTTTCAGGAAGGATCCGTCGGCTGTCATGATGGCCAACAGGCGTCGGTTCGCCTATCCGGTCAGTGCATGTACTCGACCATGCGATCGTGAAAACACTCGCATTTGTTGAGGGTGTCTTCGTCCTTGTAGTTCGTCTTCAGGTAGCCGTAAGCCATGCCGCAGGCGACCTTGGCTTCCGATGCCCAGACGAAGACGGGCCGGGACGAGTTGATCCACTCCGAGCTGTTGGCGGCGGCGACCGACTCGTCCATCAGCTTCACCACCTCCTGCTTCAGATCGACGATGTTGTCGTTCAAGACCAGATTGGACGTGCCGACGACCCGGCAATAATCGCCCGTCGGGCCTTCGATGATGTCGGCGGCATATCCCGTCGACCCGACTGCCAGCAACAGCGTCGCAGCGGAAACAAGCAGTCTTGCAGAACGTTTCATGTTGAGCTCCCCTAAATATTAGCGACGTATAACATAATCGCGTGGTTGTGCGCTATGCCGTTACACCACGTTTGCCGTTGTCTGATGCTGGGTTATGCCGTCGTCGTAGAGCAGCGTGATCGTGTTGGCCGCGGGGTGGTTCGTGAGTTCCGCCACTTGGACAAAATTGGCCGGATCTCCCGATCCGCTCGTGTCGACACTCAGCACGCCGGTCCCTGCGTCGTAGTTGACGAAGTTGCCGACATTCGCAGGAGTCGAGTCGAACAGCGCTGTCAGGTCGATCTTGTCGCCGTCGCCGCCATTGAAGTCCGTGATCAGATCCTTGATGTCGAGGTTCTCAAGTCTGAACGTGTCGGCGCCCGTCCCGCCGGTGAGCGTGTCACTCCCGGCACCACCGACCAGCAGGTCGTTGCCGGCGCCGCCGATCAAAGTGTCGGCGCCGCCTTCGCCTCTGAGCGTGTCGTTGCCCAATCCGCCGGCCAGGTAATTGGCGCCGGAGTTTCCGTAGAGATAGTCATCGCCGGAACCGCCGATCAAGCCCTCGATGCCAGTCAGCGTATCTCCCGTGGCATCGCCCCCGGTGATGTTGCCATCACTCGGATTGCTGGGGGTGCCATGAACACCGGCGGCGCCACCGGCATCTGTCAGGTTTATCGAGACCGCCGCGCTGCCGGTATAGTCGGCGATGTCGGTGCCGGCTCCGCCTGAGATCGTATCGATATGCGTGCTGCCGGCGATCACGTCGTTGACCGTTCCCGCAAAGCCGGGGAGGGTGAAGGATCCACCCGAACTTGCAGCTACCTGATGGATGTCCAGTGATTGGGTCGCACTGACGTCGCCGTCTCCGTCGACCGCACTGACTTGGAAATGCAAGGTGGTGTCGGATGGCAGTATCGTTTGTGAGATGTCGACGGCAGACAGCCTGATTTTCGAACCGGCGTCACCGGTTATGGAAATTAGGTTGAAGTCGATCGAAGGGTCGATGACGAGATGTCCGTTCGTAACTGTCGCCGTTCCGCTACGGGTGTCGCCGGTAACGGAATTGGTTGCTACCCACGAAACAGAACCAGAGCTGTTGCCGGTTGCGGCGAAATCGAGGCTGCCTATGAACTTCGGATTCAGCGTCGGAGCATCGTTTCCGGCGGTTGAGGAGGTGTGAAACTCCATGGTGAAGTTTTCATCTTTCTCAATAAACTGATCGGCGACACCGAAGCCCTGTGTCGAAGAGTTGACGCCGGTGCCAGTGCCGGTGAACTCGATCAGGCCATCCGGCGTTTCAAGGAAAGGTGTCGGACCACCCGGCGACAGCCCCGTGAGTGTTTGAGTTACCGTTGTTGCTGCATCGGGCGTGATAAGGGCAAACGCGTAGGTGCCATCTGGATGCAAGGTGAGTGAATAGATATCGGTCCCAGTGGAGGTTTCGGCCAGCAGCACTGTCGTTCCGTCGCTCTGGACTGTCGTGCTGTAGCTAATCCCCGTGATCGCCGGTCCTGCTATGTTGAAATGATTGACCCCGTCGGCTCCCGCTACGAAGTCAAACAAGCCGTTGACGGATCCGACCTCGTTGGGGATCGTACCTGGCGTGAAAGCTCCAAGCGTCGGAATGTCGTCGACGATGTCGACCAGGATGGAGCCGGTGGTGGTGTTGCCGTGGGCATCGGTCACCGTATAGGTGAAGCTGTCCTTGTCCTGCTCGGTGGTGATGCCATTGTTGGTCGTCGCACCATCATAGGT
>NZ_JAIUGP010000029.1:0-27030 GCF_020164655.1 Mesorhizobium sp. AD1-1
GTCGCGTGGCGTAGCTTGTCCTCGCGCTTAAGGGTCTTCACGCGTCCGACAAGGCCAGGTTTGATCCATTCGGCGTCCGGCTTGTCGGCCCCCTTCGGTGGCGTGCCTTTCCCCTCCTGCACCTTGGCCAATAGGCGTTCGCGCATGGCTTTGGTCAGGGCGATGTTTGCTGATCCTACGTAGCGGCGTTCCGCATCGCGCGTTGCCATCAAAGCGAGGGGAGCCGATCCCGGTTTTAGCTGCACGCCGGCAACCTCAAAGTCGACTTCCTCGTAGCATTTGGTTTTAAGCCACGCTTCCCGATCCGGCGCCCATCGCATCGCGGACCGCAGCGAATGGAAATCCGACACGCCCTTCTTGTTGAGGACGATTGCCTCCCCGTCGATGATTGCCGAGTTGGGGGAAAGGGTTGCCGCCGCCTCGACAATTGTCTTGTACGTCGATGACCAGTCGTCGCCCTTCGCGTGATGGCTCGGGCCGTGCCGTCCTCGATTATGATTTGCGTCCGATAGCCATCGTACTTGATTTCGTGAATCCAGTTGTCCCCTGTCGGCGGCACCTCGACAAGCGTGGGAAACATTGGCCTGATGAACTTCAGACGCATGAACTGACCCGCAAAACTGCGATTCAATTTAGCATACGCTAAATGGTTCCGGAACATTTTAGACGAATTGAATGTTTGGCAGCTATGGCGAAGCTATCCGACCTTGGACCACCCATCCCCGGCAAGCAGCACGGCGGCGAGCCGGAGGACGAGGACGACAACGACAACTTCTATACCTGCCCGATTTGCGGTCAGCAGGTCGACATGCGCGACTTGCGGCAGGTGATTTGGCACGAGCAGCCAAAGCACAAGCCGCTCCTTGTCGTCGTCGAATAACGTGCGCCTTCTTGAGCAAACGACGACTGTACGTTTCATACACCGCCTTGCAGCCCCGACCTGGCGGATTTAATGATTTCGTTAACCATTGCTTTCGGGAGGCTGCGATGGAAAGCGCGAATTCGAACATGGCGTCCGCTCGGGTCGAGGTCGCCGAGGCCTGCGGAGAATGGTTCGTCCGCATAGTGGCCGACGACGAAGAGCTTACCCGCTCATTCGATTTGGAATCGTTCGCCCGGTCCTACGCGGAAGGCCAGCGGATACGTCTTGGACTTGCCGAGTTCAAGCGGCTGTAGGAAGGACAAGATGCCCCTCTCTCAGAACCTGCATTCAGTTGAGATGGAATTCCGATGCTCGGAATGCGGATTGGGTTTCGTCAAGCCGGGGCGCTGGTTTAAGTCTGCCGCTCAACATCGTTGCTCTGGCTGCCACCACCTCACTTACCTCACCTATCCGAAGAAATTAGCCTTGTTCGACAAATACGCCAAGCTTCTGAGTACGGAATCGGTGGCGAGGGACGATGAGGAGCGACCGCCACGGCTTCAGTAGGTGTGCGTTCTGAAGCGATGACAATGGCCCAGCCCGCCACCAGATCAAGGCAGCGTATCGCGCTCTACAAGCCAGGCCACAAGCTCCAGGACTTTCAGGGCCGTAGCTGTGCACGAGTAATAGGCTTTTTGACGATCCTGCCTCCTGGTGACCAGCCCGGATTCTCGCATAATGCCGAGATGCTGGGAGAGTGCTGACTTGCTAAGTCCCACACGCGGCGCCAGATCAGAAACGGACATTTCTCCCTCAGCTAGAATCGTCTGGCGATCCCGACGATACCCACAGCCGCTATTTTGAGGCGGAGATCGACGATCTTATCGTCGGCTGCATTTATCTGCCCAATGGCAACCCGGTGCCAAGCCCGAAGTTTGATTATAAGCTCCGATGGGCCGAACGTCTCATCACCTACAGCAGATCGCTGCTAGACGAGCGGACCATCCTGTGCGGTGACTACAATGTCGTTCCCACCGAGATAGACGCTGTCGTACCTGCGCGCTGGCTGGGCGATGCCGTCTTCTTCCCGGAGAGCAGAGAAGCGTACGCGCGCATACTGAGCTTGGGCTGGGTGGACGCGATCCGTAGGATCCATCCGGGCAAGGGCATCTACACGTACTGGAATTTCTCCTATCGCGGAGGCTACGACCGAAGCTCCGGCCTGCGCATGGATCACCTGCTTGCAAGCCCATCGCTCACGGAGAGGATTAGAGGAGCCGGTGTCGATGTTGAAACTCGTGGTTGGGAAAAGCCGAGTGATCACGCGCCCGCTTGGATCGACTTGGGCCGGTAGACAGCTTGCCTTCGCCGTAACCTGGTCCCCTTCAGGGGAACAATCAGATCGCGCTCCAGTTTGGCCTTCCAGGCAAACACGACCAATGGATGGAGCATGCCATGAGATTTCCACACAGCACGACGGCTGCGGCCGTAACTTTCATAGCCCTGACCTTCCCCGCCCTTGCCCAGACAAGCCCAACACCGGCACCTTCGACGCCTGCACCCCCTCCGGCGACCGAACAGCCGGGCGCCGGGCCGGAATCGAACGGACAGGCGGATGAACCGACACGCGAAATGATCCGCCAGATGGTCGAGCAAGCCGTCCAAGAGAGGATGGAGCAGGATCGCGGGTCTGCGGAGGGTTACCGCGATGAGGAAGATAGCTACAAGGATCGGGGCGATCGCGCCGAAGATGCAGATCGTCTCGACGAAGCCAACAGTCATGCCGACCATTGGCGGAACCACGGTGACCGCGGTCGTGGACACAGAATGGGTGGACATCGGCATCATCAAATGATGCGCGGTGCGGGGGTGCGATTGATTTTTGGGCTGTTGGACACGGACGGGGACGGATCGCTGTCCGAAAACGAGGTTCAAGGCGCGGTCGGCAGGATCTTCAATGGGATCGACGAGAATGGTGACGGCAAGATCGATCTGGACGAAATCCAGTCCTACATGCACGGCTCCAACATTCGTGGCACAAACGGCGAAGACATGCCGTAGCGCGTTTAGCCGGCGGCTCTAAGCTTCCAGCCTTGCTGCCAACCAGCGCGCATGGTGATCTTCAATATGTCCTCGTCGCACATGCCTGTCTGGAAGAGCCTCACAAGCTGCGCTGAGATCATGTGCGTCGGCGGTGTGTCGTTCGTCGCACGTCTCGCCATGGAGACGAGCCCTTCCAAGCGAAGACCGCAGGACGGTTCCCTTCGAGCAGGGCTTGGTCAGATGTTTCTTGTCTCATCCGTATCTAGGGTGAGACTTTCACTTCGCAGCGTTTTTCGGAATGCCCCGACGGCATACTCGCAGTTCAACCCGAATATTTAAGCCGTCGTTGGATTGCTTTCGGCGGCTCAATCGTGGGAACGAAAAAAGAAGAGAAGGAGAACTTTCGTGTGCGATTTTTGCACACATAAGCTCGTAACTAGCTGATTTTATTTATGTATCTTCCCCATCCATCATGCACGGCTCCAACATGCATGGGGCCAACAGCGAGGACAATTCTTAGCTACCTTCCCCAAGCGCTCAAGGCGTGGCGCTACCCTTCTCATTGAGAAGCATCTCGTTAAGGGCCACACGAACCCGCATTCGGCGGCCTCAGGCGGAAGCGCGCCTTGTTGCGCCCGTTATCAGATTCTCGATCTCTTGCTTGGGCACGGGCCTGGACAGCAAGAATCCTTGTAGCTGGTCACAGCCGAGTTTGCGCAGAAAATCGCATTGGCTGTCCGTCTCCACACCTTCCGCCGTGGTGCTGAGGCCAGTGGCACGGGCCAGGTCAATTATCGCCTGAACAATAGCCTCGTCTCCATTTGAGTGACCAAAGCCCTGCACAAAGCTTCGGTCGATCTTGATCCGGTCGACTTCCAGCGTCTGCAGGCGTCCAAGTGAGGAGAACCCCGTCCCAAAATCATCAAGAGCAAAGCGTACGCCGATGCTGCGCAACGCTTCGACGTTCTGCTGGCATTCAGTCCGGTGCTGAGACAGCGTGCTTTCGGTGACCTCGAGTTCAAGCCGTCGAGGGTCCATCTGGGTATCGAGCAGGATGCTCGTGACCTTCATGGCAAAACTCGGATTGTTCAACTGCAAAGCCGACACGTTCACCGCCAATGTCTCGATTGGCCAGTGTACCGCATCCAGACACGCCTGGCGGAGAACCAGTTCGCCCAATTGTTCAACCAGTCCCATTTCTTCGGCCAACGGTACGAACAAGTCGGGCGCAACCCAACCACGCTCCACATGCGACCAGCGGGCAAGCGCTTCAACACCTGCCATCCGGTTTGTATCTGCGGTGTATAGCGGCTGGTAGTAGACCTGAATCTGGCCGGGCGCTTGCAAAGCACTGCGCAGGTCCTGTTCGAGCCCCTTGCGCATTGCCAGGGTTTGGTCCATCTCGTTGGCGAAGAATGCATAGCTGCTGCGGCCGCGAGCCTTGGCATGATACAGTGCGACGTCGGCTTTACGCACCAACTCTACCCACTCCAATCCGTCTCTTGGAGCGAACGCTGCGCCAACACTCACCCCCACAAAGACCTGAGCTCCGGCGACCTGGAATGGTCGGCGCGCGGACTCGAGCAAATGTTCGCATAACGTCCTGACCTCATCTTCGCCTGCGACCGAACGCTTGATAATGATGAATTCGTCGCCACCCAGGCGCGCGACCGTGTCTGCCTCGGTGGTTAGCCGCCTCAACCGGTCTGCAAACTCCCTAAGCAGCTCATCGCCGGCGGGGTGACCGAAGGTGTCATTAACCTGCTTGAACCTGTCAAGGTCGAGGTAAAGAACCGCCAGTTGCTCGCCCGTCGAGGGCAGGCGCGACAGCGCGTCAGCCAAACGGTCGTTGAATTGCCCGCGATTGGGCAGCGCGGTAAGCAGATCGTTGTGGGCGAGTTGAAAGATTCGATCTTCCGATTCAATTAGCTTCAAAGTTCGCCTGCGCAACGCTCTGAGAGCCATAATGACACCGCCCAGAACCAGCCCGCACAAGGCGACCAGAATTGGAACCAGTTGAAAGAGAACGAAGGTCCCGGGCCGGTATGGCTGCCAGACGAAGAAGCCGATGGTCGAGCCGGATCGGTCGACCAGGGGATAAGATGCCTCTGCCGAGGCGAGCTTGTTGACCCAGGAGAAACGCGCGCCCTCGAGCAGATAATCCTGGCGCAGCAAGGTAAGCAGACTGCCATCGAGATATCGAATCGCGACGTGCAGGAACTCCTCCCCTGGTATTTGCGCGATGCGGCCACTGTCGGAAACGACCGGCTTTACACTCACAATGGCGGGGTGGCCCGAGATGACGGCCATGTCGGAAGCACCTATCGTGAGCACCTGCTCCGTAACTCCATCGGTGTCCTCACGTTTCAATCTTGCCCTAAGATTGAGGACAAGAGGCGCTGTCATCGGGCTTGCGGAACGGTAGCTGGAGGAAGCGACAATAGTGCCGTCGACGAATGCGTAGACTGGCGCGTCATTGGCGTCGAGAATGTAGACCTGGTCGTGGCCAAAGTAAGTGTGCATCCAGCTGCCGAGATTGGTGTCGATCCATTTTGCGTCGCGGCTCCGCAGCGCATTGACCGCATCGTCCCAAACCGTGACGCTCTCCTGGTCATGCGCTACTCCGCTCTCCAGGTTGGATACGATCAGCGCAACCAGGCTTTTTTGCCGCGACACGGCAACACGGTCAGTCTGGATAGCCGACCACAGCAAAAGTCCCGCCGTGACGATCGCAACTATCAGTGTCACCACGGTGATAGGCAACGCCGTTCTCAAGAGGAAGAGACGACGGGTTGGTTCGCCAAAATGCCGTAGCGGTTTCATGAACCTGCTGTACGCTACGAAAACTTCTGGACCGTTAAAGGCGCCCCCCGCCAAGGACGGCGCCCAGTGAGCAACTGTGCCGTTAAACTCGATGATAGGTGACCTTCCCAGGTGATGGCACCGCGCGAAGAGATCGAGCCAGGAAGGGCACTAAACGTGCCCAGCAAGCCAAGCGGTATTGCCCGCCAATACTCCGACCTCTGCTGCTGCCCCGAGCGCTTCAGGAAATTGGCGACATCTTACCGCGAATATGACGGGCGGGCGCCACTGTTTCTTCGATCAGCGAGGGTTGATTAAGCGCGGGAACATTGGTGGGGCCAGCGAGGTTTTTGGCGTCAAAGGGGCACCAGCCAGCCGTGACCCGTGACCCCGTGACAGGACACAGTGGAATATCCGGCTCGCAACAGGGGTTTCCGATGGGCAGCTTATGAAATCAGTACCGCGCCAGCAGCAGGATTACTCTTCGACACGGTCGCGACCTGATCGAGGAGACCCCAGCAGTGATGGAAGACGCTGCAGCGGAACGGAAGAAAGCTGGAGAGGTGATTGCAGACCCACCATCGAACCCCACCGCTTTCGGGGCTCTCACTGCATAAGCACCGCTCGACGTAGCGGTCGAAGGCTGTGGCAGAACCCGCCTAGTTGTGGGTCGCTGCCGCCGTTGCCGCACGCATCGCTGAGAGATCTGCTAGCGCGCTCGCCCGCAGCGCCTTAGCTCCCTACCTGCCCGGCTGCTTTCATTCCGGGAACGGAGGTTCTGAGCTACCCGAGCTTTGACTGGGGAGGCGCGGACGCGACTGTTCCGTGTCAATCTCACCAAACCATCAGGCCTGTAGGGCGAAAGACCCCCCTGCCGTCCGGATGAGCGAGAGTGCGTTACCGCCAGGATAGCTGGTCCTTCGGCAACCGGCCGCTCGGGTCGAATACAGCTATCTTGTGCGGCAGATCCGGGCCCCAGTCCCAAAGGACCAGATTGCGATCCTCCATCTCAGCGCTCGGGGCGAAACTTGGGACAACGATGCCGGCAATGTTTCGAGGCCGCAGCCGGTCGTAGACGGACCAGGACGCCGGACGCTCCCCATCGCTAAGCGCCGTCGCCCAGGCGCAGCCCATGTCTTCGAGCGCGACAGAAAATTCTCCCCTCGCCTCGTCCATTGTCAGATCCGCGATGTCGTCGCAGTCGACCTCATACGAACACAGCACGCAAGGGTCGATCCGCTGTGCGAAGCCCTGGTTGGCTTCCTTGATCGCCGTCATCAGGGTTAACGCCAGATAGAGCGCCGGCACGCCTTTGGGGTTGAATCGTGCCCCTCTGATCGCTGCTCCTTCACCGGAAGTGGGCTTAAATGCCCAACGTGGATCGTGCGCCCGATAGCAGGTTCCGACAAACTTCACGCAAAACCACCAACGGCCATGTGATCGAGATAATCACGGACCGCAACGGCCTTGCCCTCCTTCACCAGCGCTTCAGCAGTGCGTCCGCCAAATGCTGGAAGCGGCTGAGCCCGATACCAGGCCATCGCCTGCTCTTTGCCGCCCGCCCAATCCGTCACCCGACTGATAATCTCGAGCATCTCCCTCAGACGTCCCTGTGTTTTCACAGCAGCGCTGCGCTCTGACCGATACAGGGTCTCGCGAGCAAGACCAGCGGTTTGGGCCAACTGGCTCTTGGACATGCCAAAACCATCCGCGACCTGTTCGATCGCAATCTTCCCGTTCCCGTCCATATAGGACAAGATGAGAGGTCCGTTCTGTTCGGGGATCTTGAGTGCCTGGGCCACAGATTCATCCTACCCATAGTGGGAGTCAGATTTCTTGTGCAAAAGATATGGCAGTCTTCGACGGCTTTCAAGCCCAGGTTTGAGCCAATTCAAGCTCACAGTCTCGCCCTTCAGCAGAGTGCAGGCAGCAGAAAGCTTGCCAGTGCATCGCATCCCGCCTCATTTAAAACGCGCTGCTCGTGCGACGCAATTTACGCCACCAGTTGGGGCAGCGCAGAATTGATTATCAGCCTCGTCAAGGACAAAGAGGGGGCCGTCGCGGCCAGTTCGATAACCTCGTCTTCGGTTTCGAAAGTTGTGAGGGCGGCAATCGGACCGAAAATGTCCTCAGCTGAAATCCCCGAATCTGGCGAGACGCCCGTCAACACCGTTGGAGCGAAGAAGTATCCTTGACGCTCTATCGGTCCGCCGCCGACGAGCACCTTGGCGCCTCTCGCTGTGGCGTCGGTTACCAATTGGGTGAGCCGGTCGACGGCCTTCCTGTTGATTAACGGACCGCATTGCGATTTGGGATCGTATCCGTCCCCGACCTTCATCGACTTCAAGCGCTCGGCGAGCCCGGCGGAAAATGCTTCGGCATTGCCGGACTGGAAGACAACAGGTCCCGTCAGGCGAATCGACCGCAAGAGAGTCTGCTCTTCAGATCGTTGGCGTTCAGGAGCATCACCAGGTCAGTCGCGTAGATGACGTCCAGGCAGACGGCTGGGTGACCTTCGGGCTCGGCTGGTTTGCCGGTGTGTCGGTCGACCACTGACCACCCCTTCGGGTCCTTCTTCAGTTCGTACCTTGGTTCCATGGAACGATACGTTGTGCTTCCGATCCAGCTCGTCAAGCTTGGACCGCTGCTCCTCGGATAGATCCGGGTCTGCAGGGAGTTTCAGCAGTTGGAAGATGTAGCGACGCAGGGTCTCAGAAGTAATCCACTTCCGAATGAGACGCGATATAGCCTGCTGTTGCTCGGTAGACAGTTCCGGCATGGTCGGCCTGCACGGTTGCACTGAGCCCAACCATTGGTGGCCTTGAGGGTTCCCTGACTGGACTACCTCAAATCGGCTATTTGAGTTCCAAGGATTGCGCGAGTTCGTCACCGCGCAGCCCAGCCTTGTAGCGGGCAATCAGCGCCAGGGCCGCCGCTTCAGCTTCATGGCTTTGGCGCTCTATCCCGCGCAGCAAACAAAGTTGGTCCAACATTTCGTACAGAAAGGTCAGATCTTCAGGTTCAAAGACGCTGTCTTTCGCGAGGCGTGCTATCGGCATGTGATCCCCTGCCACCGATTTGGCGGGATCATTTGAGCGGCTCGGGTGAATGTCAACTCGGACTAAAGCCCGACCGATGGTGTCGGAATTTAGTGCAATCTCTGCGCGGGTGATCGGAGCCAGGAAAGGCTCAGGCTAGCCAACTACATGGAGGGTTTAGAGACGAGCCGCGAGCGTTAGAAGCTATGAATGATCGAAGATCTCTCTTGAATAGCACCGGCAAAAAGCCCGTCGCTTGCGGGAGACGGGCTTTCTGACTGGCCGAAGGCCAGGAGAGTGTCATACCGCCTTACGGCTGGTTCGCACTTCCGTCCCGGCTGTCCAGGTCAACGGCCGGCGATCAGTAGGCAGAGCTGGCGCAGGTCGCGGTCATAAGTCTCTTGGCTGCCAAGCACGTCTACGCACCGCTTCTTCATGCGAGCCAACTTGCCATCCGACATATTGGCGACGGCACTGGCTACTTTGGGACCGGTCGGATTGCCTGGATTGCTTGGGCTGCTCGGACTGTTTCCGACGTCGATGCCGAGAGCCATATTGACGCCGTTGCCAATGCCTACGCCCGCCCCAGCACCAACGCCGCTCGTGCCGCCCACAGTTGTACCCAATCCGGCCGTCACACCGTTGGTTCCGCCTACCCGCGCACCGGCTCCGGCATTAATACCGCTGGAGCCGCCGACCGACGCCCCGAGGCCGGCATCGACGCCACTTGAGCCACCGACCGAAGCCCCCGCCCCTGCCCGCAATGTATTGGGGCCACCGATCTTTGCGCCAATTCTAGCCTTCAAAACCTTCGGGCTGCCCACCGTCGCAGCGGCTCCGGCACTGATGCCAGTGGTGCCACCAACTGATGTTCCGAGGCCGGCGTTCACGCCGCCTGCCCCTCCAACCGAAACACCAGCACCGGCATTGACGCCGCCCGCGCCACCGATCGAGGCGCCGACGCCAGCATTGACTCCGCCCGAACCGCCGACGGAAGCACCCACCCCGGCATTGACACCGCCACTCCCCCCCACCGAGGCTCCGGCTCCGACGCCTATCCCGCCCGCATATGCCGGCATGCATATAACTGCAATCATTGCACCACTCGCCAATGCTTTGGCGGTTCTCGCAAGGATACTTGCCATGACACTCTCCTGTGGTTGTCTTACTAAGTGCAGCAAGCGTAGGGCCGCCGCTCACATTAGTACGCTCTAAGGTGCCACTTCGTTGCCGAATACACAGGATATTCAGGCGGCATAGTGTCAGTTGCATATAAGACAACGACAAGATTTTACTAAAATACTTGGGAATGCAGGCCCCCAAGGAGTCGTCAATGATCACGGCGGACGACGCCACGTTTCAGGTCTTCGACATTCAGGATCGCTGCCAAGTCCTCGGCGTAGGGCTGGTCGAAGTGTTCAGCCGGTGACCCGCACTCATCAGCCGGCTGCCCGGTGAACACGTTGAACACGTTGAACACCGTCCAGCTCCCATCCGGGTCTCGCCTCAAGTCGTACCTCTGGTGGCTCATGAGGGTAATTTAGGGTTTCCTGACGAGCCTGTTCAATGACGTCGAGGAGTGAGGCTAACGTCGGCGGCAACTCAGGTTCGACCTCCAACCGGAAGGCCCTCCGAACCTGACGACGGTTGTCCTCGTTTCGGATCAGTTCCTGAAGAGAGTCGGCGACGGTCTTGTGGCCGGCATTGTCACGCTTCGCCAAGGGCGCCCCCATGAGTCCTGGCGCCTATAACTTATTGTCGGACAAATGGTTCCATTGCGGGTCGGAATTGCGATCCGCTGATAATGATAGGGTTTAAACAACGGGCGCTGGTCTAATCGTGCAGGTCGAAGAGGACGGCTTTCCCAGTCTGCGCAGCGACTTGGACCACCTTTTCACATATTGGGTTGTCGTGGCCGAGTTCGTCCAGCTCGCCCTTTAGGTCAGGGCGCTTCGTTCGGATGAATGCGATGGCCTTCTTAAGGGACACGATATCGCCCTGAATAGCCTGGTCTATGGCTTGTTGTATGACGTCGTCGGACTTCAACAGGCGTTCCATCCACGTGACCTCCCAATCCCCCCTCTAGTGGCATATTGGGAGAACCTGCTGAAAAACCAAATCACATTATGGGGTCGGAATATTTGGCAAAATTTCTGCGCCGGTGATCGGACAATTAGCGCGCGCGCAGGCCCAGTGGGCGTGCCTCCCGGCCGTCATTGATCCGCGATCCGCGCCCGCGTGAGACGTGATGCGCGCTCTGGGTTCGCTGCTCGCCATTCTCGAGCGTGTATTCATGCATCCCCCTCTCGGCAATCGGAACCAAAGCTGAAAATAATGGTTTGCTAATGGAAGGGATGGGAACCGAGGATGCCGAGCTATGACAGTGCTGTTCGAACCGCTCAACTCCGGGCATCTGCGCAGCTTGATGTACCATGATGCGCGACTCCAGATGCTCCACGATCGCGTCATCAACCGCATGGAGCGGGTTGATCACTTGGCAAACGAAGTTGAGCAGGCGGCGGCGACTCTGGTGGATGCAACTCGCAGTTCCGCCGTTCACGCGTTGCCTGAGGACCCGCTCAGCAATTCCTCGGCTGCCTTCCTTCATCTGGAAGCCGGGCAAACTATTGGGCTGTGAAATCTGCCGCTCATTCGCCGAAACCCTTCAGGGAAGCGTCGCGGCTCGCCGAGTCGTGCCGCTAACAATCCAGACAGGAACCAAAGTGTGCAACGCTTCTCGCGCCCGAAGACCGCACCCGGCTCGAAGTCTACCGAAGACGGTATTCCTAGCTCGAAAGGAAGTCGTCCACTTTGCGTCTGAGCGGTCATCCGTCGCGGTTCTCGAATGACCGCAGTGGGGCCGGCAGCTGAATGTCCGCTTCTGGCGTGAGATGCAAATGAGCGGAAGGACGGGTGGCGACAGCTTGTGATCAACAGGCGATCTCAAATTATCTCCGCACACCTGTCGCAACGAGCCACGCGGTTTCCGAACTCGGTCTCCGCACCTCGGTGTCGCTGAACCCTGAATCTTACAATGCGGCAATGACCTCGTCCGGCTCGCGCGCTGTGAAGATGTCGGCCGGCATGTTCATTCGATCCATATGCACCTTCGGGAGGAGGCCAAGCACGACTCGCCCGCCCGGCTTGAGCACGCGTCCGAATTCCGCGGACCCAGCTTTAAGGCTTTGCCAGAAATACACTGTGTGGACGCTGAGAGCCTTGTCGAATGTTGCATCCGGCAGTGGCAGGCTCTCGACCGTGCCGACGCGAAACTCGGCTCGCCCGGCATTGACTGCATCAGCGAACCGATGCGCGGCGGCGTCCACGACGCCCTTTGAGCGATCAACGCCGCAGACGAATAGTGCGCCCTCAAGAAGTCGCGGCAGCACCGTCCCACCGCCGAATCCGACTTCAACGACACGATCTTCCGGAGCCAAGTGCAATTGATCGACGGCGTAAGTGTTCAGCCGGGCATTGCCGCGGTTCATGCCTGCCCGGACAAGCCAACCACCCATCCCAGTCGGCCACGAAAGCTGTTTGGCTATGAACCTTGGCGTCATCCAATCCCACCCCGCACCGGATCATAGGGCGGTTCCTCTGCCAGGGGCAACTCCGTTTGCCCCGATCAGTCCTGTGAGAGCACCTCTCGCAAGGGTGGGTCACCACGCCGGAACGCGCGATGCTGATGCGTTGCGCGCTTCGGGCTTGTTATGTTTTGAAGAGCCTCGAGGGTGGCTCCGCCAGAGTGATGCGATTTCCGTCAGGGTCTGCAAACTGAGCGATCCTTCCGTAGTCACCCTCCGATTCGCCGGTCAGCCTCACTCCAGTTTCTTCGAGCGATTTGCGGGCATCATCTATTCTGGGCACGACAATTGTCAGTCTACCTGACCCTGCATTCTCTTTGTCTTGGAAGATCTGGATGTTAGCGCCTGCCACGCCACGCCATTGGATCAACCCTTCCATGGGACGATCATCCGGTCCCCGGTCGAACAGGTGAGTATAGAACTTCTCTGCATCGCCCATGCTCGATGTCGCGAGCGCGGCGTATATTCCCTGGATTTCCATTGTGCGCGTCCTTCCAGTCGCCTGACCTGTAATGGGAGAACGCTTGCTTCGGTTCCACGTGCGGAACGCCGGGTAGCGGAGGCTGACGTCACAAGTTTGAGCGCCAGACCTATCCCGGCATCATCAAGAATATGATCCTGCCAAGGGCGCCGAAGAGAAGGGCGAATGCGGCGAGAGCTTGAATAAAGAAGCCGGGGTACCGCCTCAGCGGCGCGGACAGGTAACCGATGAAGTAGGCGATCCTTCCGGCTATCCAAAGCAGTCCCAGTGCAGCCGCCCATGGCGCGCTCCAGTAGACCGCGAAAAGCCACATCGACGGCAGAAAGATCGGCAGCCATTCAATTGAGTTTGAATGGGCGCGGATTGTCCGCTCAAGCAACGGATCGCCAGTCATCGTCGGGGCGAGAATCCCTGTCTTTTTGTGGGTTCTGGCGACTGTCAGCGCCATGCCAAAGGTCATCAGGCTGCAGAGCAGCGTCACAATGGCCACCGAGAAATACCGTTCCATGCCTACCTCCTTTCATTTGCGAAACGGGTAGGCAAGCAAAGGGTGTCGCCAGTGGCAAGCTTGACCTCTGTCATTCCTGACAAACAACGGTCAGGCGGCTTCACCCACGGAGAGCTCGACGCGACCTTGACGATGAATAGCTGACTCGCTTGGTCGCGGGCGCGGAAGGCAACTTCCCTGAAGCCGTGCGACTTCTGATCCCTGACTATTTCGAGAGGGCTCTAGTCGCTTCGTTCTCAACGGATTCCAAGGTGGGAAGGTCGACAGCTTCGGTGTCGGGATGAATTTCGCCGTCATCGGCTAAGTCGAAGAAAAAACGGGGGCATTGCCTTCTAAGTTCGGATTGCGAAAAACGTTCTCTGTACGATTTTTACGGAGCGAAGCGTTGCGGCGCCGCCGCCTACAACGCGGTCGCTCATGTGCATTGGTGGTGAATGGCATGCCCTTTTTTGTCCTTAGTAGAACCTCACGTCACAAGAACCCGTTCCAGCGGTGGCAGCGCCTAGCGCTGCTGGTCAAGGAAAGGCAACCCTTGGCCGGGCTCGCATCACCCCCAAGTGGTGCGAGCCCTCTAAACGCCAATCGGGTATGCGCTCGCCCGTTCTCTCGTGCTGGCGACACCAACATGTTCCGGCCGGAACAGTCCATCCTTGAACAAGATCAGGAAGAAAGCGCCGAAAACAGAAGCTGGTCGCTGCGAAATCCTGCCCATAATTATAGGCCAGGCAAACCGCTTTCTTGACCGCCACCTTCATTTGAGGAACATCAGTCACGCGGCCTCTGTGATGTCTGCGGAGCTGGCAGGAACATGCTGTCGCGACAGGTCAGGCCGCCTAGCCAGTCCCTCTGAGCGTCGAGCAGTTCATCCTTCCCAGTCAGGCCATTCATGAACAGCTTGAGGACGTGCGCACCTATGTGCTCTCCGTCCTGCGAAGCAAGCGTTCGTCGTCGTGGACGGCGGCGCAGCGGCTGAAACGCTGCGGCGAGATCAGTACCGGGGCAGTATCAGCATGATCAGCGATGGCCAATCTCGGTCCGTTGATCGGCCGAATCTCTCCACGAACTGCCTTGCTGGGGGCCCAGGCACGGACATGATGCGTTGGTGACCCTCGGAAGGGGCCATGTTCGGGAAGTCCGACCGGCCCGATCCGTGTGAACGAAGCCGAATGGCTGACCTCCCAGCCAAAGACCGGTTTCAAGCCGTTCACGTTCGTCGGCCTCGGATGGCGGGGAGTGTGGGCTCTCCATTTGCGAGATTTTACGCAACCAACTTAGTTTGCCAGCATTAACCTGGAAAGCACCGGAGGATCCCCATGCTGCATTACAGTGTGCCTCGGGAGTTTGAGATTGGCGACGAGGTCGCGTTGACCTCTACCGTCATTACGGTGCTCCCTAGCGGACGCGCCAGAGTCAGCATTCCGTCCTACGACCATCCTTATCCGGTGGATGCACCACCTAAAGCCCGAGCTGGGGATAAACTTGTTCTTGTTGGAGACATCATCCGCATCGATCGCGAAGCTAATAAGCTGACGGTGCGGATTGATTGCGGCGGGGTGATAACCATCGACAAGTCGGCGGTCGCTAGGGTAAGAAAGCACCGTCACGTTTCGCGGCCTGACGCTCACTAAGGAAGCCGAGGAATGTCATGCGATCGCTGGACGGGCGCATGCCTACCTGCCTTTGCTTCGAACGCTTCGCCGCCAGAATGAGCGGGCGGCAATGTGCGGACACTCGATCATGGAACCCCGCCAACATGCGAACTGCCGTTGGGGATCGTGCTGGACGCCTACCCGACCGGATGGAAATACGATGTACAGATCGGGAGAAGGCAGCGCTCCTTCGCAGCAGCACGAGTTGCTGGGTGGAGTCCGCCTCATTCAACAAGTCACGGGCCGGGTCTTGCGTGATCTTGCCGGGCTTGCGCGGTCCGACGGATACCCTGTCTCAGGTTAGCAACTGATACCACGCCGATATCGCTTTCGGATCCGGCCGCACCGTCAGGTGTCGAGCTGTACTTTGTGATGACGGTGAACCGGGTAAGTGAGGTGAACCGCTCTCAAACGCTTGATCAAATTGGGACGAGCTTCGATTGTCCCGCCGACCACTGACCGCGGTTACACCTGAAGGCTGCAGGACCGTTCGCGAGGCAAGAGCTCTGCCAAGGGCGTCTGCTCCCCGCGGCCAACTAGCCTCGTGGCCGCGACGTCTTGACGAGGGGCGCTGAAGGTCCAAACTCAATTTTTCGAGACGGAATATTGCCGGCCCGAACGACGAACATTTGGTGTGCTCTTACGGACGAGATCCCTCCGCGGACGCTGCAATTGGGTCAGTCGTTGAAATGACGCTAGAGATCACCATTGGACCGCCGCGTTTAGCAATCAACCAGGGGCGCAGCTTCCTAGTGACCGAACCGGACGGCCAGATCCGCTGGCCCACGCAAAACGGGTTGTATGCGTCGGACACCCGCCTGATATCCAGCTGGCAGATCTTTGCCAATGGGCAACCATGGGACCTCCTCAATTCCGGAAATATCGCCTACTTCGCAGCCAAGGTCTATCTCGTGAACCAGGCGTTCGCGACTGAAACAGGCCATGTGCTCGCGGGCAGCCTGGGATTGGGGATCGGCCGAGCGTTGGATGAGGGGCTACATGAGGATCTTGACCTCGTAAACCACGGGCAAAAGGCTGTACGGTTCAATTTGGAAGTTGCTATGCGCAGCGACTTTGCCGATCTCTTCGAAGTCAAGGGCGGCCCGATCATCCGCCGCGGACGGATCACCACGGAATGGTCGTGCAAACTGGCACGCCTTCGCACGTCCTACGTCAATCAGGATTTTAAGCGAGAGGTCACGGTAAAAATCCGCCACACGTCCAAGAAGCCTGTCTATGCCAACGGCCGGATCAGTTTCGACATTAAGCTCGAGCCGGGCGAGGTATGGCATGCTTGCCTTCTCTATGACTTCGGCAACGGTGATGCGGTCTATCGGGCACCACGCGTCTGCATCGACCAAGCCCTTAGCTCTAAAGCGGCGAAACGCCTCGCACAATGGCGAGGCAGTGCCCTGAACTTCAGCTGTTCCAATGACGAATTCTACCGCTTCTATCATCAGGCGGTCGAAGACATGGCGGCGCTGCGGCTGCCGATCGAAGGGACGGACGAGCTAGAATATGTCCCGGCCGCCGGACTGCCATGGTTCATCGGACTGTTTGGTCGTGACAGCCTGATAGTCTCGCTTCAGAATGCGCTGGTCTATCCGGATTTTTCGCGCGGTGCCCTGGACGTTTTGGGACGCCTTCAAGCAACCGAGCGCGACGACTACCGCGATGCGGAACCAGGGAAGATAATGCATGAGCTTCGCACCGGCGAACTCGCCCATTTCAATCTGATCCCCCATACACCATATTACGGCACAGCCGATGCAACGCCTCTCTACCTCATCGTGCTTCACAACACTTGGCGATCCACCGGTGACTCCAGCCTGCTGGACCGACACATCGCCACGGCCGAAAAATGCCTGGATTGGATTGACCGCTATGGGGACCGCGACGGTGATGGCTTCCAGGAATATGAAACCCGTTCGGCTTCGGGATACGAAAATCAGAGTTGGAAAGACGCCGGCGATGCCCTGGTTTACACAGATGGCACGCTGGTAAAGGGACCCAAGGCGCTTTGCGAATTGCAAGGCTATGTCTACGACGCTTGGCAGCGCATGGCTGAAATCTTCGATGCCAGAGGCGACGGCGCACGTGCCGAGCAGCTTCGTGTCAAAGCCAGGAGCTTGTTCGACCGGTTCAACCGGGTCTTCTGGGATGAGGCGTCCGGCTTCTACGCGTTCGCGCTCGATGGCGACAAGAAACCGGTGCTGAGCGTCGCCTCCAACCCTGGTCACTGTCTTTGGTCGGGAATAGTTCCCCCCGAACGAGCCGCTAGGGTGGTGCAGCGGCTGATGATGCAGGATATGTGGAGCGGTTGGGGAATCCGGACGCTTTCAGCCGATCACCCTGCCTACAATCCACATTCCTATCAATGCGGCTCCGTGTGGCCGCATGACAACGGACTGATAGCGCTCGGATTCCGACGCTATGGCTTCTGGGCGGAAGCTTGTCGCCTCTCTCGCGACGTAAGCAGCGCCGCAATCTACTTCATGCAACATCGAATGCCAGAGCTGTTCGCCGGCTTGCCGCGATCGCCCGCAACGTTCCCGGTGCAGTATAAGGGAGCGAACGTTCCGCAGGCCTGGGCGGCGGGGTCGTGCTTTTCACTTTTGCAGGCGATCATCGGCTTCCAGCCCGACGCTCCAAATGGCAAGCTGTACATCGATCCCAGGCTGCCGGACTGGATGCCGGAATTCACCTTGAAAGACGTGCGGCTCGGGAAAGAGCGCCTCGAACTCCATTTCTGGCGCTCCGGCGCCGAGAGCTGTTGGGAAGTTCGAAGCGGCGATCCGTCCTTGGTGGAGGCGCGCAGTTGCGCTACCGGGCCCTCCTTGCGCTAGGCTGCCGGTCGCGGTGCGCGTTCGGCTTTCTGGTTAGGGTGTCGCCTACTGCACAAGTCGCAACTTATAGCCAGGCCAGATCGAAGCCCGCCCAGACAGTTTTGCCCCCGCCCGGGGCGGGCTGTGGAAGCTGAATGGAGGCCGCTCCGACCTTGGCTGACGGGGATTCAGCCAAGGCAGATTCCGAACTTCACGCGTCTACGAATGTTCCAAATGTCGGTTGGGGACCAGACTAACCGGTTGGCGCAAAATGAGGCCATGACGGACACCAGCCAATGGCTGGCCGCCCCGGTCTACAGCCCTCAAAGACCACGCTCGAGACCGCCGGATGATCACCGGTGACGAGCATCGTCCCGGTTCCGCACCCTCACACGCGGTCTGCGTTACTGATCTTTGGTCCTGTCATCCACGGCGGTGCTGTAGGCACATCCTCGATGACGCCGATCTTGCGGGCCCAAGTCGTAAAGGCCTTGTGCGCAGCCTCGACAGGCTTGCGGCCATCATAAGCCGAGTAGCACGCTTCACAGGCCGCCGCGTGAAGGAGACCACGTTTTTCGACAGGCCATTCTTCCAGAAACTCAATAGCATCCATCACGCAGTCGATTTTTTGGATGTAGCCATTCTCCCCTACGAAGACTGGCTGCTTGAAAGCATCACTTTCCATAGTGACCTCCCTTCAACAACTGGACCTGGTGATCGTATCCGCAGATGCACTGCTCGTCCTCGAACCGCTGAATGCCGGTTGGACATCACAGAAGAGATTGGAAGCACCTCTTTTACATTCAAGACCAGCTCGCCAGGCAAACGCCAGCAGCATCTCGAAGCCGACGGCAGGCACTCCGGCTGCGATTGCTAAGAGCGAACGGCCAGCGGCACCAGGCCCTCGTGCCGTTCACCGAGATAGCAGACAACCCGGTCGCCGACGCGCTGGAAATTGAGATCGACCTTCGCCTCCCCAACGGCTAAATGCCGGATGACGATGTTGTCGATGCCGATCGGCAACCGTGGGCGTTCGACATTGATCTCGCGCTTCCAACCATCGATGCGGATCCCAAGACAGGCCTGCAACATCATGAAGGCCGAACCGGCAGACCACGCCTGCGGCAGACAGGCGACAGGATAAGCGATCGGCGCGTCGCCGATGGCGCGCGTAAAGCCGCAGAACAGCTCCGGAAGCCGCATGTTGAACTGGACCGCCGCCTCGAACATGCTGCTCAAAAGCTTCACGACGCTGGTGCGCTGCTGATAGCGGGCTAGTCCTGCGGCACAGATTGCCGTGTCATGCGGCCAGATCGAGCCGTTATGATAGGACATCGGATTGAACGGGAGCTCGTCGTCGGCCAAGGTGCGAACGCCCCAACCGCTGTGGAGATGCGCCGACAGCAACTGCTCGGCAATTAATTGCGCCCGTTCCGCCGATGGCAGCCCAACGTAAAGCAGATGCGCCGCATTGGAGGCGCGCACCGCGCATTGCTTGCCTTCCCCATCGATTGCTAAGGCGTAGAAGTTTCGCTCCGGCATCCAGAATCGGCTCTCCACTGCGCTGCGGATTTTTTCCGCCATGGCGCTCCAGTGCGCTGCCTTGGCCGCGTCGCCGCGTTTGGCTGCCAATGCAGCCATGCCTTGATAGGCTGCGAAGACATAGCCTTGCACCTCCACCAGTGCGATTGGCCCCTTCGGTATAGTACCATCGGCATGGAAGATCGCATCGGCGCTGTCCTTCCAGCCCTGGTTGAAAAGCCCGGTATCTGCCGCCCTGCTGTAGGTCACGAAGCCATCCCCGTTGCGAGCTCCCACCTCCTCCATCCACCCGATTGCCGCACATAGCGAATCCCACATGCGGTCCACGAATTCCTGATCTCCGGTGCGATCAGCGTAGGAACAACCCAGGTAGACATAGAGCGGAGTGGTGTCGACCCCACCATAGTAGCGGCCGAACGGCAGTTCGCGCAGGACAGCCATTTCCCCCTTGCGCGTCTCGTGCATGATCTTGCCGGGTTCGGCATCGTCAAATATCGAAGTCTCTGTCGACTGATAGCGGGCAAGGAACGCCAGGACTCCGCGAGCGAGCGCGGGGTTCAGCCACAGCATCTGCAAGGCGGAAATGACGCCGTCGCGGCCAAAAGCGGTCGAAAACCAGGGAATGCCGGCATACGGATATGGCCCGGTCTCCAGATCGGTGGTCAGCAGGGCAATGTCGGCCCGTGTTCGCGTGAGCCAGTCGTTGAACACGCGGCCCGAGCTGAAGATAGTGGCGCCCTGCCGACGCTTTGAGCGCATGGCAAACCGAGCTCGCGCCGCCGCCGCGCGGAAGCGATCGCTGGATGGCACTTCTTCGTTTTGACCGACCTCCAGGTACAATGCTCTTCTGGCGCGCCTCTCCACCCGAATGAGGAACTCGGCGTGATTGGGGTGCACCTGATCAGGCCTAGTCGAAAACGCAATAACAGATTGGCGCGAAACATTGTCGAGGCCTTCGTACCGAAACGTGACGCTCGTCTCACCGACCAGCGCGTCATGGGCGCGACCACGGCGGCTTCGAGTGGTGCCGCGCACCTCGAACATGTCACGAAAATCGGCGTCAAAGTCGAAACGAACCGGCAGCAGGACCTCGCGTCGGGAGTAGTTCGAGAACGCGATTCGCTCGAACATGCGGTCTTGCCAGATGAACCTGGTCCGCTCGATGTGCACGACGCCCGGCAGTGCCTCACTACCGTCGGATCCGATTGTGGACAGATTTGTGAGATTGGCTGTGAATAGGATGTTGTCCTGCGACAGCGAGGCGCCGAGCAGCGAGGGCATGTGGTCGCCGACGAACAGCCGGAAGCGCGACAGCACACGCGTATCGTCGCGGAAAAGCCCGTCGCCAGTGCCGCGTATGTCTCCATAACTGTCCGCAACGACGAAACAGTCCTCGTGCTTCAGCGCAAATTGTCTATGCGGCTCGCGCGGCGCCGATTCATCGAGTGCGGGAAGAGCAACGGCTGGTTCAAGCTTACGTTCTTCGACTTCGATGCTCATCTCAACCCTCCTGTTCAGACGGCCGATGCTGGCGCTTATTCCATTATGGCTGCGCCCGGCCATAGCCTATCAATGGTGTTTCGCATCAATCCTGCGATGCGCGGTTGCGGAGAGCGTCCTTCGAATCCTTGGCGGATTTTCGGCGAAGTTCCGCTGTTGAAAGTCGACTGAGGCCGGCGGGAATCTGGCGGCTCAGACAGCCAACACTCCCGAAACAGGGCTGGTTATCGTATCTGCTTTTGCCGCGATGCCATTTCGCGAGCCCAGTGAGAATCGCTGGTCGCGCGCCAGCGAGTGGTAGATTGCCAAATAATCGCTGCACATGCGCTCCACCGTGAACCTCTTTTCAAAAGTTTCCCTCACCTTTGCTCGATCGAGACCGCCTATCCGCCGTATTGCGTCTACGGCCTCGTCAACGCCTTCCACGATCACTCCGGACACTCCATTGTCGACGACCTCTGGAACGGCTCCGCGGTTGAAGGCTATCACCGGGGTGCCGCAGGCCATCGCCTCGATCGTTACGAGGCCGAATGGCTCAGGCCAGTCTATAGGAAACAGCAGCGCCGCCGCATTGCCGAGAAACTCCGCCTTCTGCCGCTCATCGATCTCGCCAATGAACTCGACCTTCGAATTTCGAAGCAACTGGGGTTCGACTTTCTCACTCCAAAATGATTGGTCCACCGCGTCGATTTTGGCCGCGATCTTCAGTGGCATTCCGGCGCGCGCAGCGATTTCCATCGCGACTTCAGGTCCTTTTTCCGGCGAGATGCGGCCAAGGAACGCCAGATAACCCGAGGCCTTGGGCTGGAAGGGGAGAATGGCGGGCGGCAAACCATGGTAGACGGTTCCGAGCCAATTGACCGGCGGCATCGGCCGCCGCTGGTCATTGGAAATCGAGACCAGCGGAATGTCGTCGAATATTGCGTAAAGCTGCGCCAGATCCGGAAGGTCGAGCCGACCATGAAGGGTGGTAACGGTTCGCTGCGCGAACTCACGGATTATCGGGAAGTGCAGGACATCGACGTGAAAATGCAGCACGTCGAATTCATCCGCCCGTCGGCGGACGCGTTCCAGCATCATGACATGGTACGGGATGTGGTTATGGGCATTCGGGTTCAGGCGCAGTGCAGTATCGCAACACGCCACAAGTTCGGCCGAAGTGCTTGAATCGCCGCTGGCGAACAACGTCACATCGTGGCCCTGTCGAACCAGCTCTTCGGTCAAATAGGAAACGATCCGCTCGGTCCCGCCATAAAGCTTGGGCGGTACCGACTCCATCAGAGGTGCGATCTGGGCTATCTTCATCTGCACATAGTCGCTCAAGAGTTTGAGACGGCCACGAAAAGCGATTGTCCCTGCCGTTCGATGCGTAACAGGATCGGCTTGTTCTGCTGCCGGGATTTCGCCCACTCCTGTCGGACATCCGAAGGCTGGGTAACATTCTGGTTGTTCGCCGAGACGATCACATCGCCGGGCTTGAGACCGCTTTCAGCCGCAAGACTGTTCGGCGCGACCTCCTGGACAAACACGCCGGTGGTACCCGGCTGAAGACCGAGCTGCTGGCGCGCTTCATCTGGAATTGGGCTGAGCGACAGCCCGAGACCTTGATCCGCCGCTTCTGGATTCGGAACAGCACCGGTCCGCATCTCCTCGTCCTTGCGCTGGCCCACGGTCAATTCCACCTCCTGCTGTGAGCCGCCGCGGTTCCTTGTCAGCGTCGCTCTCGACCCCGGCTTTTCGTTCGCCGCAGCCAGCGTCAAGTCATGGACACCCTGGATGTCCTTGCCGTTGAACCGAGTGACTACGTCGCCTGATCGTAAGCCGGCCTTCTCCGCTGGACTGCCGGGCTCGACGGAGGCGACCAGCGCTCCCTTGGTGCCAGACATTCCAAGCGCCTCGGCAAGCGACGGAGTCACCTCCTGGAGACGCACACCGATGAAACCGCGCTCGATCCGGCCGTTGCGGATCAGTTGATCGGCGACGCGCCGTGCCGTTCGCGACGGCACGGCGAAGCCGATGCCTATGCTGCCGCCCGACGGCGAGACGATGGCCGTGTTGACGCCGATCACTTCGCCGCGTGCGTTAAATAGGGGACCGCCGGAATTGCCTCTGTTGATCGAGGCGTCTGTCTGGAGGAAATCGTCATAAGGGCCGGCCTGGATGTCGCGCGAGCGGGCCGAAAGAACACCGACGGTAACGGTTCCCCCGAGCCCGAAGGGACTGCCGATCGCGATCGTCCAGGCACCCGGCTGCATTGCGTCCGAGTCACCCCAGGCGGTCGTGGTCATGTTCGGCCGGGGATCCACTTTCAAAACCGCGATGTCGGTTGCTGGATCGCGGCCCACCAGTCGCGCGGGCGAAGTCTCCTTGTCGGAGAAGACGACGTGGATTTCGGTGGAGTCGGCCACGACATGATTGTTGGTGACGATATAGCCCTCGGGACTGATGACGAAGCCGGAGCCAAGCGCTTCCCGCACCTGCGGCTGGACAGGCCCGCGGCCGTCGAAGGGATTCAGAAAATCGTCGAGCGTCGTTTGGTCCTGGATGATCTGCCTGGTCGTGATGGCGACCACCGCCGGCAGTTTCTGACGCACGATGGCGCTGAAGTCGTTTGGGATTTCCTGTGCTGAAACCGGAGCAAAGCCGCCAGCCGAGAGCGTCAAAACTCCTGCGAGGAGGCCAATGCACAGCCGCTTCCTGGAAATGTAAGACATGATTGACTCTCCTGCCCGACTGCCCGACTGCCCTGGCGCTGCGGCGCGCCTTGTTCAGACGCCAGAACTGACATTCACGCGGATTGTTTCACCGGTTCGAAAAAATGTTGATGCTGGGCTGAACCGTGAGGATGCGGCCTTGTTGGCGCCATTGAAATTTGGTCGAAACTCTCCAAAATTTCAGTCGGTGGAAATCACGAGAGCCACCAAGATGATGTCAACAGAGGAGCCTAGTGAAAGCGGAGGGACCACCGATGGAAAGAGCCATTTCGACGAGTTTTGCCCCAGTCGAGCCCGAAGCCCCTGATGTTTTTCTTGACCGGTTGCTGCATCCGGCACGGCATTTCGAGCGACCTCAGGACGTGCTGATCGACGAGACGCTGGACGTCCAGGAGAAGCGTGCAATCCTGTCGTCATGGGCATCGGACGCTTGTGCGGTGGAATCGGCGCCGGCGCTGCGCATGCCGCCCGGAGTCACCGAACCGGTCAGCTTCGATGCCATCATGGACGCGTTGCGCCAATTGGATCAATGCGAGAAGCTTCCCGCCGCCGGTCGCAGTCACGAGATCGACATCGCGGCCGCCGGTTTCACAGCACTGGTCGATCGACTTTAACCCAAGCGCCGTCCTTCCGGAATCCGATGGGCCTTTCTGCTGGCGAAAATTCGCCAGCAGAACCACCCAATGCGTTCTTCCCGCCCATTCCCCAATACGTCCGGATCTTGCCTGAAAATTTTCCTAAGAGACCTCTTGAACGCTCAACTGTATGTTCTAAATCGACAATCGCCGGCCGCCTGATGGGGCCGGCGCTAAGTCAGGAGGCGTCAAGGCTCTCTTGGCGTCCTTTTGTATCCATGTTGCTCAAAGGAGGATGTGGCTATGAAGACAAACCTCGATTTTACCCCCTTGTTCCGGTCCAGCATCGGCTTCGATCGCGTTTTCGATCTGCTCGAAAATGCGAGCCGTGTCACCGCGATAGACAATTGGCCGCCTTACAACATCGCCAAGACCGGTGAGGACGACTATCGCATCACAATGGCGGTCGCCGGTTTTTCGCAGGAGCAATTGACCATCACTCATCAGCCGAACTTGCTGCTTGTGAGCGGCTCGCAATCGGGTGACGACAACGGCCAGTATCTTTATCGCGGCGTTCCCGGGCGCCCCTTCGAGCGGCAGTTCGAACTGGCAGACCATGTGAAGGTCGTCGGCGCCAGCCTGGAAAACGGGCTGCTGAACATTGATCTCAAGCGCGAGCTTCCCGAAGAGATGAAACCGCGCCGGATCGCCATCGCCGGCAGCACGGCCCAGGCGAAGCCACGGCAGATCGAAGGCGAGAAGAACGCCGCCTGAACTCAGAGTGAACCAGAAGCGACAGGCACCGGCGGTCGTCCGGTGCCGCGCGGTTGAACATGGAGGTGAATGAAGATGAACATGCGTGACCTTATCCCGTGGAGCCGCAACAACAACCAGGCTCCCAGCATCTATAGCGGTGGCGATCCCTTTGTTTCGCTTCACCGCGAGGTAAACAGGCTCTTTGACGATGTGTTGAGGAGCTTCGAGACGCGTTTGCCTTCCATGGGGCAGCTCTCGTCTTTCGAGAATGGCTGGCCGAAGGTGGAGATTTCGGAGTCGGACAATGAGCTTCGCGTCACCGCCGAGGTCCCCGGTATGGAAGAGAAGGACATCGAAGTCCTGCTCGACGGGGACGTGCTGACCCTGCGTGGCGAAAAGCGGTCGGAGACCGGCGAGAAGGATTACTCCGAGCGCTTCTACGGTCGCTTCGAGCGGCGCATACCTCTCGGCTACGAGGTCGAGGACGACAAGGTCAAGGCGTCCTTTGCCAATGGCGTCCTGACCTTGACGCTGCCGAAGAACCCAGACGCGCAGTCGAAGGTGAAGCGCATCCCGATCACCCACTGACGCATGGAGCAAGTCGGGGGCGGCAGGCAGCCGCCTCCGACGCATCCTTCGCAAAATGGGAGGATGGAATGATGCAGAAGCAAGAAGAAAGAGAAGTCACACAAGCCGCAGAAAATCTCGCACCGGCAAACGACAATCGCAAGCGCGCGCTGTCATTCGGCAGATCCGAGTTCCCGCGTGATGCGGTCGCGCGGATCTACAAGCCTTCCCGTTCAGTCACGACCTCGGGCCGTGCGCGGCCGAAAGGCTGGCGTCTGGTGTTCGAGCGGCGTATGGCGCCGGTCATCGAACCGCTGATGGGCTACACCGGAAGTGGTGACACGCTGACTCAGGTGGAGCTCGATTTTCCGACGGTTCAGGCGGCCATCGACTATGCCGAACGTCAGGGCCTCGCTTATTCGGTTCAGGTAAATCCCGCGGCGGAAAAATCCGCGGAATCTTCCAGTGCCGAAAAGCGGCTGCAGGCCGGCAGGGACCTTGTCTGGAACCGCCTGCAACTGGCGTTGCTCACGAGCAGCTACGGTGCCGTTTCACAGGCCTCGCATTATGGACCGGCATTGGCCGATCCCGAGGCGCTTTATGCATCGCCGATGGACCTCGTTGTCGATCCTCTTCTGACAGTCGACGAGAAACGCGCCATCCTGCGCAACTGGGCGTGGAACGAGTATCTTGTGGATCTCGCGACGGCCGAAGGGATGCCTGAAAACGCGCGTCCGACACGGCTCGACGAAGTGGAATCGGCACTGCTCGCACTGGAGCAGCTTACGACAGCGAAACTGGCCGTTTCCGTTCCTGAACAGAAGCAGAAGGCAGCGTGAGGTGGGCATCATGGATCCGATGATCGTGCTCGATTGTGAAAATACCGTGCCGAACCGTTTCGCGGCGGCCGGGCGGGGCCCGGGCGCTCAGCCGTGGTGCCGAGCCTCGCCTGACCGGCAACGTGACGGTGCCGTCGAACTCGCCCTGCGCGAGATCGCCGGCAACCGCTTCCAGCCCGACGAGCTCAAGCCCTTCGTTCTGGCCGGTTCGGTTCCGCGCGATGACCGCGTTCGGCCCGGCCGACGAAGAGAACTTAGCGGTGACGAAGGGCAATCCCTCGCCGCCGAACCCGCCCTCGCTCAAGGGGCGGTGCACTGAGCATATAAGGAAAGGAGGATGAACAATGGAGAAATGGCTGAAAACTGAAAATCGTCCGGTGATCGATGTGGTCAATCTGATCGCCGGCATAGCACTAGTACTGTCGCCCTGGTATCTCGGCTTTGCGGCTGAAACCTATGCAGCTTGGAACGCCTGGATCGCCGGTGCGGTGATTGCCCTGATAGCCGTGGGTGCGCTGGTCGCCTTCCATGCCTATGAGGAATGGGCAAATCTGGCGGTTGGGCTGTGGACACTGGTCTCGCCTTGGGCCCTCGGCTTTTCGGGGTTGGCGACGGCCATGTGGGCGCATGAAATCGTGGGTATTATCGTGGCGGTCTTGGCTGCCGGAAGCCTCTGGTTATTCGGCAATCATCCGCTTTCAACCGCCTGACGGTTCCTCCCCGTGGGGGGGGGGGGGGGGGGGGG